>JAZODM010000001.1:0-11809 GCA_045596985.1 Clostridia bacterium
GCTTTTATAAAAGGCGAATCACGAAATGACGTTTGGAGCTAATTATGGAAAATTTAAAGCTTTCTTTTGAGATTATAGCACCACTTCTGATATTGATGTTGTTAGGTGGCATTCTGCGTAAAATACAGGTGTTTGATGATAATACAGTGAAGAAGATGAATGCGGCAATTTTCAAGGTGTTTCTTCCTGCACTCATATTTTATAATTTATATAATTCTTCCATAGCAGACATAAAAGATATTGGTACGGCACTTTATGCCGCAGGTGTAATCCTTTGCACATTTTTGCTGTCTGCCGTGATAGTTTCACTTGTTGAAAAAGACAATGCAAAACGCGGTGCCATGGTGCAGGGAATGTGCCGCAGTAACTTTGTTATTTTTGGTGTACCTCTTTGCGTTTCAATCTGCGGAGAGGGGATTGCAGGAAAGATTTCCGTTGCAGTTGCAATTGTTGTACCTCTTTTAAATGTCTTATCGGTAATTGTGCTGGAATTTTTCCGAGGGGGAAAGCCCAGCTTTAAGAAAATGCTCAAGGGTGTTGTTACAAATCCCCTTATCATAGCATCAATTTTTGGTATAATCGTGCTGATTTCGGAAATAAAGCTTCCCACCCTTGTAGAAAAATCAATAGGAGATGTGGCAAAAATAGCTACCCCTCTTGCACTTATTCTTCTGGGTGCATCGGTAAATCTCGGAAGCATTAAAGGAAATCTTAAACAACTTATAATTGCCGTTTCGGGAAAGCTTGTTATAATTCCGCTTGCAGGAATATCCGTAGCAGCACTTATGGGTATGCGTGGGGGAGATCTTGCACTTCTTATTTCTGCATTGGCATCGCCCACGGCAGTTTCGTCATATCCTATGGCGTTGCAGATGGAAAGCGACGGAGAGCTTGCCGCACAGATTGTAGCTTTTAACACGGCAATATGTATTATAACTGTTTTCCTGTGGGTGTTTGTGTTGAAACAAATTGGTTTATTGTAACAAAAAAGGAATGCAAAACGCATTCCTTTTTCTTTTTAATTATGAGTAATCCTGTAAGCCGAGTTCTGTCGTTTAAAACGGTCATCTATCTACGCCGTATATCTCTATACGGCTCCAGCCGCCCGTCGGATTATAGGTCGGACAAACCAATCCTGTCGGCGTTGCTTCAGATGGGGTTTACATGGCACAAAGCGTTACCGCAATGTCGGTGGGCTCTTACCCCGCCTTTCCACCCTTACCCGATAAATCGGGCGGTCTATTTCTGTTGCACTTTCCTTAGAGTCGCCTCCACCGGGATTTCTCCGGCATCCTGTCCTGTGAAGCTCGGACTTTCCTCATCAGCGAAAAATCGCTGCCGCGACCGTTCAGGCTGCTCAATCATTTAGCAGATGATATTTTATCATAAAATATCATCTGTGTCAATTAACGGGGAGGTTTCAGCCTCGCTTATGCAAATGCTCAGCTTTCCCTCAAACTTTTGTGTAAGCTTACGCTCAAGGAGCTTTGTCACAATTTTTTCACTGTCAAAATGCCGCATCTCAATAAAATCAATGTTGTCACTGATTTTAAATGCGCAGACCTCGTGATGCTTTAAATCACCTGAAATATATACGTCCGCACCCAAGTCCTTTGCTATGGTGCAAAGCTCACCGCTGCCGCTGCCGTTACATACTGCAACGGTTTTTATTTCTCTGTCAGAAGTAAAGGTTGAAAAAAGCTTTTTAATACCAAATTCCTTTTTAATTTTTTTACACAGTGATTTTGCAGTGGTTTCGTCAGGCACTTTGCAAAGCCTTCCCAAAACACCCTCAAGGTTTGAAACGGGGGTAAGGGAAAGAAGAGAACACACCTCGTCAGTAAGCCCTGATGGTGCACTGTCAAGATTTGTGTGTGCGCTGTATATGCTGATACCGTTTTCAATTGCACAAAGGAGCATTTCCCCCTCGTTGGAGGTATCGGTAATATTTTTAATCGGGTTAAATATTACGGGGTGATGCGTAATGATAAGCTCCGCCCCCACTTCTGCCGCTTCACGCACTACGTTTTTATTGGCATCAAGGCACAGAAGGACTTTTGTAATATCTTTATCACTGCGCCCTACGAGAAGTCCTACATTATCAAAATCCTCGGCGTATTCTTTTGGAAAAAGCTGTTCTATATAATCTGTTATCTCTTTTAATGCTGCCATAGTTACTCTCCTTTTTGCAGCTTTTCATATTCCGCTTTAAGATAAAGGCAGTGTTCCTCTCTTTCCTTTGCAGTAGGGGAGGAGGAAATGTTTTTCAGTATAACGTCTATTTCATATAAGCGGTAGCGCACATATTCGGTAAAAAGCGGCGGTCTGTGCTTTATAAGAAACGGCCCTATTTCCATCTCAATTTCATTGAGTGCAGGACTTTGCCCACGCCTTGCAAGAAGTGCGGTATACATTTTTCTGCCCTCGCTGCAAATGGCTTCCTTTTCTATTACGTAGCCATTTTTACACAGATATTCCCGAAGGTGTCTGTGTGCCGTCTGCATCTGCAGTACAAAATACGTACAGCCCTTTTCGTTTTCAAGAATACTCGCAATGGTTTCGCCGCCCATTCCTGCGATGATGGCACACTCCGCCTCATTATCCTTTATTGCACAAAAACCGTCAGAAAGCCTTGTTTCAACAATATCCTCCGCATCAAAAAGGGCAATGTTCTTTTGAGCCTGAAGAAGAGGCCCATTTTTAATATCTGCGGCAATAACCTTTTTTGCGATACCTTTCTTTGCAAGATAGATTGCCACGTATCCGTGGTCAGTTCCTATATCGCACACAGTGGTGCACTGCGGAACAAGGTCTGCTATCATTTTTAATCGGGGAGTTAAGTTCTTTTCAATGTTTAGCATAAATTTATTACTTGCAGAGTTTTGCAACTGCTTCGCTTATTACCTTTCCGTCAGCCTTACCCTTAAGCTCCGCCATAACGGTTTTCATTATCATTCCCTTGTTCTTTGTCGCAATAAGCTCTGAATATTTTCCTGTAAGGAGCTTAATTATCTCCTCCTCGCTAAGCTGCGCGGGAACATACTCCTGAATAATTTCGTAATTTGTCTTATAAGCTTCTAAAAGGTCAGTCCTCTCGGGCGGGCAGGTTTCAATCTGCTCCTTCGCGGTCTTAAGTTCTTTGAGCAGAACACTGTCTGTCATTTCCTCCGTAATATCGTTACGTACGCCGTTATCTATTCCGTACTTTTTTACGGCGGCAATAAGGGAGGAGATTACGTCCTTTCTTACCTTATCCTTTGCCTTCATAGCGGCAATCATATCTTTCTGAAGTGCCTCAAGTGTCATTTAAAACAATCCTTTCTGTGTTTTTTAGTTAAAAGGGGATTGTTAAGGGGTATCCCCTTAACATTAAATTCATTAAAATCGGGGGCGTGTACCTCGATTTTAATTCCTTACAAGGGCTACCGCGGTGAGCGGTGCGCGAGCGAAAGCCCTTACCTCGAAAGAGAATGTTTTGCTTGCAAAACTTCTTTTTCGAAAGGCGACAGCCTTAATTCGGCATTAGTCCACTGTTAGCCATACTAACAAAGCTTTCAGGGGAAGCGGCAATTATATGGTCAATAACCCTTATTCCGATACCCTCCAGCAGCGGACACAAAACATTTGTAAGATGTCTGTCCTCCTCAGATGCATACGCCGTTCCTGCAGGATGGTTATGTGCGAGTATCACGCTTTCTGCATTGTGGCGCAGTGCACATTCTATGACCTTTCGCGGATGAACATTTGAACGCGATACAGTTCCCTGCTCCAAAAGCTCAAACGCAAGAACGCGCCTTTGCGCGTCAAGACATATTACACCGAAAACCTCGTTCTTAAGACAACCTATCATAGCGCAAACAAAAAGACCTGCCTCCTGCGAATTATGCAGTGTTTTCTTTTCACGTACCAAAAGACTTGTATAAAACTGCGAGATGTGCGGAATTAGCTTTATAAGAGTTGCCGTATGCTCCCTTACGCCGTCAACCGTGCAAAGCTCCTGTATGGAGGCGTTAAAAACTGAATTGAGCGTGGAAAACTTATCAAGCAGCCTATGCGCGAGCGGATTTGTGTCCCCCTGCGGAATTGCATAATAAAGGAGAAGCTCCAGCACCTCATGGTCTTCAAAAGAGCCGAGCCCCTCATTTAAAAATCTGTTTTTTAATCTTTGTCTGTGACCTTCATGCATAATATCACTTGCCCGTAATTTCTAAAAATTCTTCTTTTGTAATCAGTGCGTTGAGCGCATCAATCATTGCCGATACGCTGATTTTGTGCGGAATGGAAAGGTGGCTGCAAAGCGCCTTTCTCGCACCCCTGCTCTCTGGTGCCCCGTAAAGCCCCGCATCATATAAATCGGTTTTTGTGATTTTTTCACTTTTGTTTTCGGGGGCGCAATAGCGTGACAGTACCTCTTCAAGAGTTTCTTCATCTATACCCTCAACGCCGAGCTTACCCTCCTTGGAGGGTAAGCTCTTTCTGCGTTCTTTACCAAAAATTTCAGGAATATATGCCTGACGGATATCGCCCTCATTTACAAAACCCTTTATATGGTTTCGTATCATAAAGCCTGCCCTGTCAGAGTCTGTCAAAATCAGAAGACCACGCTTTTTCGCAAGGGTGCGCAAAAATTCACGCTTTTGCTTGTCTTTAAAAATACGAAATCCCTCTGTTGTAAAAATGGGGGAGGAACAGACGCGCTCCAACCGCATTTTATCATATTTGCCCTCTACAATTATGGCTTCCTTTATATTTATCATCAGTTTGTTTCGATAAGACCATAGTTACCGTCCTTGCGGCGGTATACAATGTCTGTGGTATTTGTCTGTGCGTTGCGGAATACAAAGAAGGAGTGACCTATAAGGTTCATCTGCAGTACAGCCTCCTCTGCACTCATAGGTTTCACCTGATGAGTTTTGGTTTTTACAATTTTAATCTCGGACTCATCCTCCAAAGCATCAGTGCCGAAATCAAATTCCTTGTTAACACCCTCACGGAGTTTTTTTGCAAGACGTGTTTTGTTTTTGCGAATCTGGCGCATAATTGACTCAACAATTTCATCTGTTGCGTTGTAAACTTCGTCATTGCGCTCCTCCGCACGGTATATCATATCAGGAGTGCGGATTGTGACTTCAACAATCATTTTATCTTTTTGAGTGCCTATAACAATATCGGCAGTAACGTCATCATCAAAGAATTTTGAAAGCTTGTCTACTTTTTTGATAATCATTTCTTTCTTTTCTGTGCCGAGTTGTACTTTCCTCAAATAAATGTTAGTTTTCATATGTGCCCCTCCTTAAAATAGTTGTGGTAAAGGGAATTGTCCCTTTATTAATTATATTATACTATATACAGTGTGTTTAGTAAATAAAAAAATTAAAAATTGCATAAATTTTGTTTCATAGAAAATTATGCTTTGTTGACATCAAAGCGATATATTGTTATAATAAACACACAGATATTTTCGAAAGAAGAGGTTACCTATGAAATATAATGTGAAAGTAAAAAAGCTTGTAGAAAGTGCAATAATCCCCACCTACGCAACGGAGTTTTCCGCAGGGGCAGACCTTTATGCCTGCACCCAGGCGCCAATAATAATTAACCCGCATCAAACGGTGATGGTGCATACTGGGATTGCTATGGAAATTCCTGTGGGATATGCAGGTCTTGTATATGCACGCAGCGGTATGGCTACAAAACGCAATCTCGCACCTGCAAACAAGGTCGGCGTTATCGACAGTGATTACCGTGGCGAAATTATGGTCGCACTTCATAACCACGGGGAAGAGGCGCAGACTATTGAAAACGGGGAACGTATTGCGCAGCTCGTTATAGCACCTTTTGTCACGGCTGATTTCATTTTGGCAGATGAGCTTTGTGAAACAGTGCGTGGCGAGGGCGGCTTTGGCTCAACGGGAATAAAATGATGACAAGGTCATCATTTCGCTGCAAAAGTTTTATTGTATAAAACATTTCACAGCGAGGGAAGGGCTTTCGCTCGCGCGGCACTCACCGTGCCAGCCCTTTATAGGTGCAGAAACCGAGGTACACGCCCTCGGTTTCTGCTTTTTTAACATCCTCAGCCTATAATCGTTCCGCCACCTACTACCGTGTCCCCATCATAAAGAACAACTGCCTGTCCTTTTGTGATGGCACGCTGCGGCTCATCAAACTCTATGCGGATTGTGTCTTTGTCAAGCTGCACTGCCGTTGCACTTTGCTCCGTATGGCGGTAGCGCACCTTTGCCTTTACCCTCATAGGGGTGTATAGATTATCAACGCTGATTAAATTTATATCGCTTGCAATAAGGTCTTTTGTAAATAATTCTTCGTGATTGCAAAGGACAACTTCATTTTTATCGGTATCAATGTATTTTACATACATCGGCGCAGGAAGGGCAAGCCCCAGGCCCTTGCGCTGACCTACTGTATAGCGGATAATGCCTTTGTGTGTACCGAGAATATTTCCGTCTGTATCTACAAAATCCCCTGACGGGTAGGTTTTACCCGTATATCTTTCTATAAAGTCGGTATAGTCTTCTCCTTTTACGAAGCATATATCCTGACTTTCTTTTTTTTGTGCATTTATAAGGGCGTTTTCCTCGGCAATAATACGCACCTCGTCCTTTGTCATATCTCCGAGCGGGAAATATGTGCGTGCAAGCTGCTCCTGCGTTAAGGAATAGAGGACATAGCTCTGGTCCTTTGACAAATCCTTTGCCTTTTTTAAAAGGTATCTCTTGCTGTTTTCATCATATTCAATCCGTGCATAATGGCCCGTTGCAATATGTGTGCAGCCCAAGACCTCAGCCTCTTTAAAAAGCCTTTCAAATTTCAAATGGCGGTTACATTCAATACACGGGTTTGGTGTTGCACCCGTTTCATATGCGTGCACAAATTTATCAACGACCTTTTCACAAAAATGTTCTGAAAAGTCGTACAGATAATGCTCTATCCCGAGCGATGAAGCCACCTTGCGGGCATCCTCTATATCTTCTTTAGAGCAGCATTTATGCTCTTCATCAAGGGCAATCTTAGTGCATTCAAGAAGCTTCATCGTAGCGCCCACACAGTCAAAGCCTTTATTCTTCATCAAAAATGCCGCAACGCCGCTGTCAACGCCGCCACTCATTGCGATTAAACATTTATCCATAACAAATTTCCTTTATAATTATGCATTATGCATTATGCATTTTCTTTACATTACCTACTGCGGTCACTACCCTATACCCCGCTGCCTCCACCCTTTTTTCGAGTAGCGCACGGCTCTGTGCTGCTTCTTCGCCCGTGGAAATTTTATTGTCATATAAATCATAAAGCTTTCTGTAGCTTTGCGGTGAAAGATTGGGCATAACTACATTTGCACCTGCACGAAGACCCATTTCACGTCCCTCGGGATGCAGTGTGCCGAGCGCCGTGGTAGAGGGGATAAGTGCATACGGAAACATATGGCGCAGTATTGCGATAAGCCGCACAGTAAGCTCCACACTGCCGCTCTGATAGATTGAAAACGGAGTTTCCCTGTGCACGATATACGGCCCTATTCCTATCATATCGGGCTGTAATTCAGAAAGGAAAAATAAATCCTCAATAATATTGTCAAGCGTTTGAAACGGTGCGCCAACCATAAAACCGCTTCCAACCTGATAACCTATTTTCTTAAGGTCATACAAACACTGCTTGCGTGTTTCAAGGCGCATTGTATCGGGATGAAGCTTATTATACAAAGTGTCGTTTGCCGTTTCGTGACGAAGAAGAAATCGGTTTGCACCTGCCTTAAAATAGGCAAGGTAGCTGTCATAGGATTTTTCACCGATAGAAAGTGTAATAGCGCAATCGGGAAATTCTTTTCGTATAGTGCTGACAATATCGCAAATCCGTTCATCGGTAAAATACGGGTCTTCACCGCCCTGCAATACAAACGTGCGGAAGCCAAGCTCATACCCCTCACGGCAGCAATCAAGGATTTGCTCCTTAGAAAGTCTGTAGCGCTGCGCGCTGCTGTTTGCACAGCGTATGCCGCAATAGTAACAGTTGTTTTTGCAATAGTTTGTAAACTCGATAAGACCGCGGATATATACATCAGTGCCATAGATTTCGCGCCTTATTTCATCAGCAGATTTGAAAAGGGAGGAATCATAAGTATCTGCTATAAGAAGCTCATAAAATTCCCTGTGGGAAAGGGTACGCTCTATCTTTAGCTTTTCTACAAGGTTTGTCATAAAAAATCCTCCTTTACTGCATTATCTATTTTATACTTCTGCAATAATATTGTCAAGTAAACATAATTTTATTTATATTGACGGTTTAAAAATTTGTGATATAATTATAATAGCTATAATGAGGAGGGAAACGTGATGATTATTTCAGACACTATTAAATATATCGGCGTGAATGACCACGAGGTTGATTTGTTCGAAGGTCAATACAGTGTGCCAAACGGAATGTCATATAACTCCTATGCAATTATTGATGAAAAAATTGCGATTATGGACACTGTTGATGCGCGTTTTACACACGAATGGCTTGATAATATTGAATCTGTACTGGGCGGCAGAAAGCCTGACTATCTTATTGTGCAGCATATGGAGCCTGACCATTCAGCAAATATTTTCAATTTTGTTAATACTTATCCTGATGCAAAGATTGTGTCATCATCAAAATCGTTTGTAATGATGAAGCAGTTTTTCGGTACGGATTTTTCAGATAAGCAGATAGTTGTGGGGGAGGGTGATACACTAACACTTGGTGCACACACCCTTACGTTCGTAACTGCGCCTATGGTACACTGGCCCGAGGTTATTGTCACATATGACAGCCTTGATAAAATTCTGTTTTCAGCAGACGGCTTTGGAAAATTCGGTGCACTTGACAGGGAAGAGGACTGGGCGTGTGAGGCACGCAGATATTATATCGGTATTGTAGGTAAATATGGTGCACAGGTGCAAAATCTCCTTAAAAAGGCGGCAGGCCTTGATATAGATATCATTTGTCCGCTTCACGGCCCTGTGCTTAAAGAAAACTTAGGGTATTATATTGACCTTTATAACACCTGGTCAAGCTACGAGGCGGAGAGTGAGGGTATTGTAATTGCGTATACCTCTGTTTACGGCAATACGAAAAAGGCAGTTATGATGCTTTCCGAGAAGCTTAAGGAAAACGGATGTCCCAAGGTTGTTATTCACGACCTTGCCCGCACAGATATGGCGGAGGCGGTTGAGGATGCATTCCGTTACAGTAAGCTCGTTCTTGCAACAACAACTTATAATGCAGATATTTTCCCGTTTATGAGGGAATTTATAGAAAATCTTACTGAGCGCAATTTCCAGGGCAGAACAGTTGGAATTATAGAAAACGGAAGCTGGGCGCCCCTTGCCGCAAAGGTAATGCGTGAAATGCTTTCAAAGAGTAAGAATATAACCTATACTGAAACAACAGTAAAAATTATGTCTGCACTGAGTGAGGAAAGCACGCAGTCACTTAATGCCCTTGCAGATGAGCTGTGTCAGGAATATCTTGCGCAGAGAAGCGAAACGGCAAACAAGAATGATATGTCAGCCCTTTTCAATATTGGCTACGGCCTTTATGTTGTGACGTCAAACGACGGCAAAAAGGATAATGGTTTGATTGTAAACACTGTTACACAGGTAACGGATTCGCCAAACAGAATAGCCGTTACAATTAACAAGCAGAATTATTCGCATCACGTTATAAAGCAGACGGGTATAATGAATATTAACTGTCTCAGCACTGATGCACCGTTTTCCGTTTTTGAGAAATTTGGTTTTCAGAGTGGAAGAAACACCGACAAATTTGAAGATGGGGAGCTTTTGCGTTCTGATAACACCCTTGCATTTTTGCCAAGATATATTAATTCCTTTATGTCGCTGAAGGTTGAAAGCTATGTGGACGTTGACACACACGGAATATTCATTTGCTCTGGGACGGAGGCGATGGTTATTACAAATACCCCCACAATGACCTACACCTATTATCACAAACACGTCAAGCCAAAGCCCCAGACAGAGGGTAAAAAAGGTTTTGTTTGTAAAATCTGCGGATATGTGTACGAGGGTGATACCCTTCCCGAGGATATTGTTTGTCCCTTGTGTAAACACGGTGCCACTGATTTTGAGGAGATTAAATAAATTTTTGGAGGTAAAAAACTATGAAAAAGTATGTATGTGACGCTTGCGGTTGGGTTTATGATGAGGAGCTTGGTGCACCCGATATGGGTATAGAGCCGGGTACAAAGTTTGAGGATTTGCCCGATGATTTCCTCTGCCCGCTTTGTGGAGTGGGTAAGGATATGTTCTCAGAGGAATAAAAAATTTGAGCAATAGAAAAAACCAAACGAATTAGGTGGGTAGTAATAAGGAAGTATAGAAAATATTACTACTTACCGACAAGTAAGGTGTATGAGAAAAAGCTATACAGACGAATTTTTCGTTTGCATAGCTTTTTTGGTAATTTTATTGACAAAATCAAATATATGGATTATAATATAAACAGATAAAGGGCAAGACCGCAAAGCGGTTAGCCAAGAGATTTAGTTAAAATAACTGCTTCATCTTGACGGGAGGAGCAGTTATTTTTTTATGGTTATTACAAGAAGTAATAGAACAATCATAAAATAAATTATGTATTCGTTTTCCATAAAACCACCCCCAATCCCTGCTGAAATCAGCAGAATAAAAAAGGTGGCTAACCGCCCTCGAACTTGCCCAGTATCAGGTTGGATTTCTCCAACAACGGTATTTTAACATAGTTTGGAAGAAAATGCAAGAATTTTGTCGGAATATAAAATAGCTTAAAGCAAAGAAAAAAGTGTTGTATATTTTAGAATTTGGTGGTAAAATAATATTGCAACACAATTGAATATTTTGCGCATAGGAGGGGTACGTTTAACTTTGGTAAAAACGTACGCCTTGACGTCGTACCCTGCGTATGCGTGGAATTCGATTGTGTTGCAACTGGTCAGGCTGCGTTTTTCGGTGCGTAGTCTTAGGACTGCGCACTTTTTTATTTATTATTTTGTGGGGGATTACGAATGAAACAAAGGTTATATCGGTTATGGAAGACGTTTATAGGTTTTATAATAGCCGCAAGCGGGAGTATTCTTTTTGCCAATGGAATTATATACATATATGATATTATCGGCTTATGTATGGAAAAAGAAAAGAGCATTTTTAAATTAGGGTATTATAACCCCATAGGCTGTGTATCGTGTGATTTTGCTTTTCTTATAGGACTAATTTTCGTTATAGTCGGGGCATATATAATATATAGGGGCAAAGATTGCAGACAAATTAACAATATGGAAACTTAAATAAAAAACGCACATTGCCAAGCAATGTGCGTTTTAATTTGTGAAAATTTATGATTTAGTTTTCTTCCTTAATCTTTGCCTGTGCTGCTGCAAGACGTGCAATCGGCACGCGGAAAGGTGAGCAGGAAACATAATCAAGACCGATTGTATGGCAGAACTCAACAGAAACGGGGTCACCGCCATGCTCACCGCAGATACCGCAGTGCATTTCGGGACGTACCTTCTTACCAAGCTCAACTGCCATTTCCATAAGCTTACCAACACCTGTCTGGTCAAGCTTAGCAAACGGGTCATTCTCGAAAATCTTAGCATCATAGTAAGCATCGAGGAACTTACCTGCGTCATCACGTGAGAAACCGTAAGTCATCTGTGTAAGGTCGTTTGTACCGAATGAGAAGAACTCTGCCTCGCCTGCGATAGCATCTGCTGTAAGACAAGCTCTGGGGATCTCGGTCATTGGACCAACCATGTATTTAAGTTCAA
>JAZODM010000002.1:0-16645 GCA_045596985.1 Clostridia bacterium
GTACGCTGCGCGTTTATATATGCAGTGATAGAATCGTTGGTTGTCATTTTTTCGTAAGCTTCCTCGAGTTCCTCACGAATTTCGGCAATTCTGCTGTCATCAACGTCGCCCTTCTGAATTTCAGCGGCAAGGCGTGAACGAACATCACTGTATTCCTTAAGAAGCGCGAGAGCCTCCTCGTCCTTCTCCTGATTAAGCTCGGCCTCTTTAAGCTCCTTATACTCTTTGCTTTCAATAATAGCCTCACCAAGCTCACGGGCTTTTTCAAAAATTTCTGCCATTTTAAATTCCTTCTTTCTTAAATTTATACAAGTTCTCCGTAGAGAATCCAAGTTTGTGCCTTTGTGATTTTTGTGTTAACAAATGTGCCGATAAGGGAGTCGTCACCCTTAAAATTCACAATTTTGTTTGCGTAGTTTCTGCCGGTAAGCATATCGGGGTCGGTTTTGCTGCGCCCTGATACAAGGACTGTTTCAACATTACCCTCATGGCGCACATTTCTTTCGAAACTGATAGCGTTCTGAACATCAAGTAGTCTTTTAAAACGCGCATCAATTTCCTCAGGAGTCGAAACGTTTTCAAGCTGTGCTGCGCGCGTCCCCTCGCGCTTTGAATATATGAAGGAGAATATAGAGTCGAACTTAGCCTCCTTTAAAAGGGAGAGCGTGTCCTCAAAATCCGCCTCTGTTTCCGTAGGAAAACCGACAATTATATCGGTGGTCAGTGCAATGTCAGGCATAAGCTTTTTTGCAAGGGCAATTATTTCAAGATACTTTTCCCGTGTATAAACTCTGTTCATATCTGAAAGCACCTTGTTGCTGCCTGACTGCAGCGGAAGGTGAAGCTGATTGCAGATTTTTTCCTGATTCGCCATTGTATGGAGCAAAAGCGGTGAAATATCCTTGGGATGGCTTGACATAAACCGTATGCGCTCAATCCCCGAAATGTCGCACACCTTCAGCAAAAGCTTTGCAAAAGCATCCTCCTCCCCACGGTCTTTTCCGTAGGAGTTGACGTTTTGCCCAAGAAGCATAACCTCACGCACACCGTTTTGGGAAAGGTATTCTATTTCGCTTAGAATATCCTCCTCGCTGCGGCTTCTCTCCCGTCCGCGGACATACGGAACTATGCAGTAGGAGCAAAAGTTGTTGCACCCGTACATAATTGATACAAATGCCCTTGCCCCGCCGTCGTAATTAACGGGAAGCCCCTCGGCAATAACCCCTTCGCCCGATATATCAAAAACTTTCTGATTATGCTCCATTGCATCGCTGAGAAGGGAGGGGAATTTCCACAACGCGTGCGTACCGAAAATTATATCAACGTGACGGTACTTTGATTTAATACGCTTTGCAATCTGCGCCTGCTGTACCATACAGCCGCAAACACCTATAATAAGGGATGGTTTTTTCGCCTTTAAGTGTTTTAGCGCACCTAATTTTCCGTACACCTTGGCGTGTGCGTTTTCACGTATAGCGCAGGTGTTGAAAATAATGACATCTGCAATGTCTTTTTCATCTGTGAGGGAAAACCCCATCTCAAGCAGCATCCCCTCAATCCTCTGCGAATCATTTACATTCTGCTGACAACCAAACGTTTCCACCATTGCATAGCGTTTTTTTCCTGCAAGGGAAAGCTTTATTGAATTTATTGTCTGCCGCTGAAGCTCTATCTCATGCGGCGTGATATGCACATTAATTTCTGCCAAAATCATTCATCCAATCAAATAAAGTGTACCCATTGTAAGAGTACACTTTATTATATAATAATATAGCTTAAAAGTCAAAGGAAAAATAAGAATTTATAGACTTATGATAGCATCTGCCATAATGTCAAAATTCTTATCAATGGACTTGAATGCCCAGTATTCATTAGGTGCGTGCATTGTCTCAGGCTCGCCGGGGAAGAGTACACCGAATGCAATGCAGTTTTTAAAGGATTTTGCATATGTTCCGCCGCCTATCGCCATAGGAGGTGTGGTATCGCCCGTATGCTCTGTATAAATTTTTGAAAGCGTTTTTACAAGATGGCTGTCAGTGGGAACATAGAGCGGCTCCTCATGGAAAATTATCTCTGCCTGAAGTCCTTTTTTAGCGGCGTGGTCTTTTATGGACGAAATAACCTCTTCTCCGTTTGCCGTAATCGGATAGCGGATATCATAGAAAAGCTCGCACTGCGTGCTATCCGCGTGGAGTACCGACGGATTGATGCTTAATGCAGTAAGCTCATCCTTTATATCAATTCCCAATGATGCTGCAGTGGTAAGGGAATTGAGCTTTGCAAAGGTGCTTTCAGGAAAACGCATAGAAATTTTTTCTGCGAGCTTTAAAATTGCATTTTCACCCTTTTCGGGCATACTTCCGTGTGCCGCAAGACCTTTTTCAGAGAGTGCCTCTCCGTCTATAAATGCGTGTGCCTCATCAGGAACAATATTTATAACCTTGCCTCCCTCAAATTTGAAATCTGCGGGCATAGAGGTTTCTTCTCCGAAAATACGCACGCGCAGAAGTCCCTTTTCGCCGAATACGGCAGGGTAGTCAGCATCGGGAGAAAAGGCTATTGTGGGAAGCTCTTCGGTTTCTTTGTAGCGTTTCATACAAAGGCAACCGCCCGTTTCCTCGTCGCCGCCGATTATAAGGCGCACCCTTTTTGAAAGCGAAATTTTTGCTTCGCTTATCGCTTTCATTGCATAAAGGGCGAGAAGAGCAGGCCCCTTGTCATCAATAACGCCTCTGCCGTAAACACCGTCATCTGTTATGGTACATTCAAGCGGGGGATAGTTCCAGCCGTCACCCGTCTCAACGGTGTCGGTATGAACTATAATTCCCAAAAGCTCGTCTCCCTCTCCCATTTCTATATAGCCGCAGTAGCCGTCAAGGTTTTTTGTTTTAAAGCCAAAACGTTTGCCTATGGAAAGAAAAGCCTCAATAGCATCGTTTATTCCTTTTCCCAAAGGGGCATCGGGCGTTTCCTCGCCGCAGTTTCCGCGTATGCTTTTTATCGAGATGAGTGTTTTAAGGTCATCTATAAATTGTTGTCTGTGAAATGTTAAATTCATTGTGAAAAAACTCCTTTCAGCCGCAATACGATATTTCGGGGGTGATTACAGCATAATAGTTTTCGTTTATATTCTTCACTGATTTTTCAAGATTAGCACAAATGACATCCTTCTGCGAAAAAAGCTCAGGCGGAAGCAGCAAATCGAAAATCACATTAGTGTGTGTCGGGCCCGGTACAATACGCAAATCATGTATGTTTGCCAAACACGAAATTTTCTGACATTCTTCCAAAAGAATGGCATAAATTTCTTTTAAAACGGGGTTATGAATATCAAGGGGATCCATATGAATAACCGCCTCGCAACCAAGAGAGGAGCGAATATGCCTCTCCACCAGATCCACCGCATCGTGGAGCGCGAAAAGCTCCTTCGAGCCGTCCACCTCCATATGAAGCGATACAAAAACCTTGCTCGGTCCGTAGTCGTGAACGACAAGGTCATGTATACCAACAGTTTCGGGGTTCGAACGTACAATGCGCTCCACCTCACTCACAAATTCGCGGTCGGGAACGCTGCCTAAAAGCGGGGCAGACGACTGGATAACTGCCTTTATCCCCGTCCATATGATAAGGAGTGAAACTACTGCGCCGACATAACCGTCTATATGAATATCGGTGAAGTACATAAATACCGAGGAGAGCAAAATTGCAAGCGTGGAGATGCTGTCGCTCAAGCTATCGGCAGCAACTGCCCGGAGTGATGCAGAATGTATTTTTTTGCTGCAGGAATTGTTGTAATATGCCATATAAAGCTTTACCAAAATTGAGAAAAGCAAAACAATAACAACAAATTTATTGAAAACAAACTCACCGGGACTAATTATTTTTGAAACAGAGGATTTGAGAAGCTCTGCTGCGACAAAAATTATTGCCACTGAGATAAGTGTACCTGCAATATATTCAATTCTGCCGTGACCGAAAGGATGCTCACTGTCCGCCTTGCGCCCCGAGAGTATAAACCCGAAAAGGCTTATCACGGACGAGAGTGCGTCAGAGAGGTTGTTAAAAGCATCTGCCGTAATTGCAACGGAATGGGCAAGCGTTCCTATAAAAAGCTTTGCCGCAAACAAAATTAAATTGAGTGCAATCCCCAAAGTTCCGCAGATATACCCGTATACGCTGCGCTTTTGGGCAGCGGACATATCATCGGAAATAAAGCGCCTTATAAGAAGAGAAACCATCAAAAATCCCCCAATAAATTATCCTGAAATCATCCTACTAAGCCATAGCTTCTTAAAATAGCATATATTACATAAATCACGTAGAGAAGTACGCAGACAACACCCTCGGATCTTGTAGCCTTTTTATCGGTGATGCATACAAGGTACATCACTGCACAAACTGCGATAAGGATAACAATATCAATAAGTGCGTTAGGGTCGCAGGAAAGCGGGTGCACAATACCGCTCATACCTAAGATGAACAAAATGTTGAAAATGCTGGAGCCTACAACGTTGCCGAGTGCGATTTCACTCTCTCCCTTGCGTGCAGCGATGACAGATGTTACAAGTTCGGGAAGAGATGTTCCCACCGCAACAATGGTAAGACCTATAAGAAGCTCCGACATACCAAATGCCTTTGCAAAAAAGGTTGCGGAATTTACCGTAAGCTGACCGCCAAGGATAATGCCTGCCGCACCAAAAAGTATAAAGAGAGCACTTTGCAGCGGAGGGAGAATTTTATAGTCCTCACCCTGCTCCTCGCGATTATTAAGAGCAGATTTTACAAGAAGAAGGATGTATGCAATAAAAAGAATGAAAAGAATTGCTGCCTCTATGCGTGAAAGAGTGTTGTCGATAAGCATAAATGCAAGAAGAACGGTAAGTCCTATGCATATGGGAAAATCCCTCTTCATAATCATTTTATCAATTAAAAACGGGCAGATGATTGCCGATGCACCGACAACCATAAGAAAATTAAACATATTGGAGCCTGCAACATTTGCAATGGAAAGGTCGTAAGAACCCTGAAGAGATGCCGTAATGCTTACTGCAGCCTCGGGAAGTGATGTTCCGATTGAAACAATGGTAAGACCGATAATAACCGACGGGATTTTAAGAAGCTTTGCAACAGAGGAGCTGCCGTCAACAAAAAAATCGGCACCCTTAACAAGAAGGTAAAAACCTAAAATGAGTAACAAAAACTGCAATACGTAATCCATTAAAATCACCTCATAAAATTATATTATGTACAAAACACATAAAAAAAGACTTTTATTATGCATTGCACAATAAAAGTCTTGCTATTTAATACAAAGGCGGGCAAAAATTTCGCCGTACTGACGCCATTGTCACGGAGATTTCTCCGTCAGCTACTCCCTTTTACTAACGAAATTTTACCACAGAAAGGAAAAATTGTCAATCACTGCACGAAATTATTTGCAAATATTTACGGTATAGCGGCTGCAGGGCATTTCCTTCCTTTTCGGGAAACATTCTCTGCGGTGCGCAGGAAAACGACACCCAGGAAGCCTCGTCAACCTCGCCCGAAAGCGTAAAATCAGCTTTTTTGGTAAAAGCGATAAACCCGTGCATTAATTGTTCTTTCTCACCAAACCAGTATGTTCCGCCGTAAATAAGGTTATCGGCACAAAGCCCTAACTCCTCCGAAATTTCACGCAGGGCTGCTTCTTCTGCCGTTTCGCCGGGTGTCATAAACCCCGACACAAATGTCCAATATTTATCCGACATATAGTGTTGTCGCAGCATAGCAATCTCGTTATATTCATTTGCTACAAGTACAATAACGCAGCTTGAAAATGCGTCAAACCACATTTTGCCGCATTTTTCACAATAAGGAACTTTTCCGTCATCACCGGCATCCTTCGGGATTAGTTTTATACCGCACTCGGGACAATAAATATAATGCATTTTTACCTCCAAGCAGGAACTTATATCACTGCAGAAAGCGTGAGCAAAACTACGCTTTCCACGTGTGATGTTTGCGGAAATTGGTCAAAGACGTGGACTTCGCTAAGGGTATAGCCGTATTCTGAAAGCTTCTTTGCATCGCGTGCCATGGTTGCGCAGTCGCAGGAAACGTAGACAACCCTATCGGGCTTCATCTGCCCGATTGCACGAATGAGCTTTTCGTCACAGCCCTTACGCGGCGGGTCAAGGACAACTGCATCGGCAGAGATACCGCTTTTTATAAGCTTTGGTGCAACGACTTCAGCCTCGCCGCAGTAAAACTGCGCATTGTCGATATTATTAAGAGCGGCGTTTTCCTTTGCGTTTTTTACTGCATCGGGGATAATTTCAATGCCGATTACATTTTTTGCGCTTTGCGCAAGGAACAGACTTATCGTTCCCGTGCCGCAATAAAGGTCAAAAACGCTCTGCGTCTTATCACACGCGCAAAGCTCCAAAGCCTTTTCATAAAGAAGTTTTGTTGTATAGGGGTTTACCTGATAAAAGCTTTTGTAGTGAATTTTATATTTTATATTCCCGATATAATCAAAAATATACGGTGTGCCGAAGATAACCTCGTCATATTCGCCGTAGATATTATTTGTCTTTTTGCTGTTGAAGTTTTGTACAATGCCCTTTACATAGGGAAACTGCGCTGGAATTTTCTGTGTCAGCTTGTCAAGATGAGGGAGAGCGCCTGCCGTAACAAGGACGAGGACTGCCTCGTCTTTGGTGCAGCGCATACAAATTCTGCGAAGAAGTCCGTTTCCGCTCTCTTCATCAAAAATAGGGATATCGTTTTCACTTGCCCAATCGGTTACGGCTTTTGCGAGTGCGTTACTGCGACTATCCTGAAGAGAACATTCCCCTGTGGGAACAACTCTGTGCGAGTGCGGCGCGTAAAAACCTGCCTTTACTCCATCAGGGGTACTTACGACGGGGAACTGTGCCTTGTTTCTGTAATAATAGCAGGGGTCACTTCCCGTTACTGAATTTATCTCAGCATCCTTAAAACCTCCAATTCTTCTGAGCGCTTCAAGGACTTTGTTTTTCTTGTACTCAAGCTGGGCGTTATAGGAAACGCTCTGCATAGAGCAGCCGCCGCACTTGCCGAAAACACTGCACTGTGGCTCGGCGCGGACTTCTGACGGCTCAATTACCTCTAAAAGCTTTCCGTAGCCGAAGTTCTTTTTCTCTTTAACTATAAGTATTCGTGCAAGGTCGCCCTTTACCGCAGACGGAACGAAAACGGTAAAGCCGTCAATTTTTGCAATCCCCTCACCGTCTGTGCCAAAGTCTGTGATACGGACTATATGCTCTGTATTTTTGTACATAAATCATTCTTCCTTTCGGGGATAAGAACTCTGTAGGAAAGCGGTTCAAGCCTTAGCGAAAGCTTATGGTCATACTCTATAGGCTCACCGCTTAGGGCATCCTCAACCCTTGTTACAAAAAAGCGGTCAAGACAAAGCTCGATATTACTTTCGTGAAGGGAGGAATTTACAATCATAATTATACTGCCTCCCTCTGCCTTTTTGCCGAAAACGTCGGTGCCCTCCTCGAGGGAGCGCATATAGCAGATTACACCATCCTGATAATAAAGCGTTTTGTAAAAGCCTGTTCTCAGACACGCATTTTCACCCCTGAGCTTTGTAAAAAGCTTTGTCTGACGTGTGATTTCACACGGCTCCTTTTCCCAGTTCATACACGCACGGTTAAACGGGTCAGCAAAACCACACATTGCGATTTCATCGCCGTAATATATTGCCGGTACGCCCGGCATTGTCATCTGAATAGCAATGGCAAGCACCATACGCCTTTTTGCAAGGGCCATCTTCTCCTCGCTTATTACATAGTCGTGCTGTTGCTGCCGTGAAAGTGTGCGAAAATCAGGCGTATCGGCAAGCACTGTCAGTGCGCGCGGAACATCGTGTGAGGAAATGAGGTTCATAGCACAGTAAAGTGCCTGGGGGGGATAGTTTTCAATGAGGGAATGTATTTTCATTGCAAAAATTCCCGCATCAGCATCTCTAAGATACGTTAAAAGGGCGTCACGGAAAACATAGTTCAGAACACTGTCAAGCTCGCATCCCCACAAGAATTCACGCTGCTCTCCATAGCTTTGCTTGTTACTTGCATCCTCCCATACCTCTCCTATAAGAAGTGCGTCGGGGTTTTCTTCTTTAAGGGATTTTCTGAAAAGACGGATAAATTCATCGGGAAGCTCGTCTGCAACATCAAGGCGAAATCCCTCTGCACCACGCCTGAGCCATTTTTTTATAACAGAGTTTTTATCAGTTGCAATATACTTAGTAAAGCTTTCCTCAAGCTCATTTACATTGGGGAGAGTGTCAAAACCCCACCAAGAATCATATTTATCGGGAGAGCCTTTAAAATTGTACCATTTATAATAGGGGGAATTTTCACCCTGATATGCACCGATGCTCTGATAATTATTATATTTATTGAAATATCGGCTGTCTGCGCCCGTATGGCTGTAGACACCGTCAAGAATTATACGTATGCCAAGCTTTTTTGCCTCTGTACAAAGATTTTCAAAATCCTCTACTGTCCCCAAAAGCTCATCGGGATTTTCATAGTCACCCGTATCGTAGCGGTGGTTTGAAAATGCCTTGGAAATGGGGTTAAGATAAATGGCAGATATGCCAAGCTCCTTAAGGTAGGGGAGCTTCTCACGAATACCGTCAAAGTTTCCTCCGAAAAAGTCGTTTGAAAGATATTCCCCTCCAAATTGCTCAGCACGGTAGAAAGGCTCCTCCCCCCATTTGCGCTCTATGCCGTGGAACGGGGTGTTGCCGGAGCGGTTAAATCTGTCGGGGAAAATCTGGTAGACAATAGCATTTTTCATCCAGTCAGGCGTTTTAAAATTCTTTTCAAAGACGGTTATCTGAAATCGTTTTTCACTTTCATAAAAAGAGGCTTCGCCAAGTCCGCCGAGAGCCATAGCGTTATTTACGTAATAAAGCACCTCGCCGTCAGCCTCGGCAGTAAAGTGATAGAAAACAAGCCCCGGTCTTTCGGGCATCTCTATACTGCATTCATAAAGACGGCTCCCGCCTGCTTCAAATGCATAATACATCTGTATTTTCTGATTTCCTATATGGCAGAAAACGCCATTTGGAATAGTGTATGAACGCACAGCTATCCGAAGACGCACTTTCTCCCCTGTCGGGCAAGCGCCCAAAGGTTTTCTGTATATAAGCTGACCTGAATTATGTTCTAAAAGCAAAATTTACCACCTCATATTAATATTATAAACGATTTTTCCTAAAAGGCAATAAAATTCTTGTAAAAGCACGTATTGTGCTGTATAATATTATAGATATGCTATGCTTTTACAGGAGGACAGAGTTATGGCAGTAAACAGATTACAGCTATGTGTGCCGACGTTTTTCGGGACGGAGGCAATTGTTGCGCACGAAGTACGCTCGCTCGGTTATGAAACGAGTGAGGTTACTGACGGAAAAGTCACCTTTGAAGGCGATTTTGAGGCGATTGCTCTCGCAAACGTAAATCTTCGGTGCGGAGAACGTGTGCTTATAAAAATGGCGCAGTTTACTGCGAAAACCTTTGACGAGCTTTTTGAGGGTGTCAGAGCCATAGCGTGGGAGGATTTTATTCAGAAGGACTGCGCCTTCCCCGTTAAGGGAAACAGCCTTAAAAGCACTCTTTCAAGTGTGCCCGCCTGCACAAGCATAGTAAAAGGCGCAATAGTAAAAAGACTTTCGCAAAAATACGGCATAGAGCATTTTGAGGAAACGGGACCGATGATGCGTATTCAGTTTTCCCTTATGCGTGACACCGTGACAATTTATCTTGACACAACGGGGGAGCCGCTTTATAAACGTGGCTACAGAGAAAAGGGTGTGGTAGCACCCCTTCGTGAAACGCTGGCATTCTCAATGGTTGATATAACACGCTGGCGTGGTGACAGACCCTTCTGTGACCCTTTCTGCGGCAGCGGTACAATCCCCATAGAGGCGGCGCTCTATGCAAAAAAGATTGCCCCGGGACTAAGACGCAGCTTTGTCAGTGAAAAGTGGCGCATTATAGGGGACAGACTTTATGAAGATATAAGGGAAGAGGCAGTTTCAAATATTGATAACAGTATTGAAACGAGAATTTTTGCCTCCGACATTGACGCAGAGGCAGTAGCGCTTGCTCGTTCAAACGCAAAAAAGGCGGGCGTTGATAAATTTATCAGCTTTTCAGTATGTGATGCGGCAAAGGCACCTCTTTTTGAGGAAAAGGGTGTTATTGTTTGCAATCCGCCATATGGTGAAAGACTTATGGACCGTACAAGCTGCGAGGCGCTCTACAGAAAAATAGGTAAGCATTTTTCAGCGTTTCCCAATGCAGGAAAATATATACTGACAAGTCACGACTCCTTTGAGCAGCATTATGGAAGAAGCGCCGACAAAAAGCGAAAGCTTTATAACGGAATGCTTAAATGCTATTTATACCAGTATTTTAAATGATTTTCACGCATACCTTTTAATGAGGTGAGCGTGATGAACGAAAATTTTAAAAAGGGATTATTTTCTTTTTTGTACAGAATGGCTTTTGCGGTGTGTGTATTTGCGCTTTTAACGCTTTTAAAAAGGGCTGCGCCCGATTTTTTTAAAAGCTGCAGAGCCGTATGGACACATAATGCCGATTTTAAAGCCTTAGCTACTCATTTTAAAGAGCTACTGGGCGAGATTATGCCTTTTTGAAAAACACAGAAACGGAGAAAAAGTTATGAACATAAAAAAGCTGGACAAGGTATTAAAACGTGTGCAAAAGGCTACCCACTACAGCGGAGGGGAGCTTAACAGTGTTATAAAAAACCCCGAGGATGTTAAAATACGCTATGCATTTGCGTTTCCTGATACTTATGAGGTGGGGATGAGCCATCTTGGGATGAAGATACTCTACCATATACTTAATCTGCGCCCCGACACGTATTGTGAGCGCACCTTTGCCCCGTGGATTGATATGGAGGAGGAAATGCGAAAAGAGGGAATACCCCTTTTTACAAATGAAACGCACACCCCCGTAAAGGAATTTGATTTCTTAGGAATAACACTTCAGTATGAAATGTGCTATTCAAATGTTCTTAATATGCTTTCACTTGCAGGAATACCGCTTTTAAGCCAGGAGAGGGGCGAGGATGATCCCTTTGTTAACGGCGGCGGCCCGTGCGCATATAACAGTGAGCCGCTTGCAGATATTTTTGACTTTTTCACAATGGGTGAGGGTGAGGAAGTTATAGGCGAGCTTATGGATGCGTATATAGAGTGGAAGGAAAGCGGCGGAAAAAGAATAGATTACTTAAAACGTATCGCTAAGATTGAGGGAATATATGTGCCGTCACTTTATGACGTAACCTATAACGAGGACGGCACAATAAAGAGTATGTCCCCCAACTCTCCCGAGGCAAAGCCGAAAATTAAAAAGCGTATAATCGAGGATCTGGACAAGGTTATATATCCCGATAAGCTTATAGTACCGTTTTGCGATATTGTGCACGACAGAGCAAACATCGAGGTTTTCCGTGGATGCATAAGGGGATGCAGATTTTGTCAGGCGGGTATGATTTACCGCCCCGTGCGTGAAAAATCGCCCGATACTCTCCTTAAAGATGCGTGCAATCTTATAAATTCCACGGGATATGAGGAAATGGGACTTTCAAGCCTCTCAACGAGTGATTATACCTGCCTTCCCGAGCTTACGGACAAGCTTCTGGAGCTTACAGAAAAAGAGAAGGTCAGCCTTTCGCTACCCTCTCTCAGAGTTGACAATTTCAGCCTTGATTTGATGCAGAGGGTACAGAAGGTACGTAAGAGCGGTCTTACCTTTGCGCCCGAGGCAGGAAGTCAGAGAATGCGTGATGTAATAAATAAAAATGTCTCCGAAGAGGATTTAATAAAATCAGCAACCCTTGCCTTTGAGGGCGGCTGGAACAGCGTAAAGCTCTATTTTATGATAGGTCTTCCGTATGAAGAAATGGATGATATTGCAGGCATCGCCCGCCTTGCCGAAAAGGTTGTGGAGTGCTATTATAATAGCGAAAAAACAAATAAACGCAGAGCCGTTAATGTCACTCTCAGCGTGGCAAGCTTTGTGCCAAAGCCGTTTACACCATTTCAGTGGGCGGCGCAGGATACAATGGAAACACTTTCTGAAAAACAGCTTTTCCTTAAAGGAGAAGTACGTAACCGTCATATAAAATATAACTACCATCAAAATGACATCAGCGTGCTTGAGGGCGTTTTTGCACGTGGTGACAGAAAGCTTGGAAAGGTTTTACTGCGTGCGCATGAGCTTGGCTGCAGGCTTGACGGATGGAATGAGTGTTTTAACCTTGAATTATGGGAAAAGGCATTTAGTGACTGCGGCATTGATATGGCTTTTTATACAAGGGAGAGAAGCTATGACGAAATTCTTCCGTGGGATATAGTTGATATAGGCGTATCAAAGGACTTTATGAAAAAGGAAAATGAAAAGGCAAAAGAGGCGGCAGTAACCCCTAACTGCCGTGAAAAATGCTCCGCTTGCGGTGCGGCGGCACTTTGTAAAACGAAGAAAGGGTGTGTATGCTTTGAATAATTATTACCTGACCTATGAAAAAACAGAAAAAACAAAGTATGTTTCACACCTTGATTTTGTAAGGATGTTTGGCAGAGCAATGCGCAGGGCACATCTTCCAATTGCTTTTTCGGAGGGGTTTAATCCGCATCCTCTTTTAGGGTTTGCACTGCCCCTTTCCGTAGGGTATACGAGTGAGTGTGAAATTCTTGAAATAACGCTTACAGAGCCGCTCCCCTTAAAAGAAATTATGGTAAACCTCAATGACGTCTTACCGCAGGGTGTAAAAATCACGGGTGTGTGCGAGGGCAAAAGCCGTATGAAGGCGCTTGACTACGCACTTTATATCGTAAGGGCAGAAAACCTTCCCCAAAGTGTAGAAGAATTTCTCAGCAGAGAAAGCATACTGATAGAAAAAAAGACTAAAAGCGGAATAAAGGAAACCGATATCCGCCCCGATATAAAAAGCATTGATGTTTTCCCTGACCGTATGGAAATGATATTGCGTGCGGGAAGCCGTGCAAACCTTAAGCCCGAGGTTGTGATAAATGCAATGAATAAGTATATAGAGGGCTATGAGAGCGGTGAATGTGAATATCACAGAAAGAAAATTTTTGATGCACAGATGGCAGAAATTAACTAAATGTAAATATGCTTGTAAACAGTAATGAGTTATGATATACTTATAAACAGACTTTACAGAAGGAATGGTGAAAATGGCAGGATTTTTTGGATTTTTTGATTATACAAAGCCTGGCAAGGGCGTAAGCAAGGAAGATGTTGATAAAAAAGGGTTAAGCCTTTATTTTGACATCTTTTTCAGAAGATTTTGGAAGATAGTTACCCTTAATCTTATCTATATTCTTTTTTCTGTGCCTGCGATTATCATAGCGTGGTTTATGTCCACCTATGCAGTATCGTGGCTGGCGGCTATTGCAGGAATTGATTTGACGCAGGAAATGGTTAATGGACTTAGCTTACTCAGTGCTTTTGTAACGGTAATATTTCTTCTTCTCACAGGAAGCGGCCCTGCAAGTGCAGGTATGACGTATGTTCTTCGTAAATACGTTAACGATACTCATTCGTGGGTGTGGAGTGACTTTATAGATAACTTCAAAAGCAATTTCCGTCAGGGCATGGCAGTTTATGTGATTAATGTTCTTGTAAGTGTTTTGTGCACCGTAAGCGTAGTATTTTACTCATATGCAATGCAGGGTGTAATGGCGGTGGCACTGCGCACGATTATGCTTCTTTTTGCGGCAATGTTTGTAATGTGCCAGATGTATACCTATCAGCTTATGGTAAGCTTTGAGCTTAAGCTAAAGGATATATATAAAAATTCCTTTATTCTCCTTATGGCACGTCTTCCGTGGAATATCCTTGCGGCGGCAGTAACCGTTCTTCTTATTTATGCGGTGTCAAGCATTTCAATGTCTGTACCGATAGCAGGTATTGCGGTAATAGGTACACTCTTTTATACGGTTATTACTTTTACACAGATATTTATGACAAATAATATAATAAAAAAATACGTTCTTGAGCCTGCTACAACAGCGCAGACAGTTGAAGCAGAATCAGAACCTGATATTGAACAGGAAACCCAGAACATAGGGGGCTGATTTCTTGATAAAGAAGCAGAGCTTTATTTACGGGGCGGCGGTGCTTGCCGCCGCCTCTTTGTTATGTAAAATTATGAGTGCCGCTATGAAAATACCGCTTGACCGCTTTTTCCTTCACGAGGAAGGGATAGCCGTTTATCAGAGTGCGTACTCAATATATAATGTATTTCTTGCGATTTGTGTTACGGGTATACCGATTGCTCTTTCAAGTCTTGTGGCATCCTCTGATAATGAGGAGGGGGAAGTGCTTGCAAAGTCTACAGGCGTACTTGTAACCTTATTTTGCGCAGTGGGTGCAGTCTGCCTTTTTGTTTTTTCACGCCCCCTTGCAAAAATGCTTTCGGGCGGCGGAGCGCCCGAGGCACAGATGTGCCTTCAAATCCTTTCTCCTGCACTTTTGCTAATGGGTATTATAAGCTCCCGCAGGGGATATTTTCAGGGAAAATGCACGATGTCACCCTCTGCATACAGTCAGCTTGCAGAAAGCTTTATAAAGGTTTTGTTAGGGATAATCCTATGTGCATTTTTTGTAAAAAGAGGAATAGCCTACGGTGCCTTTGGTGCGATGTGCGGCGTGAGCCTCGGAGCTGTTATATCAGCAGCTATTTTAGATCTTTACTACAGAAAAAATGTCAAAATAAAGGTTAAGGCAGATTTGAGGGCAGCGATGAAGGTTATCAGACTTTCACTGCCGATGACTCTCGGGGCATTTGGTTTTACGGGTGTAATGCTTATTGACTCACTCACAACGTCAAAAATCCTTTCGGTTTATGGCGTGGGTGAGCTTGAAAGATTAAAAATGTTTGGTTATCTTACACGTGCAAATACTATCTATAATCTGCCTGCAACAATTATTACGGCAATTGCGGCAAGTGCAGTTCCTGCCGTATCTGCGGCATTTGCAAAAAGCGATAAGGAGAGCCTCTGTGGAAACACACTTCGGGGAGTAAAGCTGATTTTCATTGTGGCATTTCCGTGCGCATTGGGAATGATGCTTTTTTCAAAGGAGATTTTAAATCTTCTCTATCTTGGGGCACCCCATTATATGATTCTTGTCCTGACGGGCGTAATGATTTTAATTTTGCCTTATATACAGGTAGCGACGGCAATGCTTCAGGCACTCGGAAAGGTGTGGACACCCATATGGGTGACGGTGGGCGCACTATGTTTAAAGGTGCTTTTAAATTTTGTGTTTATAAAAGCTTTTGGAATTGAGGGTGCACCACTTGCAACAATTATTGCGTTTGTGCCTGCCTTTGTAATAAATACTGTTTTGCTTTTTAAAAGTGTAAGTGTGCGTGGAATGTTTGTACATTTAAAAATAGCTTTATGTGCGATAGTCTCTTGCGGCGGGGCAAGGCTTTTATACAGCTTTAAAGAAACGACATTGATGCTTTTAGTGTCGATAGCCTTTGCAGCGGCAGTATATGCGGCAGGGATTTTACTTTCAGGCTGTATAACGAAAGAAGAATTAAAAAGGAGTGCGCAATGATGGGAAAAGAAAAAAAGAAAGATTTTTATGATTTTTGCGAAATTATAGCCGCACTTCGTGCGCCTGACGGATGTCCGTGGGATCGGGAGCAAACGCACAAGACCCTTTCAAAACACCTTATAGAAGAGGCATACGAGGCAAAGGAAGCAATAGATGGTGGTAATGGCGAAAAAATTGCAGATGAGCTTGGCGATGTCCTTTTGCAGATAGTGATGCACGCACAGATCGGAAAGGAAGAGGGCACTTTTACAATTGATGATGTAATTTCGTCAGTAAGTGAAAAAATGATAAAACGCCATCCGCACGTTTTTGGTGATACTACGGTAAAAAACAGTGCACAGGTTCTTGAAAACTGGGAAGAAATTAAAAAAACGCAGCGTGGGCAAAAATATGTGTATGAAGAACTTGAGCATATAACGCCTTCGCTTCCCGCCCTTTACAGATGCAACAAGGTAATCGGGAAAGCAAAAAAAGCAGGATTTATAGAGGAAACAAATCCTGCCCCACATATAACGGAGGAAGAAATCGGCGAAAAATTATTTGAAATTTGCACCCTTTCACATCAAAACAATATAAATCCTGAAGAGGCATTATCTTCCTTTACAAAAAAATTTATCAAAAAAATAAAGAATATTGAAGAAAACACTTGAATATAGGCAAATCTTATGATATGATATGAAGGACGAGAAAATGCGAATTTCGTCGCAATTAAACGCTTAAACACTATATATAAAGGAGGAGAAAATATGAATAAGACAGAACTCGTAGCAGCTATCGCTGAAAAGGCAGCTCTTTCAAAGAAGGACGCTGAGAAGGCTCTCAACGCTTTCGTTGGAACAGTTGAGGACGCTCTTAAGAAGGGTGAGAAGATTCAGCTCGTTGGCTTCGGTACATTCGAGGTTAGAGAGAGAGCAGCTCGTGAGTGCATCAATCCCCAGACAAAGGCTAAGGTTAAGGTTCCTGCTTCTAAGGTTCCT
>JAZODM010000003.1:0-5916 GCA_045596985.1 Clostridia bacterium
AAATGCAGGATATGGGAGTTAAAACTATTATCTGTACCGACATTTCGCGCGACGGTGCAATGCGCGGAACGAACAGAGAGCTTTATAAAACACTTTCACAGCGTTTTACAATGGATATTGTCGCATCGGGCGGTGTCAGTACGATTGATGATGTTGCGGCACTTCGCAAAATGGACCTCTACGGTACAATAGTTGGGAAAGCGATTTACACCGGTGATATAGACCTTAAAGAAGCAATTGAGGTGGCACGATGATTACGAAAAGAATAATACCCTGTCTTGACGTGAAAAATGGAAGAGTGGTGAAGGGCGTCAATTTTGAGGGGCTTTCCGACGTATCCTCTCCTGTGGAGCTTGCGCGTATGTACTGGGAAAACGGCGCAGATGAGCTTGTTTTTTATGATATAACGGCTTCTTACGAGGGACGAAAGCTTTTCACAGATGTTCTGAGGGAGGTTGCCTCAACAATTTTTATCCCTCTCACAGTTGGCGGTGGAATAAATACTGTAGAGGATTTTGACAGAGTTTTAAAATGCGGTGCCGACAAGGTAAGTGTAAATTCAGGTGCAATCAGAAATCCCCAGCTTATAAACGAGGCGGCGCAGATTTACGGAAATCAGTGCGTTGTTTTATCTGTGGATATAAAGCGTGTTGACGGAAAATTCCACGTTTTTGCCAAAGGCGGCAGAGAGGACACGGGAATTGAGGCAATTGAGTGGATAAAAAGCGGCGTAGAGCGTGGCGCAGGTGAAATTGTGGTAAATTCCATTGATACTGACGGTGTAAAGCAGGGCTTTGACATTGAAATGTTAAAGGCTGTGCAAACGCAGGTAAATGTACCCGTTATAGCGTCAGGCGGTGCAGGGAAAATAGAGGATTTTGTAACACTTTTTAACGAAATTCCAAAAATGTCGGCAGGACTTGCCGCATCAATCTTCCATTTCGGCGAGGTTTCAATCGCAGATTTAAAGGAAGAGCTTGATAGGAATAATATACCTGTAAGGAGAATATAAAATGATAGATATAAATAAACTTAAATTTGATGAAAAGGGACTTATCCCTGCTATAGTAATAGATGCAGCTACAAACAAGGTTTTAACCCTTGCATATATGAACGAGGAAAGCCTTAAAATATCTCTTGTGAAAAAGCTTACCTGCTTCTGGAGCCGCAGTCGTCAGGAGTTATGGCTTAAAGGGGAAACGAGCGGTAACTATCAGCACATAGTAAAAATAGTTTCTGATTGTGACAGTGATGCTTTGTGCGTATACGTAAAGAAGGACGGCCCTGCCTGCCATACGGGAAGTGACAGCTGCTTTAACGATGCTTTGTTCGAAAGTGACGAGGAGGGTGTATTTTCACCCAACGCACTTTTTGAAATGATAAAGGGCAGAAAGACCGAAAAAAAGGAAGGCAGTTATACAACCTATCTTTTTGAAAAGGGAATTGACAAAATTCTAAAAAAGGTGGGCGAGGAATGTACAGAAGTAATTATCGCATCAAAGGATAACGACAAAAAGGAAACAATATACGAAATTGCCGACCTTTACTACCACGTTATGGTAATGATGGTTGAGATGGGGATTGACGTTGATGATGTCCTTAGTGAGCTTGCATCAAGACACGTAATTGATAAAAAAGTCAAGCAGGAGAAGATGACAAAATGAGTTACGGTAATCTTCATACGCACACCTTTTACTGTGACGGAAAGAGCACGGCAAGTGAAATTGTCCGTGCTGCAATAGAAAAGGGATTTTCTTATATAGGCTTTTCGGGGCACGGTCATACAACCTTTGATGACTCTTATTGTATGAGTGCTGAAAATGAAGAAAAGTATGTTTGTGAAATCCGCGCTTTGAAAGAAGAATATAAAGATAAAATAAATATTCTTTGCGGAATTGAAAGGGATGCATTCTCCGACCATTTTGTGCATAAATTTGACTATGAAATTGCTTCTGTTCATTACATAAAGGCAGGCGGGGCTATTTATGATGTTGATAACAGTGAACACTTGCAGGAAGAATGTATAAAAAAGCACTTTGACTCCGATCCGTATGCCTATGCTGAAGAATACTACAAATCGGTAGCGAAGCTTGAAGGCGATATAATAGGGCATTTTGACCTTCTTACCAAATTTGACAGAAATAATGATATATTCACGCCCAAAGAGGATAGGTATAAAAAAGCAGCACTTTCCGCATTGGAGGTGCTACTTGAAAAAAACAGTGTTTTTGAGGTCAATACCGGTGCTATGGCACGCGGTTATAAGGATATGCCCTATCCTGATGTGTGGATTTTGGAGGAAATAAAAAAGCGCGGCGGCAGGATAATTCTCACAAGCGACTGCCACGATGCAAAAAACCTTGATTACGGCTTTGAAATGGCAGAAAACCTGCTTTATAAAATAGGATTTAAGGATATATATAATATTGATTTTATTACATAATAAAAAATAGTTGTAAAAAAGTTACTTTTTTACAACTATTTTTTTCGCGAAGATAGGAAAAATACTTTGCGATCTGGAGTTTTTTTACATCCCTTTATTATTTATCTTCAAGATATTTTCTAAATACAACCTCTAAAATCTCGTCACGCTCCACCTTTGTAATGAGGCTTCGTGCACCCTTATGACCGGTGATATACGTCGGGTCGCCGGACATAATATAGCCGACAAGCTGACTGATAGGGTCATATCCCTTTTCAACCAATGCTGCATGAACGCGGCAGATTATAGCGTCAATCTCCGTGTCGCGTGTTTTGCATATATCGATATGAGTTGTCTGATTACTTGCCATAGCACATCACCTCTTTAAAATTATATTGCTTAAAAACTTAAATTATTTACAATCATAGCATACAACATAAAAAAACGTATTTCAATAGCGGTAACATAATTTTAATAAAAGCGTTATACAATGTTAAAATTATTCTCTAAAAAAGCCTTTATTTTCTCAAAACTTTCCTCGCTGATGTCATGTTCAATCTTGCAGCTGTCAATGTATGCGTTTTCCTCACTCACTCCAAGTGTCATCAATGCGCGGGCAATAATTGTGTGACGTTCATACATTTTTTCTGCAATAGAAAGTCCCTTTTGCGTCAGACAGATGCCGCCATCCTCGTTAATTGCGATATAGCCCTCCTCACGGAAGGACTTCATAGCGACAGACACACTCGCCTTTGAAAAGCCAAGCTCATTTGCGATGTCAATACTGCGTACATATTTTTTCTCTTTTGTAAGCATAAGAATGGTTTCAAGATAGTTTTCAGCCGATTCTTTTATTTTCATCAAATTCCCTCCAAAACTGTCGTAAAATCATTTTATCATATGTTGTAACAAATTTCAAGCATATATACTTTGAAAAAAATCGCCGAAAAAGCTCAAAAACACTGTACATTTAGGAAAAAGTGTGCTATAATGTCTCTGATTGCGAAGATTAATCAGTATAACTTAATATACCTGTACGGAGGGAAAACGAATGGCGAGCTTTTTTCACGCAAATAAATCTGTGCCGCTTCCCATAGAATTTATAAATAAATATATGATTAACGCAAATGCCACCTATGTCAAGGTGTACCTTTATGGTCTTGCCAGGTGCTACGAGGGTGAGGAGGATATATCAAATGCCCAGATTTCCGAGGCACTTGATATTCTCGAAACAGACGTCAGTAAGGCGTGGCGCTACTGGAAGAAGGTAGGACTTGTACATAGTGAGGGCAAGGGAATACTTGTTTTCGATACAATTGAAGATGCGCAGAAAAAGGCAGAAGCGCCAAAGGTGGAGAACGTGCGCAACGAGGAAAAGGAAACTGCCGAAAAACCGAAAAACACATCAATGAAGGAAATTGCCAGGGCAATGGATATAAATCCCAAGATGAAAGAAACGGTAAGTATGGCAGAGCAGCTTTTAAAGAAAACGCTTTCCGCGCGTGAGGTGAGTGCGCTTTATAATTTTATGCAGTGGTACTCGATGAGTCAGGAAATGGTACTTCTGCTGCTTGAATACTGCGTAACTATAGATAAGACAAGCTTTAGCTATATCGAAAAGGTTGCCGCAAGCTGGAACGAGCAGGGCGTAACAACGCTTGACGCTGCGACGAAGCTTTTAAACCGCGCTGTTAAAGAAGTTAAGATGCAATCAAAATGTAAAAAGATGTTTGGCCTTGACCGCGAGCTTTCACAGACGGAGGCAGGCTATATAGGAAAATGGGTGTCGGAGCTTTCTATGAGCGAGGCGATGATAAGAAACGCTTATGAAAGAACGGTCAATAACACCGGAAAAATATCAATGCCGTATATGAATACGATTTTAAAGTCGTGGTATGAAAAAGGCATAAAGACTGTTTCGCAGATTGCCGAGAAGGAGAGTGCGCCCACCAAGGGGAAGGCAAGTGCTTCGGGATATCAGCTTGACGATATGGCGGCAATTGAGCGGCGCATAAGACTTGAAAAACAAAAAAAGTAAAGGAGTGATGTGCCTTGGCTGAAACAATCTATGAAAAGGCTGCCAGAATAATTGCGCAGCGCAAGGATGAACGGCGCTTTGAAATGCAGCGGCGCAGAAGCGAAGTATTTGCAAAAATACCGCGTCTTTTGGAAATTGAAACACAGCTTGACCGCTTTGGTATAAGGATGCTCAATCTTTTAGCAAGCGGTGAGTGTGACGAAAACCGCGCCGTAAGCGGTATTATGGCTGAAAATAAAGAATACGTAAAAGAGAGGGAGAGGTTGCTTGGTATACACGGCTTCCCCCAAGACTATCTTGATGTAGAGCCTGCCTGCCCAAAGTGTGAGGACAGCGGCTTTGACGGGGGCAAGCTTTGCCAGTGCCTGCAGCGGGAGATTACGGCGATTGCCCTTAAAGAGGCGAATCTTTCAGATGCACTTGCAGGGCAAACCTTTGAAAAATTTAACCTTGACTATTACAGTGACGAATATGTTGAGCAGTACGGCTGCTCCCCGCGGGAGAATATGCGCTCGATACTGCGCGAATGTATGGCTTATGCCGAAAATTTTGAAAAAACGCAGGAAAACCTTCTTCTTTGCGGTGGATGCGGACTTGGAAAAACATTTTTATCCTCTGCCATTGCAAACAGACTCCTTGAAAAGGGTATTGACGTACTTTATGTAAGCTGCAACGCTCTTTTCCCGATTTTGGAAGATATGCATTTTGGAAGAGAGGTTTCAGAGAGGGCGGAATATATCGTTAAAAAGCTCAACGAATGTGAGCTTTTGATACTTGACGATTTGGGAAGCGAGTTTGTAACGCAGTTTACCTCTGCCGAGCTTTTCCGCATAATAAATAACCGCCTTATAAACGGACGGAAAATGATAATATCCACAAACCTTAACAGAAATATGCTGGCAAAAACCTATAATGAGAGGATTGCCTCACGCATTGCAGGGGGCTTTTCTATGCTCGAATTTTTGGGTGAGGATATTCGTAAAATAAAAAAACTTGAGGGTAAGATATGATTGAGAATGCAAAAAGGCTGATTGATGAATATGTGGCACTTGCGGAAGAAATTCTCGTTGAATTTTCTGTTGACGAAAATTCTGCACTCGCAAAGCTTTCATTGCTTTGTGACAAGCTTGGGGAAAAGCATACTGTAGAAAATGAGTGCGCAGAGCTTTTTGCAGCGTGTACCTATAACGCACTGGCGGCGATAAACTGTGCACCCTGCCATACAAAGAAAAACAGTCAGCTTATAGCCTTTATAACCGAGGCGAAAGAGGAAATGCGCATTATAGGTGAGATGTTGTAGGTTTTTTGCTGTGCGCTTTTGAAAACCTTCACGAAAATAATCAACAAACAAAAAAATATTGACACAGGCTTTTTGGGTAGCTATAATATAGTAAAGTCAAATTTGGGGATGTAAATTATGAATTTAGTAACAGTATTCACATCTGTAATAATTCTA
>JAZODM010000004.1:0-5828 GCA_045596985.1 Clostridia bacterium
ATTGCATGACAGTATTTATCCGTACAGTTGTTCTGTATATATGTGTAGTAACAGCAATGAGAATTATGGGAAAGCGTCAGCTTGGAGAGCTGCAGCCTTCAGAGTTTGTAATTGCACTGATGATTTCAGAGCTTGCCACAATTCCCATAGATACGCAGGACACACCGTTTTTACACGGTGTTGTTCCAATCGTTGCACTCGTATTGATGGAGTTGCTGTTCTCCGTCCTTGTAATAAAGAGCGAGGCTTTGCGCCGCATTATAACCGGGTCGCCCGTGCAGATAATAAAAGACGGTAAGCTTATGATGAAGCGTCTTACCTCGCTGCGCATCTGCATAGACGACGTAATGGAGCAGCTCCGCCTTGCCGGATACAGCTCCATTTCACAGATTGACAGTGCAATTATAGAAACAAACGGGCAGCTTTCTGTCGTTCCCAAAGAAACGGAGCGCCCCTTAACCTGCGCAGATATGAACCTTTCCCCGCCGCAAACTCACGTGCCGCACACAGTAATATCTGACGGCAAACTGCGAAAAAACAATCTTCGCGGCGCCGGTGTAAGCGAAGAATGGTTAAAAAGAAAGCTTTCGCGCTATAACATCAGCGATTACAAGGATGTCATATTTTTAAGCATAACCGACGAAAAAAAGCTGGTCTTGCAAATACGCGAACAATAGATTATTTTACGAGGAGTGTTTTATATGAAAGCTGTAATTATTTCTGACGGTGAGGGTAACCGTCTTCGTCCGCTCACCTGCTCACTTCCCAAAAGTATGCTCCCAATTATGGGAAGACCTATAATCGAGCATACTGTGCGCCTTTTGTGCCGGCACAATATCAATAGCATTACAATACTTTCGACTTACCTTTCCGAAGAAATAAAAAAGCACTTCGCCGCCTTTTCCCACGATAAGGCACAAATTAAAATCCTCCCCCACAAAAACCTTGAAAGCTTTTTTAAGGAGGAGGACACCCTTTTCATAAGTGCAAGTGTTCTTACAGATATAGACCTTGACAAGCTTATTTCCTTCCATACGCAAAAGGGTGCTGCCACCACCCTCATCACGCAAAAAAGTGCCGTTGCATACGAATACGGCAACGTAAGCTGCAATTCGTCGGGACTTGTTACCGAATACAAGCGTTCCCCCGATTTTGCCCATCCGTCAGGATTTTCCTTTACCGGAATTGCACTTGTATCAAAGGGGACAGAGCTTTGCGATTGCTCAAATATAACCCTTCTTGCACAAAAGCTCTGCGAGAAAAAGCTCCCCGTATTTTCTTTTTCCCCCGAAGGCTACATCAAAGATGTATCAGATTTTGAAAGCTACCGCAGGGTAGTGCGCGACTTTTTTGACAAAAAGGTAAACCTCCCCTTCCCCTGCGACGAAAAAGCCCCCGGCGTATGGATTGACGAAAATGCCACCGTTATGCAGGGCGCAGTTATTATGCCGCCCGTCTATATAGGAAGCGACAGCATGATAAACCGCGGAGCACGGATAGAGTCCTACTGCCAGATTGGGCGCGATGTTACTGTGGATTGCTTAGCCGGCATAAAGCGCAGCATCGTAATGGATAATTCATATATATGCGAGGGCGCATCGGTACGCGGCGCAATTATCAGCAAAAAATGCGAAATAGGCATTGAAAGTGCCACATATGAGGGGAGCGTCATCGGCGAAGGAACAAAAATCGGTAAGCACTGCGTTGTGCGCACATCGGTGCACATATGGCCCGACAAATATATAGAGGATGAAAGCTGTGTCAGCGAAAATATAGTCTGGGAAAGCACGGCTATGCGCTCGCTCTTTTCTGACGGAGGGGCATACGGTGTAATTAACAGAGAACTTACCCCCGAATTTGCATCAATGCTCGCAAGGGCAGTCGCCACTCTTTTAGGCGATAAAATTGCCGTGTCCTGCGATGGCAGCGGGGCAGGAAATATGATAAAAAATGCGCTTATTTCAGGCATATCGTCAGGGGGCGCTACCGCGTACGATTTTGGCGACCAACCGCTTCCTATCACACGCAGCGGAGTACGCTTTTATAACCTTAGCGGCGGCATTGCGCTAAGCACCTTTGTTCGCAGCGGCATTATGTATGGCTCTCTTGATATCATAAACTCCCTCGGCGCCGACATAGAGGACGAGGATTTGAAGAAGATAGAAAAGCTTTTGACAAGCTCTATGTCAAAAAGAAAAGCTGCCCTCTCTATTCCAGAAAGTGAATTTATGTTTGAATACAAGCTCTACTATCTTAAGCAGCTTATAAATTCAACATCTAAGAGGGCGCTTGGCGCAAAGCTCCTTATCCACTGCCCGTCACCGTGGGCAACGCAGCTTTTAAAAAGTGCTGCATCCGACCTTGGCTGCTGCTTCACCTTTACGGATAGCTTTGACAAAGAGGAATTTTCGCGCGAGGTAGTGCATGGAGAATATGATATGGGCGCAATATGCGACTACAAATGCGAGACGCTTACCCTTGTAACAGGCTCAGGTGTAATTCTCAGCGAGTATGACTATTCTGCACTCTGCTCCCTTATAATTATGAAAACCTTTAGCGGGGCATCGCTTTATATTCCGCTCTCCTCACCTGAAAGTATTGAGGCGCTTGCAAAAAAATACGGTGCAAAAGTTCACCGCGGCAAAATAAGCCCTCCGCACCTTATGAACGAGCTTTCAAAAGGCGGACGCGCACTTTTTATGACACAATTTATATATCGGTTTGATGCTGTGGGCGCAATAATCCTGATGCTTGATTTTCTTTATACAAATAACGAAACGCTCAGTACTCTTATGAGTGAAATTCCGCCGTCAAATATCGTCACAACCTCACTAAGCTGCAACATAAAGGAACAAAACGAAATTATGCAGCGCCTTTACCTTACGCACAGCGGAGAGGATTTCTCCTCCGATGCTCTCAAGATTTCCTTTGATAACGGCTGGGTGCTTATAGTGCCAAAGAAAAATGAATCAGTTATTAACGTAATCAGCCACGGATATTCTATGGAATATGCAAGCGAGCTTGCAGATATATGTATCAATGATATGACACAAAGATAAGAAAAAGAAAGTTGTTTTTTCACACTGGTTTGTGATATACTAACTTCAAGATACCTATTCATCAGGGAGGAATTTATGTGAAGATTGCTTTTTTCGACACCAAGCCTTATGACAAGCCTTCTTTTGAAACGTTTGGCGCCGAACACAATGTTACGTTCAAATATTTTGAAACAAAGCTTAATGAAGATACAGTCGACCTTGCGCATGGTTTTGACGGTGTATGCGTATTCGTCAACGATACTGTAAATGCAGCCGTAATTGACCGCCTTTGCGATCTTGGGGTAAAGGTTATCGCCCTCAGATGTGCTGGTTTTAATAACGTTGATATGAAATATGCCTTCGGCAAAATTCACGTTCTGCGCGTGCCTGCATATTCCCCATACGCCGTTGCGGAGCATACTATTGCGATGCTTCTTACGTCTATCAGGCGTATTCATAAGGCGTATATCAGAACAAGGGATTTCAATTTCAGCCTTAATGGAATGACGGGCTTTGACCTTCACGGAAAAACCGTCGGTGTAATCGGAACAGGGCGCATCGGACGCGTATTTATCGACATTTGCCGTGGCTTTGGTATGAAGGTTCTCGCCTATGATAAATTCCCTTGCGAGGGGCTTGATAACTGCGACACGATAAAATACGTGACACTCGAAGAGCTTTTCTATCAAAGTGACATAATCTCCCTTCACTGTCCGCTGACAGATGAAACCAAGCATATAATTAATAACGACTCTCTTGCAAAATGTAAGCGAGGTGTAGTTATTCTTAACACCTCGCGCGGGGCACTTGTAGATACAGAAGCACTCCTTGCAGGAATTAAATCGCGTAAGGTAGGCGCTGCGTGCCTTGACGTTTATGAGGAAGAATCCGATTTGTTCTTCGAGGACTACTCCGGACACATTATCGAGGATGATACACTGGCGCGTCTTATATCAATGCCCAATGTAATAGTTTCCTCCCATCAGGCATTTTTGACGGAGGAGGCTCTTTCAAACATTGCCCAGACCACCGTGGAAAATATCGTTGGCTTTTTTGAAAACGGTCAGTGTCCAAACGAGCTTTGCTACCTCCACGGAAACATCGCCGATTGCAAGGACGGAAAATGCTTTTAATAATTTTAAGAAGTGGATGTAAAAAAAGTCCAGACCGCAAAAAGGCGATTAATATACGAAATGCAATGTGTGCAAAAATGATAGAATTTTATAGTTTTGTTAAAAAACCTCATTTTATTCGATTTTTCTATGATTTCAAGCCTTTTTGCTACGAACAAACTTCACCTCTCGGCGTACCATCGTACGCCTTCGGGTAACCCCTGCGGGTTCAGTTTGTCCGTTCTGAAGCATTTTTTCCTATCCCCACGGAAAAAGATGGTGTAAAAAAAGTCACTTTTTTTACACCATCTTTTTCTTGTCTGCTACATCCGTATGTGTGGTTGAACCATTTCACATTGTTTGTCGAAAAGCTGAATTTTTCTTCGATAAGACTAAGCCTTACTTGCGCAAATGTATTTCGCTGAGCATTTTTTTGTACAATTTCCAATTCGGACAAACCTTTTCAAGCTGCGCATAAAACTTTTTAGAATGATTTGCCTCTATAAAGTGCGTAAATTCGTGCAGAACAACATATTCAATGCACCGTGGCGGTGCAAACATCAAATTTGTGTTAAAGGTCAATATTCCTTTATCACTGCGGCAGTTCCCCCATTGCGACACCATTTTGCGAAATTTGATTTGCGGATAGGCTATCCCCTGCTCCTTAAAATACGGGTATACCCTTTCGCAGGCTTTTATTATGAAATCAGTAATCTCATCCTCTCTGAAATACTGAGTCAAAGGTTTTTGCGGAAGGGATGCATACTTATCAAGCGCCCTTAAAATAAAGTCTGACTTTGAAAGCATAAATTCTTCAACAGCTTCCTCTGAAATTCTTCTGTTTGCAGAAACATGTACCCCTGTGTCCGGCTTTATCCGCAGATTTATGTTTTTAACATTTTTATACTCCAGCGTATATTGAATTTTTCTGTCTTTCAAAAAAATTTCTTTCATCATTTCTTTTTTCGTCATTACAGTACCTTTTAATATTTGCATTACTCACCTTTTTGGTGTATCAATACCTCTTCTCTCCTGACAAAATCAACATCTTGTCAAGATTATTTTCAATTTCTCTTTTTACAACCTTTTCCTCCCATACTTCAGGCGCAAATTCTTCAAGCGAAATTGAAATTGCCTCCTTTGGACATCCCCAGTATTTTACAAATATTTCGTTGATCTCGTCAACTACCTTTTTCTTGATTTCCTCATCCTTGGGATAGGCTTTAATTGCAATATATGGCATATATATCTCCCCCTTTTTTGTATACTCCAATTATAGCAGATTTTATTTATGATTTCAATCAATGTCATTGAAATTATTTTAACTATATGCTCCTATTAAAGTAAACGGATAGTGGAACATATTCTAAATGATTTTAAAGTTGATTATAAAAACTATGATATTATTATCGGCTATCGTGCTGATGACAGTTACTTCTCCTTTGCGCAGGATTTTATCAATGGTACTATTTTATTCAGACAGCTTGCCAATGCAGTGCATCTTGGAAACCTGGGACAACAATTTGTACTCAAAAGTAAAAAAGCATTTGACGAGATTAAATTCATAAGATATGAAATTGCCGAGAGTAGTGTTTGGTATACAAAAAAAGAAGCTCGGGATAAAGCAGCACGACGAGAATATTTTGATGTTGAACGAAACAAAAGAAAGCGAGGAGAT
>JAZODM010000005.1:0-13342 GCA_045596985.1 Clostridia bacterium
TTTCATTTTCTTCTACCTCCTGCACATCTTCTGTTTGCGCACTCTCCTGCACATCTTCTGCTTCTATAGATTCCTGCACAGTTTCTACATTTTCCTCTGTCTCTTCTTCCACAGTTGCTGCGTTATTTGTCAGCTTAATAAATATCTCCTCAAGACTGAGGCTTGCCGAGCGAAGCTCCGCAATCGCCATGTCATTCTCGGAAAATGCTTTTGTAAGAGTTTTTCTTATATCACATCCCGGAAGCTGCTCTACAAAGAAGCTTGCCGTGTTTTCCTCTTTGTTTTCGGCAATTCTGACATCGGCAACACCCTCCATATTTCTAAGGAGCACTCTTGCCTTCTCTTTGTTACCGATAACTCTCAGGATATATTTGTCCTTTCCGCCTGCCTCTTCTTCGAGACCTTCAATAGTGTTTTGTGCAACAATCTTACCGTGTGCAATAATTGTCACACTGTCACACACTGCCTCAACCTCCTGAAGAATATGCGTGCTGAGGATAATTGTCCTCTGCTTTCCAATTTCCTTGATAACATTACGGATTTCAATAATCTGCTTGGGGTCAAGACCAACTGTAGGCTCGTCAAGGATTAAAACCTCGGGATTTCCTATAAGTGCCTGTGCAAGACCTACTCTCTGCTTATAACCCTTTGAAAGGTTTTTAATCATTCTGTTTTTCATATCAGAGATTTTTACAAGCTCCATAACCTCAGCAATATGCTGTTTTTTATTATTCTTAACCTTTTTAAGCTCGTAAACAAAATCAAGATATTCCCCAACGGTCATATCAAAATAAAGCGGAGGATTTTCAGGTAAATATCCAATCTTCCCCTTTACAATTTTAGGATTTTCCAGCACGTCGCATCCGCAAACTGACACATTTCCCGAATTTGCGCTGATACAACCCGTAACAATATTCATCGTTGTACTTTTTCCCGCACCGTTAGGTCCGAGGAAGCCCATAATTTCACCTTTTTTAACACTGAAAGAAATATCATTAAGGGCTTTGTTTGTGCCGTAAAGCTTTGTGAGATTTTTTATCTCAACGGCATTGATAGCATCTGTCATTGTTTTCCCTCCCGTAAAATTCTCTGTTATTCCTATTATACAATATAGTTTGACAAAATTGTTTAACAAATTGTAAATTTTCTAACTTATAATTTACACCAAAATTTTTGTTTAGTCAAGAAAAAGTATCAGGAATTACTTCTACAAAGGAAACTTTAAACTGTTTTGGTGAAAATTGCAACAAAAACATTAAATATTGCAATAACATTGCAATATTTGTATGATATAATTAAATAAATAAATAGTATAGGAGGTGGAATTTTGCTTACTCTTAATGTTCTTAACAAGAATAAAGAGGTGCTGACTTCTGCACAGGGAACGAGTGTTTCGCTTAATTATGACGCAGTGTATAATGATGGTGACTCCATTCGAGTAGGAAGCAACACAGATACCTTTATCGCAGTAAAATTTGACGAGACACTTGAGGAAAGTATAATCTACTGTCCGGGAAAAAGCTTTGAGTTTGTTATCCCCGGAAAATCCGTTCTTGATGGTTGCTATGCTCCCGATGCATTTTCGGGCGACAGGCACATTATCTCAGCACGTGAGGTAAGTGATGAAGAGGCTTATTCCTACAGAAAAATATCGCTTAACTCACACGATATACACGGAAAATCGAGGTCATTCCCTCATGCATCGGCTAACTTTGTTACAAGGGAAAACCCATGCTTTTATGCACGCAATGCAATTGACGGCGTAATTCATAACGAGTCACACGGTGTATTCCCCTACCATTCGTGGGCAGGCGGCGCACGTGAGGATTTGGAATTTCTGCTCGATTTTGGTGGCAAGGTTTTGGTTGATAAGATTGTATTTTATCTTCGTGCAGACTTTCCGCACGATACATACTGGAAAAACATTGATGTTGAGTTTTCTGACGGAAGCATTGAAACAGCAGAATTTCAGGAAACTGCAGATGGTCAGACCCTTTCTTTTGAGGCAAGGGAAACCACATTTATTAAGCTTGTAAACTTCAAGCAGGCAGTGTTCCCCCTTTCGTGGGCGGCACTTACCCAGATTGAAGTTTTCGGTAATTATATAAAGGAGGATTTTAGTAAAATGGAAGTAAGACAGGCATCAAACGCAAAGGACGTAAAGCATTACACAACAGAAAGACTCAGAGAGGAATTTCACATTGCAAACCTCTTCACAAAGGACAACACAAGAATGGTGTACAGCCATATTGACAGAATTATCACAGCTGGCATTATGCCCGTATTTGCAACATTAAAGCTTGAGGCTGGCAAGGAGCTTGCGGCAGAATATTTCCTTGAGCGCCGTGAAATGGGTTGTATCAATATCGGCGGTAAGGGTATCATCACTGTTGACGGTGTTGAATACGAAATGAACCCCCGTGACGGTATGTATATCGGTATGGGTAACAAGGAAATTACTTTTAAGAGCGTAGATGCAGAAAATCCTGCAAAATTCTATGTTTCTTCCTGCCCTGCACACACAACATATCCCACAGTTAAAATTGATATTACAAAGGCAAAGAAAGTTCCCTGCGGAAGTGTTGAGGATTGTAACAAGCGTGTTATCAATCAGTACATCCACCCCGAGGTTATGAAGAGCTGTCAGCTCGCTATGGGTCTTACTCAGCTTGAGCCGGGCAGCAACTGGAACACAATGCCCTCACACACACATGACAGACGTATGGAAGTTTATCTCTACCTTGATATGGGCGAAAACGATGCAGTATTCCATATGATGGGTGAGCCGCAAGAGACAAGACATATCATTATGCACAATGAAGAAGCCGTTATCTCTCCGAGCTGGTCAATCCACAGTGGTGTTGGTACAAAGGCATATTCATTCATCTGGGCTATGTGCGGTGAAAATCAGGAGTTTACCGATATGGACCATATTGAAACAAAGGATTTACTGTAAGGAGGAAAACAATATGTTCAGACTTGACGGAAAAGTTGCACTTGTAACAGGTGCAAGCTACGGAATAGGTTTTGCGATTGCAAAAGGACTTGCAAACGCAGGTGCAAAGGTTGTATTTAATGACATCAAGCAGGAGCTTGTTGACAAGGGTATTGAGGCATACAAGGCTGAAGGCATCGATGCTAAAGGCTATGTTTGTGACGTAACAGACGAAGATGCAGTTAACGCCATGGTTGCTCAGATTGAAAAGGAAGTCGGCGTTATCGACATTCTTGTAAACAATGCAGGTATTATCAAGAGAATTCCTATGCACGAAATGAGTGCGGCAGAATTCAGACAGGTTATTGATGTTGACCTTAACGCTCCTTTCATTGTTTCAAAGGCAGTTATCCCCTCAATGCTTAAAAAGGGCGCTGGTAAGATTATAAACATCTGCTCTATGATGAGTGAGCTTGGCAGAGAAACTGTTTCTGCATATGCTGCTGCAAAGGGCGGCCTTAAGATGCTTACAAGAAACATCTGCTCTGAATACGGTGAATTCAATATTCAGTGTAACGGTATCGGACCCGGTTACATTGCTACACCTCAGACTGCTCCACTTCGTGAAACTCAGCCTGACGGAAGCCGTCATCCCTTTGACAGCTTCATCTGCGCAAAGACACCTGCAGGAAGATGGCTTGACCCCGAGGAACTCGTTGGTCCTGCAGTATTCCTTGCATCAGAGGCTTCAAACGCAGTAAACGGTCACATTCTTTATGTTGATGGTGGTATCTTGGCATATATCGGCAAACAGCCTAAATAAGGGATGGGACGTAAAAAATCAGCACCGACCGTTTATTGGCAGGAAAATTATATAAAGAATTAATAAGTTCTTAAATTAATTTTTGGTAGAAATCCGTTTTACGGATTTCTACTTTTTTATGCCAATAAACTACGAACAAACTTCGCCTCTCGACGTACCACGTACGCCTTCGGGTAACCCAAGCTCCGCTTGGCTCAGTTTGTCCGTTCTGCACTAATTTTTTCCACCCATCATTTTTTCAACGCAAAAGCAGCACTTCTCAATCGAGAAGTGCTGCTTTTATATCATCAGGAAGCGGTGCTTCCACTGTCATTTCTTTTTTTGTAATAGGATGTATAAAGGAAAGCTTTGCGCAGTGGAGCAGCGTTTCCTCCCCTTTTTCTGCATTACCGTACAAACTATCGCCACAGATTGGTGTGCCGATATAACTCATATGCACACGCAGTTGATGCGTTCTGCCCGTAATCGGGAAAAGACGTACAAATGCTTTTTTTCCGGATTTCTCTATAACCTCGTAATCTGTTATTGCCTCTTTTCCGTCAGGTGCAACACCCCGTGTAATTATGCTTTCCTGAAGTCTTTTTATCGGGGCATTTATTCGCCCGTTTTCCTTTTCTGGCACTCCGTCAGTAAGCGCAACATATTCCTTGCTGATTTCACCCTTTTTCATACTTTCTGATAAAATCGCACCAGATAGCGGATTTTTTGCAACGAGTACAATCCCGCTTGTATCTCTGTCAAGGCGTGTTACAGAGCGGAATGTAAAAACCTCATCACGATAATAATGCATAAGAGCATTTGCAAGAGTATCCTCATAATGATTTCTTGACGGATGTGTCGGCATATTTCGTGGTTTGTTAAGTACAATTATATCCTCATCCTCAAAGATTATATCAAGCGGCAATGGAGCTGGACATATATCTGAATTTTCATCATATATGGAAACGACAAGCTCATCCCCCGTCTGTGCTTTGTGGGTGACGAATACTCTTTCCCCGCTGAGGACAATCCCATCATCTGCCTTTTTAAGCTGTGTTATAATTGCACCCGATATACCAAGAAACTCTGAAAGAATGTATTTAATTGTTTTTCCGCTTAGGAAACTGTCAATTTTTAATTTTATAATCTTATCCATTACAAAACCTATACAAAAGGGAATGTAAAAATAGATTTTTTACATTCCCCATAATTCTTTAATCTAATTTTTTAATGAATGCCTCAAGTCTGTCAAGACCTGCAACAATGTTTTCCATACTTGTTGCATAGCTCCAGCGAACGTGAATATCACTGTCAAAGTCACTGCACGGAACTACTGAAACAAGAGCTTCATCAAGGAAGATTTCTGCAAAGGAATTACTTCCCTCAATCTTCTTTCCGTTTATCGACTTACCGATAAGCTCTGAAATATTCATCATTACATAGAATGCACCCTTAGGCATCAGGCAGGAAACACCGTCAAAGGTATTTATACGGTTAACCATATATGTTCTGCGCTTCTCAAATTCACTGCGCATTGCAAGTACAGTTCCCATCGAGCCGTTAAGTGCCGCAACAGCCGCCTTCTGTGCGATTGAGTTGGGGTTACTTGTTGCGTGGCTCTGTGCATTTGACATAACCTTTGCAATTTTTGCGTTTGATGCTGTGTAACCAATTCTCCAACCTGTCATAGCATAGGTCTTACTAACACCGTTTATGATGATTGTCAAATCCTTTATATCCTCGCCGAAAGATGCAATTGAAACGTGCTTTCCGCCGTCATATATAAGATGCTCGTAAATTTCGTCAGAAATTACGTAGATATTCTTCTCCACACAAAGCTCTGCAATCTTACGAAGCTCCTCGATTGAATAAATCATACCCGTAGGATTAGAGGGGGTGTTAATTATTACAGCACGTGTCTTGTCTGTGATGGCAGACGCTATCTTTTCAGCACTAACCAAAAATCCCTCTTCCTCACTCGCCTTTAAAAGTACGGGAACACCGTCATTAAGCTTAACCATTTCAGGATAGCTTACCCAGCAGGGTGTGGGAATAATTACCTCGTCACCGGGATTTAAGATTGCACCCATAACATTCATCAGAGAATGCTTTGCACCGTTTGAAATTACGATATTTTCAATACCATATGAAAGTCCGTTATCACGTGCAAACTTATCTGCAACCGCCTGCTTAAGTTCCTTCGTTCCTGATGCGGGGGTATACCTTGTAAAGCCTTCGTTTATTGCTTTTATAGCCGCCTCCCTGATATGCTCGGGGGTGTCAAAATCAGGCTCACCTGCACCAAAACCAACAACATCAATACCGCTTGCCTTCATTTCATTGAATTTTGCAGTTATTGCAAGAGTTGATGAGGGAGTTACTGACTGAAACTTTTTAGATAAATACATTTAATCACCACCATATAAATTAAACATTATTTTACACTATTTTTTTTCTGTTTGCAATAGAAAATTACGAAAATCAATCATTTTTGTTTAATTCGCCCTATAAAAGAACAATATAGGATTTAGTTTTTTTGATTATGCTCAAAAAATCCCTTACCCTCTGCATCATCCAACATTTTCTGCACCGTTTCCCACGCAATGGGAAGTCCTTTTTTTATAAGTGCCGCCCTTTCCTCCACCTGAGGGCGCACCACCCTTCCCTTTTTCCACGTGTGACCGTCTGTAAGGAAATTATTTATAAGCGGCTGAAATCTGTCAAGCGATGCTGAAAACACGGCATCAGGTGTTTCCTGCTTTTCAAATTCGAGCCATAGCTCTTTTAGCTCTTTTCCATCTTCTTCGGGAAGCACGGAAAAAAGCTTCTGCGCCGCATGCATTTCACGCTGCGCTTTATCCTCACCCGCTTTTTTATCATAGCAAAACGTGTCGCCTGCATAAATTTCAACCAAATCGTGGACAAGGCACATTTTTATCGCACGTTCCTTATCCACCCCTTCGGGTGCAAATTCAGAAAAAAGCATTGCCATCAGCGCAATGTGCCACGAGTGTTCTGCATCTGTTTCCCTTCTTGACTTATCGGCAAGGAGTGTCTGTCTGTAAACTGACTTCATTTTATCGATCAGTATTAAAAACTGCAGCTTTTTATTGAATTTAGCATTTATATCTTCATTATATATGTTTTCAGCCATTCATATTCCTCCTTCGTAAGGAAAGGTTTTAAAAGCTTTTTACATTTTTCATTATAATTATTAAGCCACTGCCTCTGCCTTTCATCAAGCAATGTGGGAATAAGTCCCTCCGTTCCTATAGGGCAGTAATTAAGAACCTCAAAGCACAAAAAGCTCCCATATTCCGTTTTCATATGTTTTTTTACGCAGAGATGGTTTTCTATTCGTATTCCATATTCATTTTCAATATAAACGCCAGGCTCATCTGTAATCGTCATCATTTCAGCGATTTTTTCCTGAGATTTTATTGAAATTCTCTGCGGACCTTCGTGCACTCCCAAAAGGTAGCCTACACCATGCCCTGTAGAGCATCTGTAGTCAAGCCCCTTTTCCCATAGCGGCATACGTGCCAAAAGATCAATATCCCTGCCGAGCGCCCCGTCGGGAAATACAGCCATTAAAAGCGCAACGTTGCCCTTTAAAACAAGTGTCAGGTTTTCTTTCTGTTCCTCTGATATTTTTCCAAGCACCAGTGTGCGTGTCGTATCAGTTGTTCCCTCGTAATACTGTCCGCCCGTATCAATAAGAAGCAGTCCGTTTTTTTCCATCTTGGCACAGCTTTCCTTTTCGCTGCAGTAATGCATCATAGCCGCATTAGCGCCATATGCCGCAATTGTGTCAAAGGATGGGGATATATACCCCTCTTGCGCCCGTCTGTTCTTTTCAATAATATCGCAGACATCACATTCGTCAATGCCCTCTGAATGGTATATTTCGTAAAAGCTTTTGGTGAGGGCGATATTTTCCTTTATATACGCCCTTTTTATGTTGTCAATTTCCTTCTGTGTTCTGATGCATTTAAGATTATATATAAAATCTTTTCTGTCCTTAAATGCACATTTTAGTGCATTTATCAGATTATAGTTGCAAAGCGAGAAATCTGCCGCAAGGAAGCTATTCTCACTGATTTTTCCTAAATCATAAATTATATTTTTATAATCGCACAATGTCACATTATTCTCTTCAAGATATTTACACACACAATCATCTATTTTTTCCTTTGGTGCATATAAAAAGATTTCGCTTTGCGACATAACGAGATATGAAAGCATTACGGGGGTGCATTTAATATCATTACCCCTTATATTAAGAAGCCACATAACACTTTCGGGGAGAGAGGCAAGATAATGCGTAAACCCCTCTTTTTTCATCAGGGAACGAACCTTCTCCGCCTTCTCGGAAACTGTTTCACCGCAGTATTCTTCGGGTAAAATAAAAGCCTTGTCATAAGGCATAGGCGGACGGCTTTCCCATATTTTATCGGGCGTAAATTCTGTATTTATATTAATAGCGCATTTATCAAGCTTTTCTATAATATTATCAAGCTCTTTTTTTGAAAAAAGACTTCCGTCAACACCTACCATATCCCCTGATTTCAGGGTTTGCGTCAAATATTCGTAAATTTTAATGCAGTCAGGCTCCGATGCCTTATAAAGCTTTATACCGCTTCCACTAAGCTCTTTTTCTGCCTGAATGTAGTATCTGCCGTCTGTCCACAGACCGCCATCTTCCTCTGTCACAACGAGAGTTCCTGCAGACCCTGTAAACCCAGATACCCACTGTCTTAGTTTGTAATGCTCGGGCACATACTCACTAAGATGCGGGTCTGCCGTAGGAATAATACAGGCAGAAACACCGCATTTTTTCATATATTCACGTAAAATTTCTACTCTATTCATAACACGTCACCGATGCTAAGTTGAGGCACTGCGTTAAGGTCAAGACCGCCTCTTATTCCTGCCTCATAGTTATAATATCCTGCGCACGAAATCATCGCCGCATTATCTGTGCATAAATCTATCGGCGGACAGTAAAATGACATATCATTCTTTTGTGCTTCATTTTTCATCTGCTCACGCAGACACGAATTTGCCGCAACGCCGCCCGCAATTGCAACCTTCTTTACACCAAGCTCCTTTGCGGCACTGATTGTATTATTTACAAGCACGTCTACTGCCGCCTGCTGAAACGATGCCGCAACATCGGCACGGTTTATTTCTTCACCCTTTTGCTCAGCGGTATGAACATAATTTATAACTGCCGTTTTAAGTCCGCTGAAGCTGAAATCATATCCCATATGCGGTCTTGGAAATTTGATTGCCTCAGGATTTCCCTCGAGTGCAAGCTTATTGAGCTTTGGTCCACCCGGATAGCCAAGACCGAGCACTCTTGCCGCTTTGTCAAAGGCTTCCCCCGCTGCATCGTCGGTGGTTGCACCCAAAACCTCAAAACTTCTGTAATCCTTTATATGAAGAATATGGCTGTGTCCGCCCGATGCAACAAGGCTTACAAAAGGCGGCACTAACTCTGGATATGCAATATAATTTGCCGCAATATGCCCCTGAATATGGTTAACGGGGATAAGCGGCTTTTTTATAGCGTATGCAAATGCCTTTGCAACAGAAACTCCCACTAAAAGAGCACCTACAAGACCGGGGTTGTAGGTAACTGCAACTGCCTGAAGCTCTTCTTTTTTTAAACCAGCCTGTTTAAGCGCCTCGTCAATAACATATATTATTTTATCAATATGCTTTCGTGATGCTATTTCAGGTACAACTCCGCCGTATATTTCGTGCAGAGGTATCTGTGAATAAACAACATTTGAAAGCACCTCTCTCCCGTTCTTTGTTACCGATGCCGCCGTTTCATCGCATGAGGTTTCAATTCCAAGTATATAAGCCATATTTACCGTTCCTTTATTTCCAGTTTATATATAATAGCGTCTTCGTCAGGTTTAGTATAATAATTCTTTCTTTGTCCGATTTCTTCAAAACCTATCGAGTGGTAGAGTGCCCTTGCCGCAGAATTTGTGGCACGCACCTCCAAAAACACTGATATAACACCTTTCTTTTTCATTTCATCTATTGCAAAAGAAAGAAGTTTTTTTCCGTACCCTTTCTTTCTCTGTGCATTATCTACTGCAATACGCAGAATTTCGCCTTCGTCAGCGGCAACCATAAATATGCAGTAACCGACAATATTTTCTTTATCTTTAATTACAGCAACTCTTTCTTTTGCCACTTCATCTGCTACTATCTTTTCACTCCACGCATCAGAAAAATACTCTTTTTCCATTTCGGCAAGCTTTTTTGTGTCATCACCATTTGCAAAGGTGCAATCAATTGTCTTTTCAAGACCTTTTTTTATATATTCATAAATCATCTGCGCAGTATCTTCATAAAGAGCGAGGCTTCCGCCAAATGGGTCAGAAACATCACCGTTTTCCCCTGCGTATTCGGCAAGAGTTATAATTTTATCATCATCAAGATACGAGCGCAAAAATTCTTTATGGCTATCTGTCATTGTGATTATAAGGGAATATTCCTTTAAATCATCAGTTGTAATCTGCTTTGACAAATGCTCATCAAGGCTCGCACCGTACTTTTTAACTGCTTCTTTGGCATTTTCCGCCGCAGAAGAGGGATATTGTGCACTTATACCTGCAGACGATGCCTTTTCCTCTTTTGAAAGTGCATTGAATATCGCCATAGCCATAGGACTTCTGCAGGTATTTCCCGTACAAACAAATAATACATCCTTACTCATTTGTTATCACCCTGCCCCCTGCAGCCTTAAAAAGTCTGTTCCTAAGTGCAATGCCAATTCCGTCTTCTCCGGGCATCTCGGCAAAAATTACGTCTGCACCATCTTCATCAGCCTTTCTTAAAAGGTAGAAAAGGCGTGCGGCATATTCCTTGTCATCAGTTCCTGCATCATAAATCAGGTCAGCCTTATATGATGCATCAGCACTGTTTTTTGCTATTATACATACCTTTTGATTATCTTCTGCAAGGCTTTCATATTCAGCCATATTTTTAAGCACATAAACCTTTGCATCGGGGCTGTAGTGCTTATACTTCATTCCGGGGCATTTGGGTGCACCCGTAACCTCCCCCGCATATATAACTTCACCGATAACACTTCTCATATCCTCGGGCGAAATCATTCCCGGGCGCAGTACAACGGGCAACTCACCGCTTAAATCAATTACTGTTGACTCAATGCCTATCATTGAGCTTCCGCCGTCAATAATCATATCCACACGTCCGTCAAGGTCTTTTATACAATGCTCTGCCGTAGTCGGGCTTGGACTTCCGCTTAAATTCGCACTCGGCGCCGCAATCGGTGTGCCTGAAAGCTTTATAAGCGCATTTGCGATACTGTGACTTGGAAGACGCACTGCAACTGTATCAAGACCTGCCGTAACGCAGTCAGGTATCCCCTCTTTTTTCTTTAAAATAAGGGTTAGCGGACCGCCCCAGAACTCATTGGCAAGCTTTAGGGCACTTTCAGGGATTTCACGTGCAAATTTTTCAAGCTCACTTATATCTGCAATATGTGATATAAGCGGGTTATCCATAGGTCTGCCCTTTGCCCTGAAAATGTTTTCCACTGCCCTTGAGTTAAATGTATCCGCACCAAGTCCGTAAACCGTCTCCGTGGGAAAAGCCACAAGGCCGCCGTGTTTTATAACATCAGCAGCCTGTGAAAGTAACTTTATATCAATATTTGCAGGATTGATTTTAATTATCTTAGTCATTTAGTCCCTCAACAACATCAAAAATTTTTGCGCTAACCTCCTCCACACTTTGGGAGGCATCTATTATCTTTATATTTTCATCCTTTAATCTGTCAAATACATCAAAAAACTTACTTCGTATTTTATTTAAAATCTCTGTGTGCTCAAAAATTTCCACTGTCGCTCTGTTATTATCAATCCTTGACTTTGAGCTTTGGGCATCCAAATCAAGGAATATGCATAAATCAGGCTTTCTAATATCAGGACAGTTAAGGTTCATATTCATTACCCACTCTATATCACTGTCCATTCCCTGATATGCAAAAGAGGAATAGTAATATCTGTCCGAAATCACATCAAAGCCTTTTTCAAGTGCCTGATTAATTCCGCATTTAGGGTTAACATTATGGAAAATACGGTCAGCAAGAAACATTGCGGCAAATTCAGATGCACTGCGCTCATAATTCCCGCTTAATGCATCACGCAGTATTCCGCCCGTAACCGACATTGTCGGCTCTGCCGTTAAAAATACCTTTCTGCCTTCCTTTTCAAGCTTTTCCTTAAGCAGGGAAATCTGTGTGCTTTTTCCTGCCCCGTCAATCCCTTCAAAAACTATAAAACGACCCCTCATACTGTTTTTCCCTTTCTGCACTTAGCAGTATTTTTCAAGCACCTTTCCCAATCTCTTAACACCCTCAACAAGTTTGTCATCAGGCATTGTTGAGAAATTGAGCCTGAAGCCGTTATTTACCAGGCTCTGGTCAGTTGCAAAGTTATTTCCCGGAACTATAAGCACCTTTTCCTTAATACATTCATTACTAAGCTTTAATGTATCTATTCCGGGTGCATTACACCATACAAAAAGTCCGCCGCCGGGTACTGTATAGGTAATATTTTCAGGAAGATATTCTTTCATTGCACCGATAAGTACGTCACACTTCTTTTTATAAAGCGTACGCATTTTTTCAATAAGCTCTCCAATATCATAACGCTTCATAAATTCAAGTGCAAGCAGCTGCGGCAAAAGCGCTGTATGAACATCAGAAACCTGTTTTCCCAAAACAACCTTTTCTGTGAAATTCTTAGGAGCAATAAGATACCCAAGTCTTAATCCCGGGGCAAGAATTTTTGAGAATGAGCCGCTGTAAAGCACAACGCCTGCCTCGTCCATAGATTTTATTGTCGGGAGTTTTACCCCGTCAAAGGTAAGCTCCCCGTACGGATTATCCTCAATTATGAAAATACCATTATCACGTGCAATTTCATAAAGTGCCTTTCTCTTTTCCTCACTCATTGTAACGCCTGAGGGATTCTGGAAGTTGGGGATTGTATAAATAAGCTTTACGTTTTTGGTGTTTTTTATCGCTTCTTTAAGCTTTTCTATATTTATACCATCACTTTCCACTTCTACACCTACAAGGTTTGCACCGTATGAACGAAATGCGTTAAGGCCGCCTACAAACGAGGGTGCCTCAACTATAACACTGTCCCCCTCATTAAGAAGGATTTTAGAAATAATCTCAATTGCCTGCTGTCCGCCTGAAACAATTGTGATTTCATCAAGCGATGCGCAAATATTTTCACGCTCTTTCATCATTTCCAAAATTTTTTCACGCAGGGCAATATTACCCTCCGAAATTCCGTACTGAAGTGCACCTACGGGATTTTCCTTTAAAATATCAGCAGCAATCTCTGAAAGCTCTTCACTGGGGAAAAGCTCCGCCGCAGGGTTTCCGCCTGCAAGCGAAATCATCGTCGGGTCTGCCATTGCCTTAAACATTTCCCTTATTGCAGAGCCTTTAAGGCTTTTCATACGCTCCGAAACTGTAAATTCCATTTTTTGCATCTCCTTTTAATAGCTACTTAAAAACCGAAATACTGCTCGGCATTATT
>JAZODM010000006.1:0-3667 GCA_045596985.1 Clostridia bacterium
TGAAAACCTTCTTGACAAGGTTGACAAGCTTATCATCGGCGGCGGTATGGCATATACCTTTATGGCTGCAAAGGGTCAGGAAGTAGGCGACAGCCTTCTTGAAAAGGATTATATTGAATATGCAAAGGAAATGATGGAAAAAGCAGGCGATAAGCTTCTCCTTCCCATCGATACAGTTGTTGCAAAGGAATTTAATAACGACGCAGAAAGCAAGGTTGTAGCAGAGGGCGGCATCGAGGCAGGCTGGCAGGGCCTTGACATCGGACCTAAGACGATTGAGCTTTTCTCTGACGCAGTTAAGAGTGCAAAGACAGTTGTATGGAACGGGCCTATGGGTGTATTTGAAATGCCTTCATTTGCAAAGGGTACAAATGCAATTGCAAAGGTTCTTGCAGAGATTGACGCTACTACAGTTATCGGCGGCGGCGACAGTGTTGCAGCAGTTAACCAGGCAGGACTTGGCGATAAGATGAGCCATATTTCAACAGGCGGCGGCGCAAGCCTTGAATTCCTTGAGGGTAAGGAACTTCCGGGTATTGCTGCACTCGCAGACAGATAAAAGACGGGATGTTAAAAATGCCCAGACCATTCGTTGGCGATGATTATATTAAAAAAGACTGTGATATTTATAACGATATGGTTTTTGGTTGAAATCCGTATGACGGATTTCTGTTTTGGGTGCCAACGAATTACGAACAAACTTCACCTCTCGCTGTATACCAATACAGCTTCGGGCAAGCCCCTTCGGGGTTCAGTTTGTCCGTTCTGAACATTTTTTCCTATCCCTTGCAAAGCTAAACTTGGATTACAAGATATGTGAAAGGACGAAATATAATGAGGAAAATTCTTGCTGCAGGAAACTGGAAAATGAACAATACTCCCTCTCAGGCAGTAGCTATGATAAATGAGCTTAAAGGAAAAGTGGCAGGTTGTAAGAACGAAGTTCTTCTTTGCCCTACCTTCGTTTGCCTTGATGCGGCGATAAAAGCGGCAGAGGGAAGTAATATTAAAATCGGTGCGCAAAATCTTCATTTTGAGGATAAGGGTGCATATACCGGCGAAATAAGTGCACAGATGCTTAAAGAAATCGGTGTAGAGTATGTAATTATCGGTCACAGTGAAAGACGTGAATATTTTGCAGAAACAGATGATACTGTAAATGCAAAGGTTATTCAGGCTCTTAAGTATGAGCTTACACCCGTACTTTGCTGCGGTGAAACACTCAAACAGCGTGAAGATAAAGTTACATTTGATTTCATCCGCAGTCAGATTAAGATCGCGTTCAGAGGTATCTCAAAAGAGGATGCAACAAAGATTGTTGTTGCGTATGAGCCTATCTGGGCAATCGGCACGGGTAAGGTTGCAACGAGCGAGCAGGCAAACGAGGTTTGCAAAGACATCAGAGAGTGTCTTGCAGGTATTTATGATCAGGAAACTGCTGATAATATCCGTATACTTTACGGCGGCAGTGTGAATAAGGACTGTGCTGCAGAGCTTTTTGCAATGAGCGATATTGACGGTGGCCTTGTAGGCGGGGCAAGCCTTAAACCGGATGATTTTTCCATCATCTGCAACGCCTGAATTTACAAAGAGGATGTAAAAAACTTTTTTACATCCTCATTAATGATTTATAATGCCTGTAAAAAATCAAGCACACGGGCAGAAAGGCAGGATAAACAAAATGACAAAAAAGCTTACAATGCTTATGATACTTGACGGCTACGGCTATAACAGCAAGGCAGAGGGAAATGCAGTATACAGTGCAAAAACCCCTGTTATGGATAAACTTCTTTCAGAATGTCCCAACACACTTATAAATGCGAGCGGTATGGACGTAGGTCTTCCTGAAGGTCAGATGGGAAACAGTGAGGTTGGTCACACAAACATCGGCGCAGGAAGAATTGTGTATCAGGAGCTTACAAGAATTACAAAATCAATTAAAGATGGCGACTTTTTTGAAAAAGACGCATTTTTAGCGGCAGTTAAAAACTGCAAGGAAAATGACAGTGCGCTTCACCTTTTCGGTCTGCTTTCAGACGGTGGTGTGCACAGCCATATTACACATCTTTTCGGACTTTTGGAGCTTGCAAAGAAAAACGGACTTCAGAAGGTGTACGTTCACGGCTTTATGGATGGCAGAGATGTTTCCCCGACAAGCGGTATAGAGTTTGTGAAGGAATTAAACGAAAAAATGAAAGAAATCGGTGTAGGTAAAATCGGTGTTCTTTCAGGACGATATTATGCAATGGATCGCGACAACCGTTGGGAGAGGGTGGAGCAGGCATATGCGGCACTCGTATACGGCGAAGGGGAGAAAAATCCCGATGCAGTACTCGCTATGCAGAACTCATACGATAACGGCATCACAGATGAATTTATCGTTCCGACGATTGTCACAGAGGGTGCGACAATTGGTAAAAATGACAGTGTTATCTGCTTTAACTTCCGTCCTGACAGAGCGAGGGAAATTACACGTACCTTTGTTGACAAGGATTTTGACGGATTTGAGAGAAAGTGCGGATTTTTCCCACTGCACTACGTATGTATGACACAGTACGATGCAAAGATGCCAAATGTAGAGGTTGCTTTTAAACCTGAGTCACTTAACAATACATTTGGTGAATATATTGCTGCAAACGGTCTTACTCAGCTTCGAATTGCGGAAACGGAGAAATACGCACACGTTACATTTTTCTTTAACGGCGGCGTGGAAGCACCCTATAAGAATGAGGATCGTGCGCTTATCCCCTCCCCAAAGGTGGCAACATACGACCTTCAGCCCGAAATGAGTGCGCCTGAGGTAACAGAGGAAGTTTTAAAGAGAATTGAAAGCGAAAAATACGATGTGATTATACTTAACTTTGCAAACTGCGATATGGTAGGTCACACCGGTGTATTTGACTGCGCGGTAAAGGCAGTGGAAACAGTTGACGAATGTATGGGAAAGGTTGTGGATGCAGTTGTTTCACGTGGGGGCACAGTATGTATCACTGCTGACCACGGAAATGCTGACCAGATGATTGACCCCGACACAAAGGATGTATTTACTGCACATACGACAAATCCTGTTCCGTTTATTGTTGCAGGATATGATTGCGCTCTTCGTGAGGGCGGCAGACTTGCTGATATTGCGCCCACACTTCTTCACATAATGGGTCTTAGCAAACCTCAGGAAATGAGCGGAGAAAGCCTTATTATAGGTTAAGGGACAGAAAATGCATATATGTATTTAAAAATTTGAGGTTGCCTGCAAATTAAAAAGAAATCCGAAGGATTTCTTCCGTAATTTCGCATTTCGAACTTCACATTTCGCATTTTTATTATCCCGGATTGGAGTAATTTATGGATAATCGCCCTATCGGAGTGTTTGACAGCGGATTAGGCGGCTTAACTACCGTAAGACAGATAATGAATGCCATGCCCGGTGAGGATATAATCTATTTTGGCGATACCGGGCGTGTGCCTTACGGAAGTAAAAGCACGGAAACTATTATCCGCTATACAAAAGACGATATTGATTTTCTTCTCAGGCACAACATAAAGCTTATTATAGCGGCTTGCGGAACGGCAAGCAGTGTTGCTTTGCCTGTGCTCAAAAATGAATACGGTGTTAAGGTTATGGGCGTTTTGGAAAATGCCTGCAGGGAAGCAGTTTATGCTACAAAAA
>JAZODM010000007.1:0-41569 GCA_045596985.1 Clostridia bacterium
TTACTGATGAAGAGTATGAAGAAAAAATCAAAAACATCTAATTAAAGAGGATAACTCTATTGACAAAAAGCCGCATTTTGTATTAAAATAAGGTGTGGATGATGTTTTGCAGGAGGTCTTAGCATGAATAATACAAATGATCTTGAACAAATTGATATAAAACGAATGATAGAAATTGTTTTTGACAGAATAGTGTCTATTGTGGTAATAACACTCGTTTTCGGACTGATTTCGTTTGCACTGAGTAAATACTTTATCACACCGAAGTATGAATCAAGCATTACAATGTATATTAATAACAGGCGCAGCACCACATCTATTGATGAGGAAAATGTAGAAACGAAGACACTTTCAAGCGATATTACAGCGTCGCAGCAGCTTGTTCCTACATATATTGAAATGCTTAAAAGTAATAATGTATTGCAAACTGTATCAGATACTGTTGAAAAGACAACGGGTGAGGTTTATACTGTAAACAAGCTTAAAGGGATGATTGAGGCAGAGGCCGTTTCCAATACAGAGATTATAAAGGTGTCTGTAAGAGTGGTTGATGCTGCCATTGCCCGTGAAATCGCCAACACCATTGCAGATGTTGCTCCTGAAAAAATTCAGAATTTTATAGAGCGAAGCGACGTAAGGATAATTGACAGGGCAAAGATTTCAACGTCACCTGTGACCCCAAATGTAAGAAATAATACGATACTTGGTGCGTTGCTCGGACTTGTGCTGAGTATCTCGTTTATACTTCTTCGTGAGCTTTTCGATGTGCGTGTAAAATCAGCTGACGATTTGGTAATGAAATTCCAATATCCGGTGCTTGGTTCAATTCCGGAGATTTACGTATCGTATGACGATAACGTATTTGATGAGGAAGACGGAGAGTAAAATTTATTAACTGTTGGAGGAAATAAAATGCCAAATATTATTTCAAGTCTGAGAAAGCTTCCTGCCAAAGTGCTAAAAAGAGGTATTGCGACACAGAGCACTCCGCTGATCGTAAAACGTGCGAAAGTGCTTAATGATAAAAGCTCATTCCACGTAAAGGAAGCGTATAAGGCCCTCAGAACAAATATTGTTTTCACAATACCCCATGACGGTGCAAAGAAGATTGTCGTTACAAGTGCGCTTGCAGGTGAAGGAAAGAGTACAAACTGTCTTAACCTCGCAATATCGTTTGCACAGACTGGTGCGAAGGTTCTGCTTATAGACTGTGACCTGCGAAAACCGAATGTTGCAAATCTGCTTAATATATCTTCTACTCCCGGAGTTTCGAATGTTCTGGCAAATCTGTGTTCTATTGATTCTGTTATAGTGCATTCAGATTATGCCAATCTTGATGTTATCCCATCAGGTGACATTCCTCCCAATCCGGCGGAGCTTCTTGGTTCTGTAGCGATGCAGGAGACGCTCAACAAGCTTTCTGAAATATACGAATATATTTTCCTTGATACTTCTCCTGTAAATATTGTTACCGATGCAGCAGTTATGTCAAAAATGGTTGACGGAATACTGCTTGTTGTAAGGCAGGGAAGAACTGATAAGGAATCCGTGGCAGATGCAATAAAAAAGCTTTCGTTTGTAGAGGGAAATATTATCGGTTTTGTACTTAATGGAAGGCTTTCTGATGTTAAACTCGGTTACCGCTACGGAAAGCGCGGATACTATCGTTACGGAAAGAAAATGAGATATTACAGAAGCGGATACTACGGGGGCTATGGTAGCGGCTATGGCTATGGCGGTTATGGCTATGGCGGATATGGCTATGGTTACGGCTACGGTTACGGCTATGGTTACGGACGTAGTTCCAATCACGATGCGCAGCAGCAAAAGAATGAAAAAAAGTAGGGTGATAGTATGCTTGATTTCCATACTCATATTTTGCCCGGTATTGATGATGGCAGTACTTCAGTAGAAGAATCTGTCCAAATGCTGAAAATGCTTGAAAAACAGGGCGTAGGCAGGGTTTTGCTTACGCCACACTTTTATGCCTATTACTGCAGTGTTGAGGAGTTTCTTGAGAGTCGTGAAAGCGCTGTGAAAGAGCTTTTGGAAGCACTTGAAAAAGAAGGAAGTGTTTCAATCGACCTTTATTTAGGCTGTGAAGTGCTGTATTTTGATGAGTTATGGAGAATAGATAACCTCAAATCCCTTTGCATACAGGGGACGGATTACATTTTGGTTGAAATGCCGTTTTCCCAGTGGCAAGACAGTGCAGTTGAAGGAATAGAAAGGCTCATAAGTAAAGGTCTTACACCTGTAATTGCACATTTTGACCGCTATATTAAGTACAAAGGAAATCTTGAAAAAATATATAAGCTTGTTGCTGCAGGCGCGCTTTTGCAGCTTAATTGCAGTTGCCTTGACAGTTTTTTTGCCAGAAGAAAAGTAAGCGGCTTTTTGAAAAAGGGAATGGTGTTTGTAATTGGTACAGATTGCCATAACATTACTTCGAGAAAGCCTGATTATTTGGGCGCGGCAATGTATATAAAGAAAAAATTAGGGGAACGCACGTATGCGCGGTTTATATCAAGGCAGAACTCTATAATAAAAAGTGCGCAAAAAATATTTACGGCTAAAAAATGAATTTTAGGTTGCCTCGATAAAAATATCAGGCAACCTTTTTGTGTGGTGTTCAAATGTTTTATGAGGAATACGATTCTTGCAGATTATGCCCAAGACAATGCGGAGTAGACAGAAATTCGGGAGAATATGGCTTTTGCGGACAAACCTGTGTAATGAGGGTAGGGAGGGCGGCGCTCCATTTTTGGGAGGAGCCGTGTATCTGCGATGAGAAAGGCAGCGGCGCAGTGTTCTTTTCAGGTTGCCCGCTACGGTGTTGTTACTGCCAGAATTTTGAGCTGAGCCGTGCAAATCAAGGGATAGAAGTGTCGGAGGAAAAGCTTGCTGCGATTTTTATGCGCCTTGAGACAGAGGGGGCAAATAACATTAACCTTGTTACGGCGGAGCATTTTGCACCGCAAATTCGTCAAAGTATCCTGCTGGCAAAGGAAAAAGGACTCTGGGTCCCCGTTGTGCTTAACAGCAGCGGATATGTAAGTATGAACTGCCTTGAAATCCTGAAGGACGTAATTGACATTTATCTTGTCGATTTCAAGTATTTGGATAGCTCCCTTTCATATAAATATTCTATGGCAAAAGATTACCCCGATATAGCAAAGAGCGCGCTTGGGAAAATGGTGAAGTTTTCGCCAAAACCTATTTTTGACGAAAGAGGGATTATGCAAAAGGGCGTCATTGTGAGGCATTTATGTCTTCCGGGGCACAGCGAGGATTCAAAAAAGGTTTTAGAGTATGTTTATAGAACATATGGGAAAAATATCCTGATGAGTATTATGAGTCAGTATACACCCGTTAATGAAAATAAGGAATATCCAAATCTTAACAGAACTCTTTTTGAAAGAGAGTATGAGGATATTTTGAATTTCTGTATAGATATAGGAATTGAGGATGCTTTTATCCAGGAAGGAGAAGCGGCATCGAAAAGTTTTATCCCGAAATTTGACGGGTTAGGCATAATTTGATTAAAAATATTATATTATGGTAAAAACTACTTGAAAATGCACCCCAAAAAATGTTATAATGTATTTTATGAGCATAGGATGGTTGCCTCTATGGGCAATGAAAGGAATGATACAAAATGGAAAACGTATTTGACGTTCTAAAAGAAAGAGGTCTTATTGCACAGACCACTCACGAAGAAGAAATCCGTGAACTTCTCGGAAAGGAGAAGGTAACTTTTTATATAGGCTTTGACCCTACTGCAGACAGTCTTCACGTGGGACATTTCCTGCAGATGGTGGTAATGCGCCATATGCAGAATTACGGACATCGTCCCATTGCCCTTGTGGGCGGCGGAACAGGTCATATCGGAGACCCCTCCGGCAGAACTGATATGCGCCAGATGATGACAAAGGAAACAATTGATTATAACTGTGAGCGTTTCAAGGAGCAGCTTTCACGAGTAATTGATTTTTCTGATGACAAGGCGATTATGGTTAACAATGCCGACTGGCTGCTTGATCTTAACTATGTTGAATTTATCCGCGATATAGGTTCGTGCTTTTCGGTAAATCAGATGCTCGCGGCAGAATGCTTTAAGCAAAGGCTTGAGAAGGGACTTTCCTTCCTTGAGTTTAACTATATGCTGATGCAGAGCTATGACTTTTTGATGCTTAACCGTAAATACGGCTGTAAGCTTGAGCTTGGCGGCGATGATCAGTGGAGCAATATTTTAGGCGGATTAAACCTTTGCAGAAAAAAAGATCAAAGCCAGGTTTACGGAATGACCTTTACACTTCTCACAAATAGTGAAGGTAAAAAGATGGGTAAAACGGCAAGCGGTGCAGTATGGCTTTCAGCTGAAAAGACATCTCCGTATGAATTTTACCAGTACTGGAGAAATGTTGACGACAATGACGTGTGTAAGTGCCTGAAGCTTCTCACCTTTATTCCGATGGACGAAATCCGTGAATACGAAAAGCTTGAGGGAAGTGCACTTAACAAGGTGAAAGAGCTTCTTGCCTATGAGGTGACAAAGCTTGTTCACGGCGAGGAAGAGGCAAGGAAGGCACAGCAGGCAGCAAACGCAATATTCTCCGGAATGGGTGATGCGGATAATATGCCATCCGCCCAAATAGCAAAGGATGAAATTTCAGGCGGTATAGGCGTTCTTGATTTGCTTTTGAAAGTGGAGCTTATTCCATCCAAGGGTGAGGGCAGACGACTTATACAACAGGGCGGTCTTAGCATAGATAATGAAAAAGTTACGGCAATTGATATGGTTGTAACTCCTGATAGCTTTAAGGACGGAAAGATAGTTGTTAAAAAGGGTAAGAAATCATTCTTAAAGATTGAACTTGTATAATTTCCCTGCGCGGAGGTGAGAGAGTGTCGGATATTATAATTTCGGGTTATTACGGACTTGGAAACAGCGGCGATGAGGCGCTTCTTAAAAGTATAGTTAGTGACCTGAAAAGTATTGACCCGCAAATTTCTATCACTGCACTTTCAGGAAATACTTCGCTGACGCGTAAACAGTATGGAATTAAAACAGTGAACAGATTTAACCTGTTTTCTGTGGTTAGGGAGCTGCGCAAAGCAAAGCTATTATTAAGCGGCGGCGGAACACTCATTCAGGATGCGACAAGTACGAAAAGTCTGCTTTACTATTTAGGGATTATTTTCCTGGCAAAGAAGATGGGACTTAAAGTAATGCTTTATGCAAACGGAATGGGACCCATAAAGGAAAAGAATATTAAAAAGGTAAATAAGGTTTTAAATATGGTTGACCTTATTACGCTGCGTGAAAATGTCTCGCTTGAAGAGATAGAGCGTTGCAGAATTAAAAAGCCCCGTGTTATGGTAACGGCGGATCCTGCATTTAATCTTGAGAGTGCATCAGGCGAATGTGCAGATAAAATTTTTGCAGACTACTCCATTGGAAAAAGCGAAAGATTAGTGGCTGTTTCGGTGCGGGAATGTGCCAATATGCCCGAAGACTTTGAAAAGCAGATGGCTTTATCTCTTGATGAAATATCAAAAATGGGATACCTTCCCATATTTATTCCAATGCAGAAAAGCCGTGACCTTGCACTTTCCCTGGAAATTGCAGGAAAGATGAAGGAGCGCTCGCGAGTGATTGACTGTGACCTTTCAATATCTGATATGCTGGCAATTATCGGGAAATGCTCTATTGTGTGCGGTATGCGGCTTCATATGCTGATTTTTGCATCTGTTATGAATGTGCCTATGGCAGGAATTGCGTATGATCCAAAAATACGCGGTTTTATGGAGTATATGAACCAGAAAACATATGTAGAGCTTGATAAATTCCAGAAAGAACAGTTTTTGAAAAAGGCTGTTTCCTGTATTGAAAATGCAGATGAAATGAAAGAAAAGCTGAAAGAGGAGTCTTTGCCGCTTCGAAAGAAGGCAATGGAGAATGCATTGCTTGCAATAGAGCTTCTCAATTCATAATTTTTGTAAGGAGGTGGGCCTACGGGTGAAAAAACTATTTAAAATAATACTTGTTTTCTTTATTGTAATTGTGCTTTGTATAGGCTCACTTGCAATATGGCAAAGAAAAAATATCGAGAGTATCCTCACGGGAATTACCCAAACGGAGGAAGAGATTACAAAAAGACGCGATAAAAATCAGGAAGACCTTGTAGCGGAGGTAAGCACCTATCTTGACGAAGGGTTAAGGGAGCCTACAGATGAAGAGCAGCTGCAATTGAAAGAAGGAAAGCTTAAACTTCCCGACCTCTACTCAAAAATCTTTGAGGAAAAAACGCTCGAGCTTGAAAAACAGCGTAAAGAGAGCGAGAACAAAATTAAAAAAGATGAAATAGTAAGTAAGTATATGGCGCAGCTATACGCCTACCAAAGCGAATTTGAGGCGAGGGCGGAAGCTACGATAAGTGACGGTGCAAATTATTATGAAAAACTGAAAAAAACGCAGGATCGAGCTGTGGCAAGAACAAACACGATAACACACTTTACGCCGATTGTTAACGGGATTGAGACGGAATGTGACGCAAAGGTTGAAGCGCTTATTGCCAACCTCAAAAAAGACCTTGAGGAGATTGGAGCGCAAACCGATATTATAGGAACGATTAGAGAAACATATGCGCGTGAAAAGCAGCTTAAGCTGTCTTATTACGCAAATAAGTATTTAAAATAGGGGGACTATGCTCTCGCAGGGGAGCGTGGTTTCTCTATTATTTTTTGTAAAAGAAAAATGATTTTTGTTGTGTTTTACCTGAAATTTTGATATAATTTATATATTGATATGCTTAAACTGCCTGAAAAGGCTTAAAAATCAGCTTTTTTGTGAACAGTGAAATACGAGATGTTTAAAATGTCCTTGGAGAAGGACTGTAAAATAAATACTACAATATTAAAAAAGGGGAAGATTTTGTGCTTAGAAAGCTAACCTTTAAGGGTGGAGTACATCCAAACGATAATAAAAACCATACTTGTGCAAAGCCCATTGAAATACTTGCGCCTCCATCTGAGCTCGTTTATCCGATGGCTCAGCATATAGGAGCGCCCTGCACACCTTGTGTGGCAGTTGGGGACTATGTAAAGATGGGACAGAAGATTGGAGATAGTGAGGCATTTGTCAGTTCACCTATTCACGCGTCTGTTTCGGGAACTGTCAAGGCTATCGAGATGCGCCCTGTTCCTAATGGAACGATGGTAGAGTCAATTATTATTGAGAATGATTTTCAGGACACGCCTGACGATAGCATTGCGCCTATTGATTATGAGAGTGTTGCGCCAGATGATATTCCTGCACTTATCCGTGATGCCGGTGTTGTAGGTATGGGCGGAGCGACATTCCCGACACATGTGAAGCTTACACCGCCTGCTGATAAAAAAATTGATACCGTTATCGTAAACGGTGCAGAGTGTGAGCCGTATCTTACAAGCGACCACCGCGTAATGCTTGAAACACCTGATGAGGTTGTGCTGGGGCTCAAAATAGTTCTTTACAGATTTGGCATAACAAACGGTCATATTGCTATTGAGGAAAATAAGCCTGATGCCATTGCCGTAATGAAAAACAAGTGCGGTGCAGATGGCATATGCGTTGATGTTCTTAAAAAGAAATATCCGCAGGGCGGAGAAAAACAGCTGATTTATGCTGTAACCAAAAGAACTGTTCCTGTTGGAAAGCTACCTGCCGATGTGGGCGTAGTTGTGCTGAACATAGATACCGTAGCGGCAATAGCGCGAAAGTTTAAGTATGGAACTCCGCTTATGCGACGTATTGTAACAGTTGTGGGAACGCCTCTTACAAAAACGGCAAACTACAATGCAAGGATAGGTACACCGGTGGAGTACATAATCGAGCAGAACGGCGGATTTACCGAGGAGCCTAAGAAGGTTATATTGGGCGGCCCGATGATGGGTGTGCCCCAGTTCAGACTTGATGTACCGATAATCAAGGGAACCTCTGCAATCTTATGCCTTACACACGAGGAGGCGGAAATCCCCGACGAGTCCCCCTGCATAAGATGCGGAAAATGTGTGGATCATTGTCCTATGCACCTGATGCCGCTGTATCTTAGTGAGTTTGCAAAGAAGGACGATATGGAATCGTGCGAAAAATATAATATTACCGCCTGCCTTGAGTGCGGATGCTGTAGCTTTGAATGTCCTGCGAAAAGACATCTTGTGCAGAATATCCGTATAGGTAAGCAAAAGGTTATGGCTCTGATAAGAGAAAGAACACAAAAATAAGTGAAAGGAATGAATACAGTGACAGAGAATTTGAAATTAAGAGTTTCTTCAACTCCCCACATAAGAAGTAACAGTAGCGTTGACGACATAATGCTGGATGTTATAATCGCACTTATGCCTGCGGCATTTGCGGGGGTTATTTACTTTGGTCAGCGCGCTCTTGCGGTAATGATACTATCTGTTATATCCTGTGTAGGCTTCGAATGGCTTTACCAGATAATTGCCCATAAAAAGCGCAGTATAAATGATTTCAGTGCAGTTGTGACAGGTATGCTGCTTGCACTGATAATGCCCGTCAGCGTTCCGTATTATGCGGTTATTATAGGCGCTTTTGTAGCAATTGTTATTACAAAACAGCTTTTCGGCGGAATAGGTCAGAATTTTATGAATCCTGCCCTTATAGGAAGAGCGTTTTTGATGGCATCGTTTCCGGTGGCAATGACAATATATCCTACGGGAAGAATGGGAATTTTTGAAAAGGCAGCGGATGTTGTTACTGCCGCAACACCCCTTTCAGCAGAATATTCAGCCCCCCTTCCTACTGCAATGGAGCAGCTTCTGGGAAGATATATGACAGGTATGCCCCTTGGCGGATGTATTGGTGAGACGTGCGCACTTGCACTGCTTATAGGCTTTGCATATCTTCTTGTGCGCAGGGTTATTTCACCGAGAATTCCCCTTGCATTTATAGCGACAGTGGCGTTTATGGCACTGCTTTTTGGTAAAAACGGCGTACCTACCGCAGGAGACCCCTTGCTTGCAGTTCTTTCCGGCGGTCTGCTGCTCGCAGCAATCTTTATGGCAACAGATTATGTTACAACGCCAACAACTCCGCTGGGTCAGATAATTTTTGGCGTAGGCTGTGGCGTTATTACGAGTGTAATACGATTCTGGGGCGGTTACCCCGAGGGAGTTACATATGCAATCCTTTTGATGAATGTACTTACTCCACTTCTTGATAAATGGACTGTGCCGAAGGTATTCGGCAATCAAAATTAAACATTTTCAGGAAAGGAGAAGAGTGATATGAAAAAAGAATTGATAAGGCTTTCTGCAATACTGTGTGCAATTACGTTTGTGGCATCGCTCCTGCTTGCAGGTGTTAACAAGCTGACGCTTCCCAGAATTGAGCGGGCAGAGGCGCTTGCAACAGAAAATGCAATGAAGTCAATGCTTGCAGGAGCAGATGCTTTTGAGGAAATTGCAGAAAATGTTTTTGAGGCGAAAAAAGGAAGCGAAACAATAGGCTACTGTGTGACTGTTAATCCTTCAGGATTTGCGGATAAAATAAAGCTGCTTGTAGGAATAGGCAACGACGATAAGGTTAAGGGAATTGAAATTCTCAGCCACAGTGAAACGGCAGGACTTGGTGCGAAAGCGACGGATGAGAGCTTCAAAAACCGCTTCAAGGAAAAAAATCCTTACATAAATGTTGTGAAAGGTGCGACTGACAGTCCTGACGAGGTACAGGCAATAACGGGTGCAACAGTAACGAGCCGCGCCGTTGCAAGCGGTGTTAAGGAAGCATACGACTTGCTTCAAAAAGTAAAGGGAGGGAATAAATAATGCTTAAAACAATAAAAAACGGTATAATTGAAGAAAATCCCACCTTTGTTCAGGTTTTGGGTATGTGCCCGACGCTGGCGGTTACTACAACGCTGAAAAACGGCATTGGTATGGGTCTTTCAGTAACCTTTGTGCTTATGCTTTCAAATATACTGGTTTCTCTTTTGAGAAAGCTTATTCCGCAAAAAATCAGAATTGCGGCGTATGTTGTAATAATTGCAACCTTTGTAACGGTTGTTGACTTGCTTTTAAAGGCGTATATTCCTTCGCTTTCAAATTCACTGGGACTTTTTATTCCGCTGATAGTTGTAAACTGTATTATCCTTGCCAGGGCGGAGGCGTTTGCCTCTAAAAATACTGTTATCAAATCAGCGGCAGACGGACTTGGAATGGGACTTGGTTTCACGATAGCACTTTCCCTTATTTCAGCAATACGCGAAATACTCGGAAACGGTACTATTCTGGATATTCCTCTGGGTATAAGCTCACCTGCGATTATAATGATACTTCCGCCCGGGGGATTCCTTACATTAGGACTTCTGCTTGGTTTAATCAATGTTATTAAAAACAGAAAGGGGGAGAGATAAATGCCGGCTTTGATAGGAATAGCACTTACATCAATTTTTGTACAGAATTTCGTTCTCGTTAAGTTTTATGGTATCTGTCCCTTCCTCGGTGTATCAAAAAAGGTTGATACTGCGCTTGGTATGGGTATGGCGGTTACATTTGTAATGACACTTGCCTCGATTATGACGTGGCTATGTCAGACGTTCATATTAGTTCCGCTTAACATTGAGTATATGCAGACGATTGCATTTATTGTGATAATTGCTGCACTGGTACAGTTTGTAGAAATGTTTTTGCAAAAGTCTATCCCGTCACTTTACAGTGCACTTGGAATATACCTTCCGCTTATAACAACAAACTGTGCCGTTCTGGGTGTAGCGCTTCTCAACGTGAGAACTGCGTCTGTTATTTCAGACAGTGCAAGCTATACTCTTATAGAATCGATTATAAACGGATTTAGCGCCGGTATAGGATTTATGATAGCAATTGTGCTTTTTGCAGGTGTCAGGGAACGTCTTGAAAATTCAGACATTCCGAAAGCACTCGAGGGATTTCCCATTGCGCTTATAAGCGCGTCCCTTCTGGCTATGGCGTTTTTGGGATTTCAGGGTATGTCATTTTAACCCCTAAGGAGGTAGGATATAATGAATGAAATTTTATTTCCCGCACTTGCGATGGGTAGTGTAGGGCTTGTTCTTGGACTGCTCCTTGCGGTAGCGTCGAAAATATTTGCAGTAAAAGTAGATGAAAAAGCAGTGGCAATAAGCGAGGTTTTACCGGGGGCAAACTGTGGTTCCTGCGGATATGCAGGATGCAGTGCGTATGCAGGTGCAATATCACAGGGAAACGCGAAACCAAACTGCTGCAGCCCCGGCGGTCAGAGCGTTGCAGATAAGATTGCAGCTATTATGGGCGTGGAGGCAGAAGGCGTTGAAGAAAAATGTGCAGTAGTATGCTGCAACGGAAAAGATGAGGTTGCTGCCCAAAAATATGAGTACATTGGCGAAGCAGATTGCGTTTGTGCGTCGAAGGTGCAGGGGGGTGGAGCAAAGGACTGTACATACGGATGCCTGGGTCTGGGTACGTGTGCAAAGGTGTGCAGCCATGACGCGATTTCTATTATTGATGGAATTGCACATATTGATTATGATAAGTGCGGCGGTTGCGGTGAATGTGCTGCGGCTTGTCCGAAAAAAGTTATAAAAATAGTTTCAAGAAAGCAAAAATACGCAGTAAAATGTGCTTCCTGCGACAAGGGCGCTGCAATGAAGGGAAAGTGCTCTGTTGGATGTATAGGCTGCAAAATATGCGAAAAGAACTGTCCTGCAGGAGCTATAGCAGTAGAAAACAACATTGCGGTAATTGATTATGAAAAGTGCACGAATTGCGGACTGTGTGCGGAAAAATGCCCCAAAAAGATAATAAGTGAAGTATAACAGACGAGAGCCGGGATGATTTTGAAAAATTCAGTTAAGCGATTAAAGGGAATATTGATGGCACTGATCTATGTGGCGATATATTATGCGGTTTCAGCACTGTTGCAGACTGTATATATCGTGCGTCGTAGTTTTAATTATGAGCTATCCGTTTCTGAAATTGAGAAAAGCGCGCTCGACAGTTCATATGCCCTTGGGGTCATTGCCTGTGTTATTTCACTATGGATATATCTTATCATAGGAAAAATAAGAAAGCAGCCCCTCCGGGAAACAGTGCATAATGAAAAGGTTGCCCCGATGGTAAACATTATGGCAATCTGCCTTGCAATCGGTGCGAGAATGTCAGTGAACGCATACTATTATTTTTCACAGAGTATACAACTTCTGAAAAAATCGATTGATGACGCATCCTTACTTACGCCGCAGCTTAGCACGGCATCACAGCTTCTTGCGGCTGTTTTTGCAATTGTTGTGATAGCACCGTTGTTCGAGGAAATTCTTTTTCGCGGCATTGTTTTTGATCAGCTTTCCCAAATTATGCGGCCGTGGGCGGCAATTTTTCTGCAGGCAATACTTTTTGGTGTTGCGCATGCGGTGCTTTTTCAATCAATATTTGCTTTCGTAATAGGAATACTGCTTGGAATTGTATATTATAAAACAAGAAACATTCTAACCTGCGCCTTGTGTCACAGTGCATTTAATCTGTCGGTTGTGTTTTCCTACACTGATATGACATCAGGGAGCGGTGTTATAATGATGGCGTTTGGTGTGCTTATTGTTATAAGCTCACTAACGTATATAATATATGCTGCAAAGAACTGAGGAGATTTACTCCTCAGTTCTTTTTCGTAAAATATCAGTTTTTGATTGACAATAAAGAATTTTTGGTATACACTAAAACAGGCTGGGGGTGGCGGAAATGAAGAAAAACATTGTGTGTGAGAGAATTCTTGTTGAAAACACACCAAACAGCAGAGAAAAGCTGCTTATAAGGAAAAAGAATTTGCATAATTATGACCTTCACTGGCACGATTGCTTTGAAATTGAGCTTATACTCAGTGGCAGCGCAACGCAAATTCTGAACGGAAAAAGATATGAAATGTCACCGGGTGTCATATATCTTTTAAATCCTACAGATTTTCATAGTGTAGTAAGCGATGGCGCGCAAGTATACAATATTATGTTCAGCGGGGGACTCCTTGATGAAGAGGTTTTGCAGAAAATTCTCAGTGTAGATAAAAATATTATTTTTCAGCTAAGTGAGCGAGAGCTGAAAAATGCAGAGTTTCTTATGTCGCAGATGCTTTATGAATTTGAAAATGCTGCAGACTTTTCCGGTGCAATGATAAAGAATTTGATGGAATGTCTGTTTATGATGATATTAAGGAAGTGTGATTTCAGTCTTGAAGAACAAAAAAGTACGGACAGTGCAGTTATAAGAAAAGCACTTTTATATATGCACAGCCGCTTTCGTGAAAATCCTACTATGGTGCAGGTGGCACAGATTGCAGGCTTTAACAAAAACTATTTCAGCGGTTTGTTCCACTCGGTTACGGGAAAAACCTATAAGGAATACCTTAATTCACTCAAGCTGGCACACGCAAAAAAGCTGACGCTTTCAAGTAAGATCAGCGTAACGGAAATTTGCTATGCCGCAGGATTTAATTCACTGACTAATTTTCTGCGCGCGTTTAAAAACGAATATGGAATGTCGCCCGCGAAGATGAGAAAACAAAAAAAACAAATCAGTTTTGGATAATCCAAAACTGATTTGTTTTTTGTGATTATTCATTATCTGAAAGTAGCATATCGCCGATTTTATATACGTCACCGGCACCCATTGTTATAACAACGTCGCCGCGCTTTGCCTGCGCCTTTATAAAATCTGCAGCCTCGGCAAAGGTCTTTTTATAAACTGCGTTGGGGATTGCCGCGGCAAGCTCCTGCGCAGATACAAGACCTGTGTCAACCTCTCTTGCTGCATAGATGTCTGTAATAACGATGTTTGCGTTGCTCTGGGAGAGTACCTTTACAAAATCGTCAAAAAATGTTTTTGTCCTTGTATAGGTATGCGGCTGAAAAACGCACCATATATTATTGTACTTCATTTCACGTGCGGCACAGAGATTTGCATTTATCTCCGTCGGATGGTGTGCGTAATCGTCAATTACCACAACACCGCCCATAATTCCGCGCGTTTCAAAACGTCTGTGCGTTCCGCCAAAATGATACAGGCTGTCGCATATGTCATCTGTGGGAATACCAAGATAGTCTGCTGTGGCAAAAGCTGCAAGTGCATCATAAACGTTATGCACACCCGGAACGGAAAGACGGATTTCTCCAATAGGGCTGCCCTTTTTGCATACGGCGAAGGTATAATGGTTATAACCGTTATGTGTCATATTACTGATTGTATAATCATAATCACCGCTCATACCGAAGGTAACGATTTTGCGGTCGATGCCCGAAAGTGCCTTTTTAATGTTTTCGTCCTCGCCGTTTACAATCAGGGCACCGTCCTCGGGCGTAAGAAGTGCAAGGGAGCGGAATGTATCTATAATATGGTCAAGATCTCTGAAATAGTCAAGATGGTCTGCCTCTATATTGGTGATTACCGAAACCTTGGGGAAAAAACGGAGAAAACTCTGATGATATTCACAGGCCTCGGCAATAAAGTAATCCTTTGAGCCTATGTGAACATTGCCGTGAATAATATCAAGCTCACCACCGACTGTAACAGTGGGATTTTTGCCGCATTCCATAAATATGTGTGTCAGCATACCGGTAGTGGTAGTTTTTCCGTGTGTTCCGCTTATGGCAATGGGACAGTCATACTCACGCATAATCATACCGAGCATCTGTGCGCGGTCAATCTGGGGAATACCCTCGCTTGCAGCAAAAACACGCTCCGGATTTGAATCATTTATTGCTGCACTGTACACAATAAGGTCAGCACCCTTTACGTTCTCTGCGTTATGACCTATATATACCTTTATACCAAGCTCCGTAAGCTTGTCGGTAAGAGGAGAAGAAGAACGGTCAGAGCCTGATACGATGCATTTTTCCCGAAGAAGCATCTGCGCAATACCGGACATGCTTATTCCACCAATACCGATAAGGTGGATTTTCATACCCTTTTTAATGGTAATATTGCTCAAAAAAATCACTCGCCTTTATATAAAAGTTAAAATTAACAAAAAATTAAAATTTTTTGTTGAAATACTATCCAATATTTGATATTATACATATTAAAGAGAAAAATCAATAGAAAAATGAAAAAAATTAAAAAAATATTCATTTTTGGAGGGAAAAAAGAAATGCAAATCACAGACATTAAGGTGAGAAAAGTTTCACAGGAAGGAAAAATGAAGGCGGTAGTCTCGGTTACCTTTGACGATGCGTTTGTAGTTCATGACATTAAGGTTATCGAAGGAAAGGAAAAGCTTTTCGCGGCTATGCCCAGCAGAAAGAGTGCAGACGGTACATACAGAGATATTGTTCACCCAATAACCTCTGATATGCGCGATGTGCTGCAGAATGCAATCCTTGAAAAGTATGAGGAATTTCTCAATACTGAAAACGAAGAAATCGGGGAATAATTTAGCTATAAATAGGCAGGCAATGTGCTTGCCTGTTTGAATTTAATACGGCACGATGACATTTTGAGATATAATGACATAGAAGGGATGATGTAAATGACAGTATTTTCGGCGCTTATTTTCGCAACGGGCGATAGTAAACGGATGAAAAGTGAGAAAGCCAAAGAGGTGCATAAAATTTGTGGCAGGGAAATGATAAATCATATCCTTGACACAGCCTTTGCAGCAGGTGCCCGGTGCGCACGCATTATTGTACCTGAAAATGCAGGGGAAATTGCAGATGCCGTTTCAGATAGGGCAGAATGTGTCTTTTTAAGTGATACGGGTGCATCGGCAAATATAAAAGCCTTTTTGGAGACGACGGAGAATGTAATGGTTCTTTCGGGGGATATGCCGCTTATTACGGCTGAAACTCTTAAAGATGCTATGCAGGAGCATTTGGGTAAAAATAACGAGGTAACATTCCTTGGAAATGGTCTCGATGCTGATGATAACAATTTCGGAGCGTATATATTAAAGACGGAGAAATTAATGGAGCTTACTGACATTTTTGAGGATACTGTCACTGAAAAAATCAGGGGCATTACCGAAAACGGCGCAAATTTTAGTGTATACGATGTGGTAGATACTGATGAATTGATGCGTGTTAATGACAGGATAGAGCTTGCTGTTGCCACAAAAGTTATGCAAAGGCGGATTAATACCAATCTGATGCTTGAGGGTGTTACAATCATAGACCCCGACAATACATTTATATGCAACGATGCTGTTATTGGTATAGATACTGTTATATACCCCGGAACTGTTATCGAGGGTAAAACGGTTATCGGTAAAAATGTTTATATAGGCCCTAATTGCAGATTAATAAATGCTTCTATAGGCGATGACAGTGATGTGAACATTTCAACGATTCTTGAAAGCTCTGTAGGAAGCCGGACACACGTTGGTCCGTATGCCTATATCAGACCGGGCTGTAATATCGGATCTGGCTGTAAGGTCGGCGATTTTGTTGAGCTTAAAAAGGCGCAAATCGGTGACGGAACGAAGCTGAGCCATCTTACCTATGTCGGTGATGCCGAGGTCGGATGCAATGTAAATTTTGGTTGCGGAACGGTTGTTGTCAATTACGACGGTAAAAACAAGTATAAAACCGTTATAAAGGACAATGCATTTATAGGATGTAATTCAAACCTTGTATCACCCGTAACGGTGAATGAGGGGGCATATATTGCGGCAGGCTCAACAATTACTGATGAGGTGCCGGAAAACACGCTTGCAATAGCACGTGCACGCCAGGTTATCAAGGAAAACTGGCAGGACAGAAGAAAGAAATGATTTAAAATTTATTATACGGAGGATATTTCAAAATGATACCACACGGTAAAAACATCAAGCTGTTTGCAGCAAATTCAAACCCGAAGCTCGCTCAGGAGATTGCAGACAACCTTCACCTTAACATTGGTGAGTCAAATGTCGGACTTTTTTCTGACGGAGAAATTTTTGTAAACATAGGTGAAACGGTAAGAGGCAGCGACGTTTTCGTTGTTCAGTCAACAAGCTCTCCCGTAAATGACAATCTTATGGAGATGCTCATTATGATTGATGCGTTTAAGCGTGCATCTGCAGGAAGAATTACTGCCGTAATTCCCTATTTCGGCTATGCCCGTCAGGACAGAAAGGCAAAGGCGAGAGACCCGATCAGTGCAAAGCTTGTTGCAGACCTTATTGCAACTGCAGGTGCAGACAGAGTTCTTACAATGGACCTTCACGCACCGCAGATTCAGGGATTTTTCAATATACCTGTGGATCATCTGCTCGGCGTACCGATTTTGGCTCCGTATTTTATAGAAAAATTCAAGGATGATATGGATGATACTGTGGTAGTATCACCTGACTTCGGCAGCGTTACACGTGCAAGAAACTTTGCGCAGAAGCTCCACGCGCCCATTGCTATTATTGATAAGCGCCGTCCCAAGCCAAACGTGAGTGAGGTTATGAACATCATCGGCGAAATCAAGGATAAGAGAGTTATTCTTGTAGACGATATGATTGATACTGCAGGTACAATCGTTCATGCTGCGCAGGCTCTTGTTGATAAGGGTGCAAAGGAAGTGTACGCTTGCTGTACACATCCCGTACTCAGCGGCCCTGCTATTGAAAGACTTGAGGCAAGCCCCATTAAAGAGCTTGTATGCCTTAACACAATAGAGCTTCCGCCTGAAAAAATTATGAAGAAAACAAAAACCCTCAGCGTAGCTCCTATCTTTGCAGAGGCTATTGAGCGTATTTACGAGGACGTTTCCGTAAGTCCGCTTTTCGTATAATGTAACTACATAAAATATAAATGATGCCGCCCCGGAATATGTCCGTGGCGGCATTGTGAAATGTAAATTTTTATCTGATTAACGCAGTTCATTGATTTTGTCGCATAATTGAAAGGCAATTTTTGAACCGATAATTAAACCTATCTCAAAGTATACTTCTTCAAAAACTGATGCCTGTTCGTAAAAATAACCATAAACCTCATCATATTCTTTTATATCAGAATATTTTCTGTCACAGAAGTCTTTCATATTTTTAGTTGCAGCATTTAGCCGTTCTGAAAAAGTTTCTTTGGGTAATTTAATGTAGGTTTCAGAGCCATTTTTTATGAAGTTTTCTAGTGAAAACAATTCTGCACGTTGTAAGTAGTCGTTAAAATTCATTTAGTATCACCTATCTTCAATGTTATTGAGTTTTTCTAATAAAATTATACAATGAAGTAGTGTAAAACACAATGGGCAGAATTAATAAATATAGCAACAAAATATTGTTGATAATATACAATACATCATTGTATAACAACGTGTTAAATAGTGGAGGTATAAATAATGCTAAAGCAGGAAAAGAAAAATAGTGATGCACGTATTAAAGCAAACAACAAATATAATGCAAAAACCTATAAAAAAATAAGCTTAAATGTGAGAATTTCCGACTATGAAAAAATAAAGAACTATATTGATGGGGTAGGAATTTCCGCTAATAGTTATATTATTGAGTTGATAAAAAAAGATTTACAAAGCAAGGGAATAAGTATATAATTTATTTTTGTGTGAACAGATTGAGATAAAGCATCAGTACGGTTTTTAAATATTTTGTTCTGACTGCCGAAAATTCTGCTCGCATCAATTTCTTCTGCTGGCGAGCAGAATTTAGGCTATACCGCCGCTAAGTGCGGCGATTATGGGTGGCGGCACAAAAAGAATAAAATATTTAAAAACAAAACCCACATTGTATAAATGATACCACGCCCATTATTTCCTGCGCCCCTGCGAGGTCGTTTTAAGGGGTGCGGGGAAATTCGAAATCCCCGCGTTTTTGGTCCTTTTGACACCAAAAGGACATGGTGCGAGCGTTCCGCTCATTTGTTTAAGCATCGCTTGATTATACAAGTACGTTTTGATTATTTTTGGGTATACTGAAAAATAAAGGAGTAAAAAAATGCATCTTATAGTAGGTCTTGGAAATCCGGGACGTGAATATGAAAAGACAAGGCACAATGTAGGCTTTGTAGCAATAGATTATCTGGCATCGCAGCTCGGTATAAAAATGGGAAAGCTTAAATTTAAGGCTATATATGGCGAAGGCTTTATTGGAAGCGAAAAATGTATTCTTTTAAAACCGCAGACCTTTATGAATTTAAGTGGAGAAAGCGTTCGTGATGCTGCTGAGTTCTATAAAATCGCACCTGAGGATATAATTGTAATATACGATGACGTAAATCTTGAAACGGGAAAGGTCAGGATACGCCCCTCGGGAAGTGCAGGCGGTCATAACGGGATGAAGAGCATTATATACCTTCTTAATTCCGATAATTTTCCAAGAATACGCTTTGGCGTGGGTGCGCCCGAACACGATTTGGCAGACCACGTTCTGGGTCATTTTAATGAAGAGGATGGCGTGAACGTTACAAGCGCAATTAAAAGGACAGAGGATATAATAAATACAATGCTGACAAAGGGCATACAGGAAGCTATGAGTAGATATAATAATAAGGCGTTGTGATAAAATGAATGTATTTGACAAAATGCTGGATAATTCAGCAGAATTTAATGAAATAATATCCGCGGCAAGAATGGATAAATTCCCCATCAGTATAAGCGGCAGTGCAGATGCGCAGAAGGCACACCTTATAAACTCCGTTTGCCATAGCTTGGGAAAGCGTGCCTTTGTGGTAACGTATAACGATATACAGGCGCGACGCATATGCGAGGATTTAGGGTTTTTTGCTGAAAATGAGTGCGTGTATATTCCACCCAAAGAGGTTGTGCTTTATGAGGTGGATGCATCAAACCACGAAATAGAAAACAAGCGTGCCGCAGCACTTGGGGAGCTTGCAAAGGGGGCAAACGCCGTATTGTCGGTTGAGTCGCTCCTGCATTTTGTTGCGCCCAAAAACGAATTTGACTCGATGCGGATGAGCTTTGAATACGGCGGTGTGACAGATTCGGTGGCACTTGCCGATAAGCTTACTGCGATGGGTTACACACGCGTTGACATTGTAAACCTCCACGGTCAGTTTGCAATCAGGGGCGGAATTGTCGACATATTTTCGCCCGATGCACTGCTTCCGATAAGAATGGAGCTTTTCGGTGATGATATTGATTCTCTAAGAAGCTTTGACTGTGAAACGCAGATGAGCGTTAAAAAGCTTGATAACGCGCAGATACTTCCCGTAAATATAGAAAATTCGAGGGCAACGATGCTCTCCTATCTTAATGACGAATATCTCATTTTTACAGATGAGCCGTCACGTATCAGCGAAAGTGCAAAGGCAATAGAGTGGGAAATAAGCGAAAACATAAAGACACTTGCCGATAAAGGCATAAAAACCGACCTTTATGACTGCATAAACAGCTATAATGATGTTATAAAGGAAATTGGCGCGCGTAAAAGCGTGGCAATTTTTGCGATAGGAAATAACTGCCCCGATTTTGAGGTGCGGGAGCAATTTAATATTACGTCAAAGGGTATATCAAGCTACAGCGGAAATATAGAGTTTTTGATTTCTGATGTGAAGCACTGGCACGATGAGAAAAAGAAAACCGTTATTTTAGGCGGCAGCACATCAAGGGCGAAAAAGATTACCGAAATGCTTAACGAGCGTGACATCCGCGCCTCTTACGAAGACAGTCCGACGGAGCTTTCCGAAAAATACGTTACGGTTATGCCGGGAAGCATTGCAAAGGGATTTGAATATCCGCTGGATGGTTATGTAATTGTAAGCGATAAGGAAATCTTTGCTGCTGAAAAGAAAAAGCGCACAGTGCGCCGCAGTGAGGATACAGTCAAAATCCGCAGTGCAGACCAGCTTGAAATAGGCGATTACATTGTACACCGTGCACACGGAATAGGAAAATACCTGGGAATTGTACGTATGAAGGTAAACGGCGTACAAAAGGATTATATAAAAATCGAATACAGGGGGGAGGATTTCCTGTATCTCCCTGTTGGACAGCTTGATGCGGTCAGTAAATATACGGGCGGCGAAAACAAGATGGTACGCCTTAACCGTATGGGGTCGCAGGAATGGGCAAATGCCAAGAGAAAGGTACGCGACAGTGCGCGTGAAATGGCGCAGAAGCTTGTGGCGCTCTATGCAGAACGCTCAAACACAAAGGGTGTCGAATTTTCGGCAGATACGCCCTGGCAGCGTGACTTTGAAAATATGTTCCTCTACGATGAAACAGAAGACCAGCTAAGAAGCACTGCCGAGCTTAAACGCGATATGGAAAGTCCGCGTCCGATGGACAGACTCTTGTGCGGAGATGTAGGATATGGAAAGACGGAGGTTGCGATGCGCGGCGCATTTAAGGCAGTAATGGACGGCTATCAGGTGGCATACCTTGTACCGACAACACTGCTTGCCTCGCAGCATTATCAGAACTTTGTGGAAAGAATGAAGGAGTTCCCCATTACGGTGAGAATGCTTTCAAGGTTTTCTACGCCCTCTGAAACAAAGAAAACACTGAAAATGCTTCAAAGCGGTGAATGTGATATCGTGGTAGGTACGCATAAGCTGCTTTCGAAAAATGTAGTGTTTAAGAAATTAGGTTTTTTGATAGTTGACGAGGAACAGCGATTTGGCGTAACGCATAAGGAAAAAATCAAAGAAATGAAAAAGAACGTTGACGTCCTCACGCTTAGCGCAACACCTATCCCCAGAACGCTTCATATGGCGATGATTGGAATAAGGGATATGAGTGTGCTTACCGCGCCGCCAAGTGACCGTTATCCCGTACAGACATACGTGCTTGAATACAATGACGCTGTTATAAAAAACGCAATCGAGCGTGAACTCTCGCGCAGTGGTCAGGTGTATTATCTGCATAACCGCGTGGAGAGTATATACGGCGTGGCAGAGCGTATCCGCAGGCTTGTTCCCGATGCAAAGGTTGGTGTAGCACACGGAAAGATGAACGAGAGTGAGCTTGACGATTGCTTTATGCAGGTGCAGCACGGCGAGATAGATGTCCTTGTATGTACTACAATAATTGAAACGGGAATTGATATAGCAAACGTAAACACGATAATTATTGAAAACGCAGATACACTGGGACTTAGTCAGCTTTACCAGCTTCGCGGCAGAGTAGGAAGAACAAACAGACTTGCTTATGCATACCTTACTTACAGAAAGAACAAAATCCTTGACGAGGTTGCAGAAAAAAGGCTGCGCGCTATACGCGAATTTACAGAGTTTGGGTCAGGCTTTCGTATTGCTATGCGCGACCTTGAAATTCGTGGTGCAGGAAACGTGCTTGGTCCTGAGCAGCACGGCTTCATGGCAAGCGTGGGATATGATATGTATTGCGCAATTTTGGAGGAAGCCGTAAACGAGGTTATGGGTAAGCCAAAGAAAGAGGAAAAAGCGGAAACTGTAATAGACCTTGAAATTAATGCGTTTATTCCTGATACCTATATCCCGACATCAAACCTCAGAATTGAGGCATACAAGCAAATTGCAGGCATTGAAAACATATCTGACCGCTACGGTGTTGAAGAAAGCTTCGAGGATCGCTACGGCGAAATTCCCAATGAGACATACAACCTGCTTGAAATACAGATGCTTCGTGTGAATGCACAAAAGGCAGGCTTAAAGGAAATATGTCACGCGGAAGCGGGAATAATATTTAAAATAGCAATGCTTACGAAAGAACTGGTTGATAAGGTCGCTCTCCTTGCAGCAAAAAACAAGGGGAAGATACTTTTCGGTGCAGGCGAAAACCCCTATATATTACTGCGTGAAAAAAATCTTAAAGGCGGGGCTTTGATTGAAAGTGTAAATAATGTATTAAAGTGCTTGCAAAATGAAGAGGAATAGTATATAATTAAAAAGATTTTAGAAGGATAAAATGAAAGGATTGGAAAACTGATGAAAAGAATACTTACAGTAATTCTTGCAGTGATGCTTTGCAGTGCGCTTCTCCTTAGCGGCTGCGGTGGCAAGGAGATTGCAACAAAAAATGATAAAGAGCTTAATGAAACCATTGTTGCTACATTTGGCGATGTAAAGGTTACGCAGGCTGATTACAACTTTATCTACAAGCTGCTCTATGACAATATGGCGCAGTATGGGATGTATTACGGCGAGGATTGGATAAATACCGAAATCGAAGAGGGCAAGACAATTGGCGATTATATCAAGGAAAATACGATGAATCAGCTCAAACAGCTTTCTGCGGCATATATCCTTGCAGGGGAAAACGGTATTGAGGTTGACTCTGAAATAAAGGATGCTGTTAAAGCACAGAAGGAGCAGATTATAAATAACAACTATCAGGGTGAGGCTAATTATATTACCTTCCTTGAAGAGTCACGTACAACGGATAAGGCAATCGACACATATCTTGAGATGTATGAAGTATACAACAGACTTTTCGAGAAAATGACAAGTGTCGGCGGTAAGGCATATATTGAGAATGCGGATATCGAGGAGGACTTCCTTGCAGAATACAGCGACAAGTGGAGAGTTCAGCATATCCTTATTTCCACTCAGGAGCAGACCGATGCTGAAGGAAACACAACTCCTGCAAGAAGTGATGAAGACGCACAGAAGCTTGTTAAGGAAGTTATTTCAAAGCTTGATGCGGGTGAGGACTTTGACTCGCTTATAGACGAATATGACGAAGACCCCGGTATGTCAAAGGGCAACTACTATGTATTCGGTACGGGTGAGATGGTGCCTGAGTTTGAGGAGGCTTCTGCAAATCTTGCAGTGGGTGAGTACACGAAGGAAGGCGTAAAGACAGATTACGGCTACCACATTATCAAGAAGTATGAAATCAATACCGATATAAAAGAGTTCAAGGATTTCAAGAACACAAAGAGTGAAGAAAAGGTAATGGAGCTTGTTGAAAAGAAAATGGAAGAAATCAAGTCCAATACTGAGGATAAGGCAATTGACAAGTATGTAGAGGCTTGGCTGGAGGAACTTGCAGCGCAGGAAAAGGCAGCACAGGATGCGCAAAACGCTCAGCAGGAGACACTGACCGAAAGTGAAGCTGAGGGCGAGAACGCTGCAGAATAACTGAATATATTTCTTCGGGGCGGGGTGCAATTCCCCACCGGCGGTATAGTCCGCGAGCCAATAGGCTGATACGGTGCAATTCCGTAACCGACGATAGCCAAAACGAACAACGATAATGTCGATTTTTAGATGCGTATTTCCGTTTTTGCTGTGTTAAAATACTCGGAAATCCATCAAGGATTCCCTGCGTTTTTGCCTTGCAAAACCAAAAATTCGCTATCTAAAAATTCTTCGACCTAAAACGGATGAAATTTTGAGCAGATTTTGGCGCGGAGGATGCAGTAAGGCTGTCGCCTTGCAAAGACGACAAGTTAAAAGATGCCGAAATTTCACCATTTTAGGCGGCTTTATTGTTGTCCGTTTTGGCTCTAGTCCGGATGATAGAAGATTAAAAAAGTATGCTAAAGAGCAGTCCCCGAAAGAGGACTGCTCTTTTATTTGGAAATAGGTGATATTATGAATAAGACAAAAAAAATCACAACAACGGCACTGCTTTGTGCACTCGCGTACATCGCAACCTTTGTTGGAAGACTGCCGATAAGTACCATTGGGTTTTTAAAGTATGACCCGAAAGATGTGATTGTCGTTATGGGCGGATTTATTTTCGGCCCGCTTACGGCGTTTGTTATAAGCGCCGTTGTTTCTATAATAGAAATGGTTACAATCAGCGAAACAAATATTATAGGATGTATAATGAATATAGTTTCAACAGTGTCATTTGCCGTAACTGCTTCTGTCATATACGAAAGAAGCAGGAGCATAAAAGGTGCTGTTTTAGGACTTATTGCTGCTATCTTTGCAATGACAGTTACAATGGTTGTGTGGAACTATGTACTTACACCGTTTTTTTACGGTATGCCGAGAGAAGAGGTTGTAAAAATGCTGCTGCCCGTATTTGTGCCGTTCAACCTCATAAAAAGCAGCCTTAACACGGCACTGGTACTGCTGCTTTACAAGCCCTTTGTAAAAATACTGCGCCGTGCAGGTCTGATTGAAAAAAGAGAAAGCGCCTCTGGCAGTGTCATAAGTAAGGGCGTAATTATACTGGCACTGTTTTTAATCGTAATGTCGATAGGTGCGCTGATCATTATTAACTGACGGTGCGCTGCTGCTCATACTTCATTTTTGTGGCAAGACCGCCGCGGATATGGCGCTGGGCCTTGTTTGTATCAAGAACGATTTTGACGTCATTTGCAAGAAGCGGGTCAATATCCTTTAATCTGGTGGTAACATCTTTATGTACGCTGGATTTCGAATAGCCGAATTCCTTTGCGGCTGCGCGGACGGTTGTGTTATGCTCTATAATGTACGAGGCGAGCATAATCGCCCGCTTTTCAATATAATCTTTCAAAACAAATAGCCCCCTTTTCTACACTAGCATATGCAGTGAAAGGGGGCTATTATGTCAATTATTTAATTTTCCATTTATTTATCTTCAACCTTGCCGTAGAGGTTAAGTCTGAACAGACGGCTTTCGTCCTCTTCATTCTCGCATTCGATTGTTGCATGGCTGAGACTGCCGCCCTGAACAATACTCATAAGACCGATTACACGGCAAAATGCAGACATAAGGTTGATTTTGTCACCTTCATCAGTTGTCATCCATACCTGACCTGTGCAGTTATTAAGCTCCTTTACAAAAGCGTTTACATCAAGGTCATGAATTTCAAATTTTCTCATGGGAATTACCTCCTTAATATGTTATCTGTAATCAGCATAATCCAAATATTGGCGAAAGTCAATAGGTGTAATAGAATTGTAATCAAAAAGGGGTGTGAAAAATATTTTTCACACCCCTTGGGTTTAGAAATGGAAAAAAGTAGTGCAGAACGGACAAACTGAGCCAAGCGAAGCTTGGGTTACCCGAAGCTGTATGTGTATACAGCGAGAGGCGAAGTTTGTTCGTAGTTTATTGGCACAAAAAACAAGGAAACCGTATTTTACGGTTTCCTACCAAAATATTAGTTTGAAAAAGCTTTGTTTTTCGATATTAATTTTTCGCCAATAAACGATCGGTGCTGGTTTTTTACATTTCTCATTTATTGTTGTTGTTTTTTTATCCTGTTTGCTTCTTTTGCCCTAAGGTCTGTATCAAGTATACGCTTGCGTATACGAAGGAAGGAAGGTGTAACCTCTAAAAGTTCATCATCTGCTAAAAATTCCAGACTTTCTTCAAGGCTGAGAAGTCTTGGCGGAGTAAGACGAAGAGCCTCGTCACTTCCTGCTGCACGCATATTTGTTGCCTGCTTACGCTTGCAGACATTTACAACTATATCTTCAAGGCGGCTGCATTCACCCACAACCATACCCTGATAAACCTTTTCACCCGGGCCGATGAAAAGAGTTCCTCTGTCCTGAGAATTGAAAAGACCATATGCAACGGATTCACCCGTTTCGTATGCTATCAGGCTGCCCCGCAAGCGCGTTGTAAACTCACCGGGAATGACCGGCTCGTAGCTGTCAAATACACTGTTAATAACTCCCGTACCTTTTGTTGCGGTAAGAAGCTCTCCGCGGTAGCCGATAAGTCCCCTTGACGGGATACGGAATTCGAGCTTTGTATAGCCTGCAGCACCGGGCGCCATATTTACAAGCGTACCCTTACGCGCACCAATACCCTCCATAACAACGCCTGTATGCTCATCGGGAACATCAACGGTAAGCCTTTCAACCGGCTCGCACATTACGCCGTCAATTTCCTTGTTAATGGTTTTAGGCTTACTTACCTGAAATTCATAACCTTCGCGGCGCATATTTTCAATAAGCACAGAAAGGTGAAGCTCCCCTCGACCCGATACGATAAAACTGTCTGGAGAGTCAGTTTCAGAAACTTTAAGAGCAATATTACTTTCAAGCTCCTTTATAAGTCTGTCGCGGATATGACGGCTCGTAACATAGTCGCCGTCCTGACCTGCAAAGGGGCTGTTGTTTACGCTGAATGTCATTGAGAGCACCGGCTCGTCCACCGGGGTGAAGGGAAGCGGTTCAACAATGCCGCCTGCGCAGATTGTGTCACCGATATTGATTTTTTCAACACCGCTTATTGCAACTATTTCACCTGCGCCTGCTTCGTCAATGACCTGCTTTTCAAGGTCTTTGTACGAATAAAGCTTTGAAACCCTTGAATTATACGGTGTCATTCCCTCGCGGCTTACTGTGATGGGCATATTAGTTTTTACGCTGCCGCGGTTTATTCTGCCCACTGCAATTCTTCCGGTGAAGGTATCGTAGTCAATGTTCGACACAAGCATCTGGAACTCTCCCTCAGTTGTATCTGCAGGCGAGGGAATATGGGAAAGAATAAGGTCAAACAAAACCTTGAGGTCATCGGAGTGATTGTCAGGCGAAAGGCTTGCCCAGCCGTCGCGACCCGAAACATACACAACGGGGGAGTCAAGCTGCTCGTCCGTTGCGTCAAGGTCAATGAAAAGCTCTAAAAGCTCGTCCGTTACCTCATAGGGACGTGCGTTGGGGCGGTCAGCCTTGTTAATCACCATAATGGTTGCAAGGTTAAGCTCCAGCGCTTTTTTGAGCACGAAACGTGTCTGTGGCATACATCCCTCGAACGCATCGACAAGAAGCAGTACGCCATCTGCCATTTTAAGTCCGCGCTCAACCTCTCCGCCGAAATCGGCGTGACCGGGTGTATCAATGATATTAATTTTTACACCTTCGTAAACAAGACTCGTATTTTTCGCGAGAATTGTTATTCCGCGCTCTTTTTCAATATCGTTTGAGTCCATTACGCGCTCTTCAACCTGGGCATTTTCACGGAAAACACCGCTCTGGCGGAGCATTGCATCAACAAGTGTGGTTTTGCCGTGGTCAACGTGCGCTATAATGGCAATGTTTCTTATATTTTTTGGTTCTAACATTTATATACTTCCTTTCAGTTTCCTCTGGTGTGCTTTTCTGTTACAAAAGTGCTCCACGTGTCAGCATACTGTAAAAGCAGCAGAAGCGGCGTTTCCTTCGTTGCGACAGATTTATTGTCATCAACATACTGACCATCGTGGTACATAATCGCCTGAACCTCGCTTTCTGTAAGGGAAATGTGCGGCAGTGCAAGATACAGACTGCGCAGCGGAACACTCAGATATATAAGATTATCATTCATTCTGTACGGAACGGACGGGCCGTAGCCGTACTGCTTTTGCTTTGCAGTAGGCTCGTTTGCAATATACTGGGGATTATTTGGCATTCCTGCCTTCCCGAGGTCGTGGATAAGCGCAACTATAATGCAGCTTTCCTCATCAATGTCGGGGGCAATGGCACTGCGGAGCCTGAGCATATTTTCTGCAACATTGACACTGTGCTCCAAAAGTCCGTGCTTTCTGCACAGGTGGAAGCGTGTGCTTGCAGGGGAATTTAAATAGTCGGTTTCGTTTTCAACAAATTCCATAAGGCGTGAAAACTCATCACGGCGCTTAAGAACGCGCGATTTAAGATTTTCATAACGCTCTGTAACTGTCATATGAAAAACTCCTTCAAAAACATTTCAATCTATTATATAATAAAATGTGCGTTATTTCAACAAATTTTTGATAAGAAAAAATAAGACTTTACATAAAAATAGCATAGAGATATAATATATTAGTATTGGAGGTGTTTTTGTGCTTGGGTTTATTCAAAGCATTGATTTTATTATTCTTGATTTTATACATAATAATCTTACTTCGCCGTTTATGGATGCGTTTATGGTCTTTATCACCACACTTGGAAACGGCGGCGCGATATGGATTGTGATTACTGTTTTGATGCTCCTTAGTAAAAAGTACAGAAAAACGGGGATAATGATGACGATAGGACTTGTTTTGTGTATGCTTATCGGAAACGTAATTTTAAAACCGCATATTGCCAGACTAAGACCCTTTCAGATTAAAGAGGGGATAGACCTTCTCATAAAGGCTCCGCACGATTATTCGTTTCCGTCAGGACACACATTTTCTTCAATACTGGGTGGTATAATTATTTTTACAAGGCATAAAAAGGCAGGAATATATGCACTTATTCTGGCAGTACTTATCTCTTTTTCCAGACTTTACCTTTATGTCCATTTTCCAAGTGACGTAATTGCAGGGGCAATTCTTGGTGCCTTAACGGCACTTTTCAGCATAAAAGCGGCACATTTTATTGTGAAAAATGAAAAAATCTGACAATGTATATTTTGAATATTAAAGCCTGAATTCATCATAATAATACTGAAAGCTTTAATAAGGAGGTCATCTTTATGAGAAGTGCAGTAGGATTTGCAAAAGGCTTTCTTACAGGAACTTTAGTGGGCGGTGCAATTTGTATGATGGTTGAGCCGCCAAGTGCAACCAAAATGAAAAAGGCATACAGAAAAACAAACCATGCCCTTAAGACGATGGGCTGTGCCATAGAGGATTTGGTTGTGCGCCGATAAAAAAGGGATGTAAAAAAATTTCGGAACGCGGGTAACCCAAGCTTCGCTTGGCTCACGTTCTGAAGCATTTTTTCCTATCTCCCCACAAAGAAGAGGGACTGTGAAATTGCAGCCTCTCTTTTTTTATCCTTTTTTGAAAATTAGTTGAAATAAGCGATTTAAAATGCTATAATATACTATATATATGATAAAGGGGTCTGATACCAATGAAAATTCTGATAGTAGACGATGAAAAACTGCTTGTAAAGGGCATTAAATTTAATCTTGAGCAGGACGGCTATGAAACCGAAACCGCATACGACGGGGAGGAGGCGCTCAAGATAGCACGCGACAAGAGTATTTCGCTGATTATTCTTGATTTAATGCTTCCCGGTATTGACGGACTTACAGTGTGTCAGAAAATCAGGGAGTTTTCCTCTGTGCCGATAATTATGCTTACGGCAAAGACAGAAGATATGGATAAAATATTGGGCCTTGAATACGGTGCGGACGACTATCTTACAAAGCCGTTTAACATTCTTGAGCTTAAAGCAAGAATAAAGGCAATTTTAAGAAGGGTTACAAATCAGAATGCCCCCGGTGCAAAGAGCACGCTCAGCGTGGGCGGTATTGACCTTGACTACAATCTGCGCAGGGTGAAAATCGGCAACAAGGTTATAGAGCTTACGGCAAAGGAATTTGATTTGTGCGACCTTTTCGTATCAAATCCCGGAAAAGTATATTCCAGGGAAAATCTGCTTGATATTGTATGGGGCTATGATTATCCCGGCGATATAAGAACGGTTGACGTACACGTACGACGTCTTCGCGAAAAGATTGAGCCTGATGCTGCGGCTCCCACATATATTCTTACCAAGTGGGGGGTAGGTTACTATTTTAAAGAAAATTAAAGAAGGTATGCAGAGCATCAGATGGAGACTGGTGCTGACATATTTTATTATCATTGTACTTACCTTGGGGTTAATCGGTGTGTATATTACAAACTCGATGCGCCAGTATAACCTCAATCAGAAAAAAATACAGACGCTTACGCAGGCGAATGTTATTGCAGGATATATTTCGCAATATCAGGATTTAAGTAATAAAAGCATCAATTACCTTCTGGAGCAGCAGCAGATAGACAGTAACTGCAGGGTGCTTATGCTTGATAAAGACGCGCGCGTAACGTATGACTCAAATAACGGTATTATGCAGGGCAAGCTTATGCCGACAGCTGCCATCCTCGACGCTATTGACGGCAACAATAATGTGGAACAGCTTGTCGATGCCGATGATGAGCTTATTATCTGTGCGGCAGTTCCCATAATTGAAAATAAAATGGTGACGGGCGTTATATATTATCAGGCATCGGCTGCAGATACTGTAGATTTTATGAAACAGATTTTTGCCTCGATGCTGATGCTGACTATTCTGGTAAGTATACTTATCGGTGTGGTAAGCTTTATAATGTCGGGCATTATTACAGAGCCTATACGCACTCTTACAGAAAAACTCAGCAAAGCGGCAGAGGAGAACACCGACTATATTATTGAGAAAAATACCGGCGGTGAAATAGGGCAGCTTATCGATTCGTTCAATAAAATGACAGAGCAAATTCAAATTCAGGAAACAAAGAGGCAGGAGTTTGTATCAAATGCCTCGCATGAGCTTAAAACACCGCTCAGCTCGATAAAGCTGATTTCCGACTCGCTTCTTAATGTGCAGGATGCACCGCGTGAAATGGTTGAGGAATTTCTCGCTGATATGAATGTCCAGGTAGACCGCCTGACAAGAATTGTTGATAAGCTACTCACACTTACGCGTATGGATAACAGCGCAGTTGTTTCCAGAATGGAGTTTTCCGTTACGGATATTACGGAGCTTTGCGCAAATATTGCAAAGGCGCTAAGACCCCTTGCAGAGCAGAAGCATATAGAGCTTTTATATAATGCCGAGTCAACTGTTTATTCCAAGGTTGAGCGCGACAGAATGTGGGAGGCTATATATAATGTGCTTGATAACAGCATAAAATATACAAAAGAGGGCGGCAGGGTGTCGCTTAATGTTACAAAAGACGAAAACAGTGTAATTATAGAAATTTCGGACACGGGCATAGGAATTGCCCAGGACGAGCTTTATAAGATTTTCGACAGATTTTACCGTGTGGATAAGGCGCGTGCCAGGGAAACGGGCGGAACGGGACTGGGACTTTCAATTGCGCTTACTGCGGTGGAGCTTCACGGCGGAAACATTCACGTTGAGAGCGAAGAAGGCGTGGGAAGTACATTCCGCATAATCATCCCCATAACATTTAAATAAAAAAGGGAGGGTGCTCGATGAAAAAAGTTATTTCAGTTTTACTTATAATTGTTTTGGCAGCGGCACTTCTTTTCGGGTGTAGCCGGGAAAAAACCTACGTTAATGTTTATTTTAAGGATAAGATGTCAAACAACCTTAATGCAGAGAAAAGAATGATGAAGGAAGACAATGCTCAAGTGTTGGATATGGCTAAATTTGCAGTTGCTCAAATTTTAGCAGGTCCGCATAACGAAGCTAACGAGGCACTTTTGCCAAAGGAAGCGAAGCTTTTGAAGCTTTCTCTCAATGACGGTGTGGCAACGGTGAATATGTCTTCGCATTTTGCGCAAAAGGACGGAACGCAGGCACTGCTTCTGCGTCTGTCGCTTGTAAATACGCTTTGTGAAATAAAGGGTATTGACGGAATAGTTATACAGGTTGAGGGAAAGCCGATTGTATCTGAAACAACAGGCAAGGAGATAGGCGTTTTAAGCCTTGGTGACATTGCCTTAAATACAGTGGATACAAACGTTATGGAAAAGAAAACACTTGCGCTTTATTTTCCGGATAAAGACGGCGGCAGTCTGAAGGTGGAAAAGCGCAGCGTGGAAATACAAAATGCCCTCTCACTTGAAAAAACAGTTGTGAGTGAGCTTATAAAAGGCCCTTCAAAGGATAATCTTTCTGCGTCAATTCCTGCAGGAACGAAACTTTTGGGAATAGAAACAAAGGATAATGTATGCTTTGTAAACTTCTCGAGCGAGTTTGTGTCAAAAACAAATTCAGGCTCGCTTGCAACAACTATGACGCTTTACTCCGTCGTAAATTCCCTGTGCGCTCTTGACAATGTTTCAAGTGTGCAGATACTTATAAACGGTGAAAATGGTGTTGAGTTTGGTAACTTCGTACTGGATATTCCCTATGAGAAAAATGAGCTAAAGTAACGAAAGGTGTGACTTTTGATGAAACTTTCAGAGGTAAAAAGTATTCTTAATGCGCAGGTAGTTGTGGGGGAGGAATTTCTTGACAGAGAGGTTCATTCCGCCTGCGGAAGTGACCTTATGAGTGATGTTCTGGCTTTTGTAAAGGATCAGGCACTTCTTCTTACCGGGCTTGTAAACGGACAGGTTATAAGAACTGCCGAAATGATGGATATAAAGGCGGTTGTCTTTGTCCGCGGAAAAAAGCCTACGGATGAGGTGAAGGAACTTGCAAGCGAGTATTCGATGGTTGTTATGACCACCGATAATCCGCTTTATGCTGCCTGCGGAAAGCTTTACTGTGAGGGTCTTGTACCGAAAGAGAGGCTTGATTGATTATGCCGGAAAATTCGGTAAAGCTTCACTACAATGTTGACGCATCTGATTTTACTGTCGCAGGGCAGGCGAGCGGAGCAGTTAAAAAGGTGCTTAAACAGCTTGGGTTTTCTGCCGATGTAATCCGCAGAGTTGCCGTGGCAATGTACGAGTGTGAGATAAATATGGTTATTCACGCTGACGGTGGGGAAATCGATGTTGAGATTACCCCCGAAAAAATCCGTATGGTGCATAAAGACCGCGGGCCCGGAATAAAGGATATTGAAAAAGCCATGCAGGAGGGTTACTCCACTGCAGATGAAAAGGTAAGAGAGCTTGGCTTTGGTGCAGGTATGGGTCTTCCAAATATGAAGCGCTATACCGACGAAATGAATATAACCACAGAGCTTGGATGCGGCACAGTTGTTGATATGACGGTGCTCGTAAAATAACGAAAAAGGAGGGGCAAAAGGTGTCCGCAGAAAAATTACTTTATCACAGTGTATGTCTTGAACAGGATTTGTGCAAGGGCTGCACAACCTGTATGCGCCTTTGTCCTACGCAGGCAATACGTGTGCAAAACGGGAAGGCAAAAATAATACGTGAGCGTTGCATTGACTGCGGTGAGTGTGTACGCAGATGCCCTTACCACGCAAAAAAGGTTGTCAGTGACGGGTTTGATGCCCTTTCACAGTACAAATATAATGTTGCGCTTGTTGCACCTGCATTTTGCGGTCAGTTTTCAAAGGCGACAGATATTGATATAATACTCACCGGACTTAAAAAAATAGGCTTTGACGATGTGTTTGAGGTGGCGCGCGGGGCAGAGGTTATAACGCAGAAAACGCGCGAAATTCTTGCTGATAAAACAGTGTCCAAGCCGATAATTTCATCAGCGTGTCCTGCGGTTGTACGCCTTATTGCGGTGCGTTTTCCGTCACTTGCAGACAGGGTTATTCCGCTGACCTCCCCGATGGAGGTTGCGGCGCAGATGGCACGCAAGGAGGCACGTGAAAAAACAGGACTTTCAGATAGTGATATAGGCACGTTCTTCATATCTCCGTGCCCTGCCAAGGTTACGGCGGTAAAGCAGCCGCTTGCGCTGCAAAAGTCAGATGTCAGCGGTGTAATATCGGTGAAGGATGTGTACATACGCCTTGCACAGGCACTTGGCAGCATAAAGGAAGTGGAAAAGCTTTCCGTTGCAGGACGCGACGGTGTCAGATGGGCGCGCAGCGGAGGTGAGGCAGAGGCACTCGGGATTAAAAATTATATTGCTGTTGACGGAATACATAACGTAATAAAAATACTTGAAGAATTAGAAGACGAGAAGCTCAAGAATGTTGATTATATTGAAGCACTCGCCTGCGTGAGCGGATGCACAGGCGGGCCACTTAACGTGGAGAACGAATTTATCGCTAATTCAAGGATACGTAATCTTACGGAGGATATGGAAAACGCTGCCGTAAAAGCAGACGGGGATATCAGCCTTTTCTGGGATAAGAAGGTTGACTATCAGCCTTTTTCACCGCTTGACAGCGATATGGGGGAGGCAATGCGTAAAATGGCATTGCTTGAAGAGATTTATAACAGACTTCCGCGTCTTGACTGCGGAAGCTGCGGCAGCCCGAGCTGCCGTGAATTTGCCGAGGATATTGTTCGCGGCAAGGCGCAGGAAAAGGATTGTATTTTCCGCCTGCGTGAAAAGATTGAAATGCTTGCGAAAGAAATTACTGAAATAAGTAAAATGATAAATGACTAACCGAAAGGGATTATTCCGTTTCGGATAATTGGAGAGATTGATATGACGGTTAATGAAGTTGTGCAAAAACTCTCGCTCACGCCGATATGCAATGCAGAAGACGGAGAAAGAGAGGTAACAGGATGCCATATCGGCGACCTTCTGAGCCTTGTGATGAGCAAGGCTCAAAGCGGTGATGCGTGGATAACAATTCAGGGTAATATAAATGTTCCTGCGGTAGCTTCGCTTACAGAGTGTGCAATGGTAATTATTGCCGAGGGAATGAAGCTTGACGAAAATGCCCAAAAACGCGCGCAGCAGGAGGGGATAGCCATATATTCTTCTCCCAAGAGCGCGTTCGCTCTTGCGTGCGAGATTAAGGAATGCCTATGAAATGCTATTATGATTTTCACATTCATTCCTGCCTTTCACCCTGCGCGGATATGGATATGACGCCGCACAGTATCGCAGGGATGAGCTACATAAACGGACTTAATGCAATAGCCGTTGCCGACCATAATACAGCGCGCAACATCCGCGCCGTTACAAACGCGGCAAAGGAATATAATATTACAGTTGTTCCTGCGATAGAGGCTGAAAGTGCGGAGAGTATTCATCTTCTGTGCCTTTTTCCGACAATAGAGGCAGCCGAGGATATGGGGGCACTTCTGGAGGAAAATCTCCCTCCGATAAAAAACCGTCCTGATATTTTCGGGGAGCAGGTCATAATGAATGAACGTGACGAAAAGATAGGCGAGGTAGATATCCTCCTCATAAATGCCACCGCACTGAGCGTTGAGAAAATAAAGGAAGAAGCCGAGCTGCGCGGCGGTGTGTGTATTGCTGCGCATATAGACAGGGAGAAAAACGGCATTGTTGCAATTTTAGGCTGTGTACCGAAGGAGCTTTCCTTTTCAACGCTGGAGCTTTCAAGAAGTGCCGCAGAGTATGAAAAGGACGGAAAATATAAATATATTTCTGACAGTGACGCGCATTATCTTACAGATATTGCGGAAAAAAGCAGCTTTTTGGAACTTGAGGAGATTTCAGCCGTCGAAATTTTAAAAAAATTAAGATAAAATGCGAAAAAATCGCTTTTTATTGTAGACAAAAAGCTTTTAGTTTGATATAATCAATAAGGTGGTATTTTAATCGATAATTAAATATCGATATTAAATAAGAATATAATTTATTTTTATATATTTTAGGAGGTATAGGCATGGCAAAAGAAGCAGTTATTCCCTTCAAGGGAACAGCACAACAGGAAGAACAGCTTATGAGCGTTATTGCTGAGTACAAGGATCAGGACGGCGCGCTTATTCCCGTTCTCCACAAGGCACAGGAAATCTACGGATACCTTCCGATAGAAGTTCAGACCAAGATTGCAGAAGGACTTGATGTTCCCCTGGCAGAAGTTTACGGTGTTGTAACATTCTATACACAGTTTTCTCTCAATCCCAAGGGTGAATATAAAATCGGTGTTTGTCTTGGTACTGCATGTTACGTTAAGGGCAGCGGTGATATTCTCGAAAAAATTAAGGAAATCATCGGGGTTGATGTTGACGGATGCACTCCTGACGGTAAGTTCTCTCTTGAGGCTACCCGTTGCATAGGTGCGTGCGGACTTGCTCCCGTATTTACCATAAACGAGGATGTTTACGGACGTATTACGGCAGACGATGTTCCCGCAATACTTGAAAAATACGCGAACTGATGCAGGAAATCAGCTTAAATATTCTTGATATTGTTCAAAATTCAATCCGTGCAGGTGCAACACTTATCAAGGTCACGATAGCTGAAAGTCCTTCCAAAGACGTTTTTTCCTTCATTGTAGAGGATAATGGCTGCGGAATGGATGAAGAAATGCTCAAAAGGGTGAGTGACCCGTTTGTTACAACACGCACAACAAGAAAGGTGGGGCTGGGAATTTCCCTTCTTCGCTCTTGTGCGCAGCAGGCAGGCGGCGATGTGAAAATTGAAAGCAGGGTCGGCGTGGGGACAACTCTTTGTGCGGATTTTTCCTATTCGCATATTGACCGTCAGCCGCTTGGTGATATAGCGGCGGTGATTATGTCCCTTATAAGTATGAATCCCGATATTGATTTTTGCTACACTCACAGCTTTGAGGAAAAGGAGTTTACCCTTGACACAAAAGAGCTTCGCACGATTTTGGGCGAAGAGGTGAGTCTTAGTGAAATCAGTGTTGCTAAGTGGATTGGCGAATATATTAGTAGCGGTTTAACCGAAATTTACGGAGGTGCGAAATAATATGAAAAGTTTGGCAGAACTTGAAGCTATAAAGAAAAAGGTTCTTGACAATGTAAACTTAAGAACAGAGAGAGAAGAGGGCGTAAGAGTTGTTGTAGGTATGGCAACATGCGGTATCGCAGCAGGTGCACGTCCCGTTATGACTGCTTTTGTTGAAGAAGCAAGTAAGCGTAACCTTAATAATGTTGTTATTGAGCAGACAGGCTGTATCGGTATGTGTGCTCTTGAGCCTATTGTTGAGGTTTATGTTCCCGGTAAGGAAAAGGTAACATACGTTAAAATGTCACCTGAAAAGGTTGCAAAGATTGTGTCTGACCATATCGTTAACGGTGCTCCCGTTGTAGAATACACAATCGGTGCACAGAAGTAAGAAGGGGAGTGTAGTAGAATGAGTTTGTACAGATCACACGTACTTATCTGCGGTGGTACAGGTTGTACCTCTTCAGGTGGTGCTAAGCTTATAGACGAGTTTGATGCGCAGCTCAAGGCGGCAGGTCTTGAAAACGAAGTTAAGGTTGTAAAAACAGGCTGCTTCGGTCTTTGCGCACTCGGTCCGGTTGTAGTTGTATACCCTGAGGGTGCTTTCTACAGCCAGGTTCAGAAGGAGGACGTTGCGGAAATCGTAACAGAGCACCTTCTCAAAGGTAGAATTGTTAAGAGACTTGTTTATGATGAAACACTTAGCGAGGGTGAGGATACCATCAAATCTCTTAACGAGGTTGATTTCTATAAAAAGCAGATGCGAATTGCTCTTCGTAACTGTGGTGTTATTAACCCTGAAAATGTCGAAGAATACATCGCTTTTGACGGTTACAAGGCACTTGCAACCGCTCTTACAGAGATGACTCCTCAGGAGGTTATTGATGTAATCAAGGCGTCTAATCTTCGTGGCCGTGGAGGCGGCGGTTTCCCCACAGGTCTTAAGTGGGAGTTTGCATCAAAGAGTGTAAACGACCAGAAATATGTTTGCTGTAACGCCGACGAGGGTGACCCCGGTGCGTTTATGGACAGAAGTATACTTGAGGGTGACCCCCACAGTGTGCTTGAGGCTATGGCTATTGCAGGTTATGCAATCGGTGCTAATCAGGGTTACATCTACATCCGTGCAGAGTATCCTATCGCTGTACAGCGTCTTCAGATTGCTATTGACCAGGCTAAGGAATACGGTCTTCTCGGTAAGAACCTTTTCGGAACAGACTTCAGCTTTGATATCGGTCTCCGTCTTGGTGCAGGTGCATTCGTTTGCGGTGAGGAAACTGCACTTATGACATCTATCGAAGGACACCGCGGCGAGCCTCGTCCCCGTCCTCCGTTCCCTGCTGTTAAGGGTCTCTGGGGCAAGCCCACAATCCTTAACAACGTAGAAACATATGCAAATATCCCTGTTATTATTAACAAGGGTGCAGATTGGTTTAATACAATCGGTACAGAAAAGAGTAAGGGTACTAAGGTATTCGCACTCGGTGGTAAGATTAACAACACCGGTCTTGTTGAAATTCCTATGGGTACAACACTTCGCGAAATCGTTGAAGAAATCGGTGGCGGTGTTCCAAATGGTAAGGCATTTAAGGCTGCACAGACAGGCGGACCTTCAGGCGGATGTATTCCCGCTTCACTTATCGATACACCCATTGACTACGATTCACTTATTTCAATCGGTTCAATGATGGGATCAGGCGGTCTTATCGTAATGGACGAAGATAACTGTATGGTTGATATTGCAAAATTCTTCCTTGAATTTACAGTTGATGAGTCCTGTGGTAAATGTACACCTTGCCGTATCGGTACAAAGAGACTTCTTGAAATACTTGATAAGATTACAAAGGGTAACGGTACACTTGAGGATCTTGACCGTCTTGAGCTTCTTTGCTACAGCATCAAGAATGCTTCTCTCTGCGGTCTTGGTCAGACTGCACCCAACCCCGTTCTTTCAACGCTCAGATACTTCCGTGACGAGTATGTTGCGCACGTTGTTGACAAGAAGTGTCCTGCAGGCGTATGTAAGGAGCTTACAAACTATGTAATTATTCCTGAAAAGTGTAAGGGCTGCTCCGCTTGTGCGAGAAAGTGTCCTGTTGGTGCTATTTCAGGCGAGATTAAGAGTCCCTTCACAATCGATCCTGCTAAGTGTATCAAGTGCGGTGCTTGCGTAGAGACATGTAAGTTCGGCGCTATCGTGAAGAAGTAAGAAAGGGGTGCAGAGAAATGGAAATGATTAATTTAAAAATTAACGGTCAGGACGTAAGCGCTCCTGCCGGATCTACAGTATTGGAAGCTGCCAGAATGGCAGGTATAGAAATCCCTACACTTTGCTACCTTAAAGATGTAAGCCAGACAGGTTCATGCAGAATGTGTCTTGTTGAAATCAAGGGCGGCAGAGCACTTCAGGCAGCTTGCGTATATCCCGTTGCAGAAGGTCTTGAGGTATACACAAATACTCCTGCAGTAAGAAATGCACGTAAGGTAACACTTGAGCTTATTTTGTCAAACCACGACAGAAAGTGTCTTACCTGCGAAAGAAACCGCAACTGTGAGCTTCAGACACTTGCTGATGAGCTTGGTATCACAGATATTCATTATGAGGGTGTAAGAAACGAATACGATATTGATGAGCTTTCACCTTCTATCGTAAGAGATAACAATAAATGTATTCTTTGCCGCCGTTGCGTAAATATGTGTAAGAATATTCAGACAGTTGGCGCAATTGATGCAATGGAACGTGGCTTTAAGACATCTATCGGCTGTGCATTTGAGAAGAGCCTTGGTGAGGTTGCCTGCGTAAACTGCGGTCAGTGTATTGCAGTATGTCCCGTTGGCGCACTTCGTGAGAAGGATGCTACAGATGATGTATGGGCAGCTCTTGCAAATCCTGATAAGCACGTTGTTGTTCAGACTGCTCCTGCAGTAAGAGCGGCTCTTGGCGAAGAATTCGGTATGGAAATGGGTACACCCGTTACAGGTAAAATGGCTGCAGCTCTCAGAAGACTTGGCTTTGACAAGGTATTTGATACAAACTTTGCTGCTGACCTTACAATTATGGAAGAGGGAACAGAGCTTCTTCACAGACTTCAGAATGGTGGTAAGCTCCCGATGATTACCTCCTGCTCACCCGGTTGGGTTAAGTTCTGTGAGCATAACTTCCCTGAAATGATTGATAATCTTTCTTCCTGCAAATCTCCCCACGAGATGTACGGCGCAATAATTAAGTCATATTACGCTGAAAAGGCAGGAATTGACCCCAAGAATATATTCGTAGTATCTGTAATGCCCTGTACTGCTAAGAAGTACGAGGCACAGAGAGAAGAGCTTGGCGTTAACGGCCTTGCGGACGTTGACAGCGTTCTTACAACACGTGAGCTTGCTAAGATGATTAAAGAGGCTGGCATCAGATTTACACAGCTTCCGGATGAAGTATTTGATGATCCGTTCGGTGCAGAGGCTACAGGTGCAGGCGTAATTTTCGGCGCAACAGGCGGTGTTATGGAAGCTGCAATCAGAACAGTTGCAGATATCCTTGACAACACAAGCCACAGCGAGGTTGAGTACGAGGCTGTACGTGGTCTTGAAGGTATCAAGATTGCTTCTGTTCAGGCAGGTGGCAAGACAATCCGTGCGGCAGTTGCACACGGTCTTGGTAATGCACGTGAGCTTCTTAACAAGGTTAAGAGCGGTGAGGTAGAGGTTGACTTTATCGAGATTATGGCTTGTCCCGGCGGTTGTGTAAACGGTGGCGGACAGCCCATCGTATCTGCTAAGGACAGAATGGACAAGGATATCCGTGCTGAGAGAGCGAAGGCTATCTACAGCGAGGATAAGTCGCTTGAGCTTAGAAAGAGCCACGATAATCCTTACATCAAGAAGCTTTATGAGGAATATCTTGGTGAGCCTTGCGGACATAAGTCACACGAATTGCTTCACACTCATTATGTTGCACGTGACAGACACTAAAATTTAAATTAAGCTTTAAAAAAGGCGGTAGCTGATAAGCTACCGCCTTTTTTTAATAATCTCGCTCATTGAGAATGGATAAAAATAGTGCAGAACGGACGAACTGAGCCAAGCGTAGCTTGGGTTACCCGAAGGCGTACGTTGGTACGTCGAGTGGCTCAGTTCGTTCGTAGTTTATTGGCATAAAAAATAGAAATCCGCATTTTAGCGGATTTCTACCAAAAACATATTTTTTTAAAAATTCGTTTAATCTAAATTAATTCACGCCAATAAACGGTCGGTGCTGTTTTTAGACGTTCTCACTTATTTCTCGTCTTTGTATATTTCCTTAAAATACTTATATGTGTCAACCTTTAATTCGCCGCAGGCATCTTCATCGCAGGCGATAATTCCACACGGATGAAGCTGAAGTGCGCTGATTGTCCACGCATGGTCAACGCCGCCCTCAACACAGTGGCGAAGTGCACGTGCCTTATTATGACCGCTTATAAGAAGCAGAACCTTCTTAGAGTCACATACAGTGCCTACACCAACGGAAAGAGCTGTCTTAGGTACTTTATTGGGATCATTGTCAAAGAAACGTGTGTTCACAATAAGTGTATCCTGTGTCAAAGCGCGTACACCTCTGCGT
>JAZODM010000008.1:0-1564 GCA_045596985.1 Clostridia bacterium
TGGTTATTTTTGCTCCCATACTCCAGTTAGGATGATTGAGTGCCTGCTCTACACTTACGTTTTCAAGCTCACTTCTTGTTTTTCCGAAAAAGGGTCCGCCCGACGCTGTGAGAAGAATTTTCCGAAGCTCGCGGTTCGGAGCGCAAGATGCGTGAAGCGACTGAAAAATTGCGGAATGCTCTGAATCAACGGGAATGATTTTAACGCCCTTTTCTTTTGCACGAGCCATAACTCGCGAGCCTGCACAAACAAGAGTCTCCTTGTTGGCAAGCGCAACTGTTTTTCCGCTTTCTATTGCAGCGAGAGTAGGCCTTATTCCTGCCATACCCACGAGAGCCGACATAACCGTATCTGCTTCATCGTGAGATGCAACCGCTTCTATTCCTTCTGTCCCCACAAGCACTTTGCAGGAAGTATCCGCAAGCAAGAGTTTTAACTCTTTTGCGTTTTTTTCATCTGCTGCGGCAACAACAGACGGAGAAAACTCTCTCGCCTGCTGTTCTAAAAGCTTGATATTTTTATTGGCAGCAATTGCGCTTACCTTTATACCGAGAGCACGTGCAACATCGAGAGTCTGCGTGCCTATTGAGCCGGTAGAGCCGAGTATGGACAAATTTTTAACCATTATAATATACCACCGATTATCATAAGTAAGATATACGATGCCGGAATAGTGAACATCGTGCTGTCAAAGCGATCAAGCACGCCGCCGTGTCCGGGCATCAGATTTCCGTAGTCCTTTATATTATATTCACGCTTTATTACTGAAAATGACAAATCACCTATCTGAGCAATAACGGAAAGCACAGCAGCACCCAGGAAAACCACGGGAAAGCCTACCTGAAGGCCCATAGCATATGCATATACCGAAAGTGAAATAACACAGACAACTACGCCGCCGATCGCCCCTTCGACTGTTTTCTTTGGACTTATTTTCTCGCAAAGCTTATGTTTTCCGAGAAACACACCCGTAAAATATGCACCGGTGTCTGTCATCCACGCCGCAAGAAACGGGAAAAGAATCCACAAATTTCCGTTTTCCGCCGCATGTATACGCACAATGAGCGAAAACATGAGAGGGAGCACGGTTGCCGCAAAAAACGAGGTCAGCACCATAACAAGTGAAGCTCTGCCGTAGTTGAACAGCCACACAGCAAACAAAAGAAGAACAGCTGCGAACATCAGCACAAAGATGTACATGCCCAAACTTTTATCAGCCACAAAAAAGGGCATTACAAAAGCAAATGTGCACGCAACACATGACAGCGCACACACTTTTACAATCCCACTGCGCCAAGTGATTTCATATGCCGCAATTGCACAAACAGCCGCAACTGCAACGGTAAAACAAATCGGCGGAAGAAAATATACAACTGTAATAAAAATGGCTATTGCCACAACTGCCGAAATAATCCTGGTCAGCATTTTTATACACCACCAAATCTTCTGTTTCTTTTCTGAAACGCAGCGATTGCTTTATTTAACTCGTTTTCGTCAAACTCAGGCCACAGCTTGTCGGTAAAATACATCTCGCTGTATGCAAGCTGCCACAGAAGGAAGTTTG
>JAZODM010000009.1:0-7361 GCA_045596985.1 Clostridia bacterium
AATTTTTCCGTCACTATCCACGTCAATTTTCTCTGCCGCAGGAACTTTAGGAAGTCCGGGCATCGTCATGATCTCACCTGTAAGGACTACTACAAAGCCTGCACCTGCACTGACCTTAACATTACGTACTGTAACGGTGAAGTCCTCGGGCGCACCGAGCTTTGTCTGGTCATCAGAAAAGCTGTACTGCGTTTTTGCAATACATACGGGAAGCTTTGAAAAACCAAGGTCTGTAAGGGTTTTAAGCTGCTTCTGCGCATTTTTGTCAAACACGACACCACTACCGCCGTAAACCTTCTTTACAACCGCCTCAACCTTCTCTTCGAGCGAAAGCTCATCCTCATAGCTAAAGGTAAAGTCGTTATCCTCCTCGCAAAGACGAACTACCTCCTCGGCAAGTTCTATTCCGCCTTCGCCGCCCTTTGCCCATACATCGGACAAAACAACATTTACTCCAAGCTTTTTACATTCCTCTATGATAACCTGAATTTCCTTATCTGTATCCGTGGGGAATTTATTAACCGCAACAACAGACGGAAGCTTGTACACATTTTTGATATTTGAAACGTGGCGCAGAAGATTTGGAACACCCTTTAAAAGAGCATCCGTATTTTCAACGCCCAAATCAGTCTTTGCCACCCCGCCGTGCATCTTAAGCGCACGCACAGTTGCAACAATAACAACCGCCGAGGGTTTAAGTCCTGCATAACGGCATTTTATATCAAGGAATTTTTCAGCACCCAAATCAGCGCCGAAGCCTGCCTCGGTAACGGCATAGTCCCCAAGCTTCATTGCCATTTTTGTTGCAATGACACTGTTACAGCCGTGTGCAATATTTGCAAAAGGTCCACCGTGAACGAATGCAGGCGTTCCCTCAAGAGTTTGTACAAGGTTTGGCTTTATAGCATCCTTTAAAAGCGCTGTCATTGCGCCATGCGCCTTAAGCTGACCTGCCGTAACAGGCTTTTCATCATAGGTGTAGCCTACGATAATTCTTGAAAGTCTTTCCTTCAAATCGCTGAGTGAAGAAGCAAGACACAACACCGCCATAATTTCAGATGCAACGGTGATATCATACCCGTCTTCACGCGGAACACCGTTCACCCTGCCGCCCAGACCGTCCGTCACAAAGCGAAGCTGACGGTCATTCATATCAACGCAGCGTTTCCACGAAATTCTGCGTGGGTCAATATTAAGGGCGTTACCCTGATAAATGTGGTTATCCAGCATAGCTGCAAGCAAATTGTTTGCAGCACCTATAGCGTGAAAGTCACCTGTAAAATGCAAATTTATATCTTCCATCGGAACAACCTGCGCATAGCCGCCGCCTGCCGCACCGCCCTTGATACCGAAAACCGGGCCCAAAGAAGGCTCACGCAGAGCAACCACGACGTTCTTGCCGATTTTACGCATACCATCAGCAAGACCAATTGTGGTGGTCGTCTTACCCTCACCTGCAGGGGTGGGAGTAATTGCGGTTACAAGTATCAGCTTACCTTCCTTCCTCTCACTCTCTTTAAGAAGAGAAAGATCAACCTTTGCCTTGTAATTTCCGTACTGTTCCAGATATTTATCACCAACACCGGCTGTCTTTGCAATTTCGCCGATATGCTTCATCTCTACAGATTGCGCAATTTCAATGTCTGTTTTATACATCAAAATCAATCCTTTCCTGCACTTGTTTTAAGTGTTACATCGTGGTAGCCGCCCTCAACAATACTTGTAGCGGAAACAAGAGTGATTTTTGCATTCTTCTGCAGATCTGGAATTGTGAGCACGCCGCAGTTACACATTGTGGACGAAACCTTGTAAAGGCTCTTTGCAACATTGTCACGAAGCGAGCCTGCATATACAACGTAAGAGTCAACACCCTCCTCAAAGGAAAGCTTCGCCTTACCACCAAGGTCATAACGCTGCCAGTTACGTGCACGGTTACTGCCTTCGCCCCAGTATTCCTTAACATATGTTCCGTTAATATTAAGCTTTGTAGTCGGGCTTTCGTCAAAGCGTGCAAAGTATCTTCCAAGCATAAGGAAGTCTGCACCCATAGCAAGTGCCAACGTCATATGGTAATCGTGTACTATACCGCCATCAGAACAAATGGGGATATATATACCTGTCTTTTCGAAGTATTCATCACGTGCTGCAGCAACCTCAATAACTGCGGTAGCCTGTCCGCGACCGATACCCTTCTGCTCACGCGTGATACAGATTGAGCCTCCGCCAATACCGATTTTGATAAAGTCTGCGCCTGCCTCGGCAAGGAACATAAAGCCGTCGCGGTCAACAACATTACCGGCTCCTACCTTTACATCGTCACCGTATTTGTCACGGATAAACTTGATTGTCTGTGCCTGCCATGCAGTATAACCCTCCGAAGAGTCTATGCAAAGCACGTCTGCGCCTGCCTCAACAAGTGCGGGAACACGCTTTTCATAGTCAAGGGTGTTTATACCTGCACCTACAAGGTAACGCTTCTGCTCGTCAAGCACCTCGTTAGGATTACTCTTATGCGTGGAATAATCCTTTCTGAATACAAAATACTTAAGTTCATTTTTAGAATTTATAATCGGGAGAGAATTAAGCTTATGCTCCCAGATGATATCGTTAGCTTCCTTTAAAGTAGTATTTTCGGGAGCGCATACCAGCTTTTCAAAAGGAGTCATAAAGTCCTTAACCTTTATATCGGTTGACATTCTGCTTACACGGTAATCACGGCTTGTCACAACGCCTAAAAGAACGCCGTTTGCAGTTCCGTCAGCAGTTACCGCCATAGTGTTATGACCCGTTTTCTCAAAAAGGTCAAGAACATCTTTGAGTGTGTCATCAGGCTTAAGGTTACTGTCACTTACAACAAAGCCTGCCTTATAGTTCTTTACACGTGCAACCATAGCCGCCTCATCCTCAATGGACTGTGAACCGTATATGAAAGACATACCGCCCTCTTTTGCAAGAGCAATTGCCATAGTGTCATTGGAAACAGACTGCATTATTGCAGAAACAAGCGGAATGTTGAGCGAATATTTCGGCTCCTCCCCTTTTTTGAATTTTACGAGAGGTGTTTTAAGGCTTACATTCGCAGGAATACAATCCGGCCCTGTATACCCGGGCACGAGCAAATACTCACTGAATGTACGCGACGGTTCGTTAAAATAATATGCCATAGTATAATCTCCCCCATATTAAAAATATAGTATTTTTGTTATTATACAACACTGCGACATTTTTTTCAAGATGGAAAAAGCAAAAAAAGCAGGGTTTTCCCTGCTTTTTTTCATTTTATGGTTGTAATATCGTACGGAGTACTCTGATATACAAAGTAATTAAGCCAGTTTGAATATATGAGATTTGCGTGACTTCTCCACGAAACAACAGGTTCTTTTTCAGGATTATCGTCAGGAAAATAGTTTTCGGGAACCTCGGGATTAAGTCCTGCATCTATGTCTCGCAGATATTCTTTTTTAAGTGTATCGCGGTCATATTCACTATGACCCGTTATGAAAATCTGCTTCCCCTTGGCGGTTGCCGCGGCATAAAGCCCCGCTTTATCAGAGGTAGCAAGCACCTTTATCTCCTTACGCTTTTTTATATCATCAAGGCTTACTGTTGTATGCCTTGAATGAGGAACCATAAATTCGTCATCAAATCCGCGCAGAAGCATTGGGTTTTTGTACACAACCTTATGGCGAAATACTCCCGAAAGCTTTTTGTCCAAAGGATACTTTTTAATTCCGTAATGGTAATAAAGCGCCGCCTGCGCACCCCAGCAAATATGGAAGGTGCTGTGAACATTCGTCTTTGTCCATTCCATAATGGTGCAAAGCTCCTCCCAATAGTCCACCTCTTCAAACTCCATTCTTTCTACCGGGGCACCCGTTATAACAAAGCCGTCAAATTTTTGATCCTTTATTTCATCAAATGTCTTGTAAAACGCAAGCATATGCTCCTGTGAAACATTCTTTGCCTTGTGCGTACTTACCTGCACAAGCTCCACCTCAACCTGGAGAGGAGTGTTTCCCAAAAGGCGTGCAAGCTGCGTTTCCGTCTCAATTTTTGTGGGCATTAGGTTCAAAATTCCTATACGCAGCGGACGAATATCCTGCTTTTGGGCACGTTTTTCATCCATCACAAATATATTTTCATTTGCCAGAACCTTTGCCGCCGGTAGTTTTACCGGAATTTTAATGGGCATACGCTACACCTCCTTATATAGATTCAAGAGCCTGCTTGATATCTGCAATAATATCTTCTTTATCCTCTATACCGCATGAAAAACGAATAAGGTCGGGTGAAACACCTGCTGCGCGAAGCTCATCATCATTCATCTGGCGGTGCGTTGCACTTGCCGGATGCAGACAGCACGTCTTTGAATCTGCAACGTGTGTTTCGATTGATGCAAGCTTTAAGTTCTTCATAAATGTTTCTGCAGCCTTTCTGCCGCCCTTTACACCAAAGGATATAACACCGCAGGAGCCACCGGAAAGATATTTCTTTCCAAGCTCATAATATTTATCGCCTTCAAGTCCGCAATAGCGTACCCATTCAATCTTTTCGTGATTTTTTACATACTCTGCAACCGCCTGCGCATTTTCGCAGTGACGCTTCATTCTAATCTCCAGACTTTCAAGTCCGAGACCTACAAGGTATGCGTTCTGCGGAGACTGGATAGAGCCGAAATCTCTCATAAGCTGTGCTGTTGCCTTTGTAATATATGCACCTTCAAGACCAAATCTTTCTGTATAGGTTACACCGTGATAGCTGTCATCAGGAGTACAAAGTCCGGGGAATTTATCAGGATATTTTGTCCAGTCAAATTTTCCCGAATCAACAATACATCCACCCACGCCGCTTGCATGACCGTCCATATACTTTGTAGTGGAATGGGTTACAATGTCAGCACCCCATTCAAACGGGCGGCAGTTTATGGGTGTTGCAAAGGTATTGTCAATGATAAGCGGTACGCCGTGCGCGTGCGCAGCGGCAGCAAATCTTTCTATATCAAGAACGTCAAGTGCAGGATTTGCAATTGTTTCTCCAAATACCGCCTTGGTATTAGGACGGAAAGCTTTCTCCAGCTCTTCATCGGAGCAGTCGGGTGCAACAAATGTAAACTCTATTCCCATGCGCTTCATAGTAACGGCAAACAGGTTGTATGTACCGCCATAAATCGCAGACGAAGAAACAACGTGGTCACCGCAGGAAGCAATGTTAAAAATACTGTAAAAGGATGCCGCCTGACCGCTGGAGGTAAGCATTGCCGCGCTACCGCCTTCAAGAGCGGCAATACGCGCCGCTACACAGTCATTGGTGGGGTTTTGGAGTCTGCTGTAAAAATAGCCTGAAGCCTCAAGGTCAAAAAGCTTTCCCATATCCTCGCTTGTATCATATTTAAACGTCGTGCTCTGATAAATAGGAATCTGGCGCGGCTCCCCGTTTTTGGGAGAATATCCAGCCTGCAGACACTTTGTGCCGATTTTATAGTTTTCCATAATGATTTACCTCTTTCCTGCCGAATTATCCATTAATAATGAAACATTATTGTTAGTATATCATTTTCAAAATCACTTTGTCAATCTCAACGCAAAATATATGGGTATATTTTTTATTTTTTTCAAAAATAATGCTTGCATTTTACCAAAATATATGTTATCATAATCAATGCGTTTGGAAATGTGCTTGTAGCTCAGTTGGATAGAGTATTTGGCTACGAACCAAAGGGTCGGGGGTTCGAATCCCTCCAAGCACGCCACCGAAAACCGCTTAACCAATAGGGTTAGGCGGTTTTTTCTATGTTTTGAAAAATCATGAAAAATGCGTCATCTAACATTTATCTAACAAGCACTTTTTTACAGTATATTTTCAAGCTGCTTTGCAAGCTTTCTTTTATACTCCATATTAAGGTGTCCGTAGATATTCATAGTGGTACCAATATCTGCGTGACCGAGCCAGTCGGAAATATCTTTCATCTGCCAGCCTTTCATTATCAGCATACTTGCACAACTGTGACGGAGGTCGTGAAAACGTATATACTTCAAATTATTTCGAAGTAATGCTTTCTTCAAAAGCTTGCTCGGATAACTTGGATAATACATCTTCCCGTCAGGACGGGCAAAAACGTAGTCCGTATCAGTATAACAGTTACCAAACATATCCTTGTATTCCTCCTGCTGTGCTTTTATCCTGAGAAGAATTTCCTTAACATCGGATAATAATGGATACACACGGTTACTGCTTTTGTTTTTTGTGCTGTCTTTAACGATAATAAGATTTGTCTGTACCTCTACTGTGTGCTGTATTGTAATCGTATTATTTTCAAAATCAACAGCATTCCACTTAATTCCCATAAGCTCACTGCGGCGTAGCCCATACACAAAGGTGATATATACCATATCATAAAGCACAGTTCCTTTTATAATTTCAAACAGCTTTTTAATATCCTCAACAGTATAAAATGTGATTTCCTTTCGTACTGTTTCCATTTTGGGAAGTCTTGCATATTCACAAGGATTTCGGTTTATAATTCCGTCACGCATTGCTTGTTTGAAAGCTAAGCTTATAGGAATAGAGTGTGAGCGTATTGTTTTCTTCGAAAGACCTCCGGGCTTACTGTCAAGCCTTCCTCCCTTTGACTTATATTCATAATAAGATTCAATATCCGATGTACGCATTTCCTTTAGCGTGCGTCTGTGTTTTTCAAAGTAAGGAATTATATGCTTTTCAGTGTACTGCTTGTACCCCTCATATGTAACTATGTCAATATGTTTTTTTACATCTTTGAGCCATATTTTCATATACTCTGCAAAGTCAATTTTATCAAAAACATTGGGGTTGTCATCAATTGCCGTTATAACCTTTGCCATAGCAATTTCAGCTTCTTTTCTGTTTCCGCGTTTTGCTTCAATATTAAGATTTATCCATTTTTGTTTTCCATTTATTCTTGTAACGGCATAAAATTTGCCGTTTCTTATCTGTAGACTACCTGTCATAATTGTTCTGATTCTCCTTTCTCTGTCAGATAGTCCGTCAACGATAACAGTATATCATTGACGGACCTCCTTTTCAAGTCTATCTGAGCACTTATTTTGGGCATAGCAATACCACTGATTTTAACAACCTGTTACCTCTCTGTTTCCCGATATGAAATAGATATATTTCCCTTTATATCGGTATATTGAAGTATGTTTGTTATCTCTGTCTCCATTTAGTATGATTTGTATTTCCTATTGGCATATTGCCCGGTTAGTAATATTCCCGCAACCCTTTATGGGTGAAATATATATTCTGCGGTAGCATCATACCTGCTAAACTCAGGTGCGTTCCAATGATATTGCCGATGCTGAAATATGTCATAGCGGTGACAT
>JAZODM010000010.1:0-2344 GCA_045596985.1 Clostridia bacterium
TCAAATCTCAAATAGAATCTTTTATAGTTGTTATTCTTACAACTTTGTAAAAGCCCTTTTCTTTGCTGGTGCTTATTTGCATAAGCTACAAAACATAATGTTTTGTGTTCTTACAATGTTTAATTTTCAAGGTACACCGGAGAGCTTTTTGAGCTCCCACCGGCGCTCCGCGGAGCGTCAGCTTTGTTAGAATAACACACCGCTATCGCTTTGTCAACACTTTTTTTCAACTTTTTTTGAAATTTTTTAATTATTTTTTTAACCCCAAAATCTTGATTTTTTTATGGTGAAAAAGCACAAAATATCGGGATTTTCCGTAGGTTTTCCTACTAAAAATCCCGATACCCCTCGACAAATATCAATTATTGCTGCATTGCGGCTATAGTTTTTTCGAAAAGTTCTCCCAGCTCCATACCCAGCATTTCTGCACCCTGAGAGATAACTTCCCGGGAGCATCCGGCGGCAAATTTCTTGTCCTTGAACTTCTTTTTTATACTCTTGGCTTCCATGCCCTCAAGCCCGGTGGGACGCATCAGCGCTGCCGCTCCGATAAGTCCTGTAAGCTCGTCCACGGCAAAGAGCACCTTTTCCATATAGCTTTCGGGAGCTACATCTATGCATATACCGTAGCCATGGCTTATTACCGCGTGGATCATTTCCGGGTCTATATCCATCTCAGCAAGCATCTCTTTAGCCTTTACGCAATGCTTTTCAGGATAGAGTTCAAAATCTATATCGTGAAGTATGCCCACGCTGTGCCAGAACTCGGCCCTCTCGCTGTCATGCTCCATCGCAAAGGCTTTGAGCACCTTGCCCACGGTTTCGGCGTGCTCAATATGAAATGCTTCCTTATTATACTTCCTGATTATTTCAAGAGCCTCATCGGGAGTTGGTATGTAAGACATATATTTCTGACCTCCGTTTTTTTCTAATTATAAGCCAGAGTGGGTCTTAAATCAATATGTAGCCCCGTGGAGCAATAAACTCCGCGGGATATTTTTTCAGTTCATAGTCTTGCGTCCGCGTATTCTGCTTCCGCTGCCCGCATTATCGGGAGTATCCGCATTGCCCACAGCATTGCCGTTATTATCATTGCCGTTGACTGCGTCACCCACATCATCGATAATGTCATTGGCACCCTGTTCAATTTCTCCGCCCACTTCGGGAAGAACGCCATTCTGGGCAGAATCCTTGTCGCCGATTATTCCGTTTTCGTCCTGCACCATGCCGTTGTTATCCTCAGGCTTTACGGTACTGCCGTTTTCGGTTTCGGGAGTCATAGTGGGGTCGGGTCTGTCGTTTCTGCTGCCGCATGCGGTAAGAGCTGTTGCAAGCAGCGCAGCAATAATTACACTCAGGATGATTTTCTTCATTTTTATTCCTCCAGTAAATTGGTTGCAGACATATTATTTACCTTCTGCGGAATATTATTTATTTTTGCTGAAGAAATTTTTGGCAAAATCAAATTGTTGGACTTTATAATTTATATATTGTATAATGCCTTTAATATTAACTGCAAGGAGCAGCAATGAACACCACTAAAGAAAGACGCTCTTCCCGCTTTACCTCCTGGTTTAAGCTTTGCCCCATACGGCATATAATAATCATAATATTCGCCCTCATTATTGGCGCCTATTTTCTTCTCAGAGGAAACGAGGCTTTGCTCGATGCCGCATCACGGACTTTTGCCCGCCCCTGGCACAGCGCCCTCAGCAGTTTTTCCTCCCTCTTTCCTTTTTCACTTTGCGCAGTTTTGATAGCCCTCGCTGTCGTGGGCGCCTTGGTTTACATAATCTTTCAGCTTATATATATGCTGCGCCGCGGAAATGTGCTTAAACGGCTTTACCGCATACTTATGACCGCAGTTATGGCTTTCTGCGTTTTTTACGGCGGCTTCTGCGCTCTTTGGGGAATTTACTTCTACACTGCCGATTTTGAAGAGCAAAGCGGTATTTATTCCCGTCCCATAAGCACTTATGAGCTGAAGCTTGTGACAAGATACTTCACTCACCAGCTCAACGAATATTCCGACGATGTCCGCAGAGACGAAAACGGCCTTTTTGCCGAGGATATGGATGTCATTTTCGATTATTCCCCCCATCTTTACGATGCGGTAAGCGAAGATTTCCCCTGTCTTGGAGGAAAGCCCCTGCGGAGCAAACCCTTTCTCTTTTCCAAAATCCTCAGTCACATGACCTTTACTGGCTTTTTCTTCCCCTTCACTGGAGAGGCGAACATCAATATTGACTCCCCCTCCTGCATGACCGCCTCCACTATCGCACATGAGATTGCCCACCAGCGCGGAGTTGCCCAGGAGGACGAGGCAAACTTTGTGGCGGTCCTC
>JAZODM010000011.1:0-5344 GCA_045596985.1 Clostridia bacterium
TGGCAAAAACACAGTACAGTTTTTCGGATGATCCCGCAAAGCTGGGTGCACCCGAAGGCTTTACCGTAACTATTAAGAATGTCAAGATTTCTGCCGGTGCAGGCTTCATAGTTGTTCTTACCGGTGATATTATGACGATGCCCGGACTTCCCAAAGTTCCTGCGGCGGAGAAAATCGACGTTGACGAGAATGGAAAGATAACAGGATTATTTTAATAAAAGTGGGTGTAAAAAAAGTGACTTTTTTTACACCCACTTTTATTGGGGATAGGTCATTAGCTTTATTCTGTATAATTGTTGCCTTTTTGCGGTCTGGACTTTTTTTGCATCCCCAATTTTTTTAAAAAAAACTCTGTACAAATAACTTAACTTATGTTATTATACCCGTGTATTGTATCCTCATAGGAGGAATAATAACAAGGAGGAATTTAATATGGAAAGAAAGAAAATGTCAACGAGGACAATGGTGCTGGGTGCTCTTTTAACTGCTCTTGTGGTAATATTGCAGTTTATGGGGAGCTTCATCAAGTTTGGAATGTTCTCAATTTCTTTGGTATTGATACCGATAGCGATCGGTGCAATAACCTGCGGAAAGAGAATGAGCACGTGGCTCGGTCTTGTGTTTGGCGCAGTAGTTCTGGCAAGCGGTGATGCGGCGGCGTTTTTGGTGGTAAATGCACCGGGAACGATTATCACAGTACTTCTTAAAGGTGTTGCCTGCGGATTTTTTGCGGGTTTGGTGTATGAAATTATTGCAAAGACTACCCAAAAGAACTACATAGCGGCAGTGGTAGCGGCACTTGTTTGCCCCATTGCAAATACGGGTGTGTTTCTTTTAGGATGCCTTGCATTCTTTATGGAAACAATAGCCGTTTGGGCAGAGGGACTTGGCTTTGGTACGGATGTAGGCAGATATATGATTTTCGGTTTGGTTGGCGGAAACTTCCTTTTCGAAATGGCTGTTAATATAATCTTAGCCCCTGCAATCGTACATATTATAAAGGTGGTTTCTAAAAAATGATTTTAGCTATTGATATAGGAAATACAAACATAGTTACAGGCTGTATAAAAGATGGGAAAATCCTTTTCCGTGAAAGGCTTTCAACAAATCATACAGCTACAAAGCTTGAATATTCAGCGATATTCAAGACGGCTTTTGAAATGTATGGCATTAACTCAGGCGAAATTGACGGCGCAATTATTTCATCGGTTGTTCCGTCTGTTACAGGTGTTGTAAAGGACTCTATTGAAACACTCTGCAATATACAGGTGATGGTTGTAGGACCCGGAATAAAAACAGGAATCAGTATCGTTATCGACAATCCTGCACAGCTTGGAAGCGATTTGGTGGTTGATGCTGTGGCAGGTGTCAGTGAATACAGTGTTCCGCAGATAATAATTGATATGGGAACTGCAACAACAATTACGGCAATCGACCGTGAGAAAAGGTTTTTGGGCGGCGCTATTATGCCCGGGGTGCGGGTATCGCACGATGCACTTATTGATCGCACATCACAACTGCCGAAAATTGCCCTTGAGAAACCGAAAAAGGTTATAGGAAGTAACACGATTGATTGTATAAAAAGCGGTATTATTTACGGTAATGCAGGTGCTATAGACGGAATTATAGACCGCTACCGTGAAGAGCTTGGCGAGGATTGCACCGTTATTGCAACGGGTGGCCTTGCAAAGGTGATTGCCCCGCTTTGTAAAAACGAAATTATAATTGATGAGGATTTATTGCTCAAGGGATTAATGCTGATATATGAGAAGAATAAATGAGAAATTCGAAGTTCGAAATTCGAAATGAAGGAAGGGAGATGCAAAAAAATTTTGCATCTCCCTTTTTCGTATCACAGACCACTTTCAGGGCGAAGAGAAAATAGTGCAGAACGGACAAACTGAACCCGCAGGGGTTACCCGAAGGCGTACGAGGGTACGTCGAGAGGTGAAGTTTGTTCGTAGCATAAAGCACTACGATTTTAAAATTCGTTGATAAACGAATTTTTACCTAACATTTGCTTATGACACATTTTCAGGTTGCGTAATATTCTCTTTTGTGCTTTATGCGTTCTGTGCATTTTATCACAGCCCATTAAAAGCGGAAATCTCTTATACCGTTTTCTATCTTTTCAAGATTATCCTTACAGATTTGCTTTACCTTTTCCTTTGGTATATTTTCAAGCTCTGCCTGGATGAGTGCCTCTCCAATTTTTTTGGTATCCTCTGATGCGTAATCCATCAAAAATTCCTTGAGTGTCATAAGTGCATTGGGATGACAACAGTTTTGAATTTGTCCCGTCTTACACAGTGACATAAAACGGTCACCCGTTCTTCCTTCCCGGTAGCACGCAGTACAGAAAGAGGGGATATGTCCAAGCTCCATCAGCCACTTCACAACCTCGTCAAGCGTTCTTGTATCGGAAACGTCAAACTGTTCACTGTCGTGAGGACGTTCTTCTTCCGCGTAACCACCCACTGATGTACGTGATGCACCGCTTATCTGCGATACGCCGAGCTTTATTACCTTTTCACGCACTGCCTGACTTTCACGTGTGGAAATAATCATTCCCGTATATGGTGTCGAAATTCTTATAAGGGCGCAGATTTTTGCAAAGGTTTCATCATCAATTCCGTTGTCGAAAACATCAGGGTCAATATCATCGGCACGCTTAATTCTCGGCACGCTGATTGTATGCGGGCCTACGCCGTGCACAGCCTCAAGATGCTCTGCATGCATCAAAAGTCCTGCAAATTCATATTTATAAAGCTCCAGACCAAACAAAACGCCCAGACCTACGTCGTCAATGCCGCCCTCCATAGCTCTGTCCATTGCCTCTGTATGATAATTGTAATCGTGTTTAGGACCTGTGGGGTGGAGTTTCAGGTAGCTTTCCTTATGATAAGTTTCCTGGAAAAGAATATATGTGCCTATTCCTGCATCCTTGAGCTTTCTGTAGTTTTCTACAGTTGTTGCGGCAATATTTACGTTAACACGTCTTATTGCGCCGTTTTTATGCTTGATTGAATAAATTGTATTAATACATTCAAGAATGTATTCGATAGGGTTATTTATGGGGTCCTCGCCCGACTCTATAGCAAGGCGCTTGTGTCCCATATCCTGAAGTGCGATAACTTCCTTCCTTACTTCCTCCTGCGTTAGCTTTTTCCTTGCAATATGCTTGTTGTTGTAATGGTAAGGACAGTATACACATCCGTTTACGCAGTAATTTGATAAGTAAAGAGGTGCAAACATTACAATTCTGTTACCGTAAAATGCCTGCTTTATTTCTTCTGCAAGCTTATACATCTCCTGAATCTTTTCAGGAATTTCGCAGGCAAGAAGCACTGATGCCTCTCTGTGGTTGAGTCCTGCGCAGTGAGTACCGTTTTCATCCCTGTGCGGTCTTGCTTTATCAAGAATACTGTCGATAAGTTCAATGTTGTTTTTGTTTTCCTCCGCATATGCAAGAGTTGCGCGGATTTCCTCATCGCTGATAAATTCGTCTGCAATCATTGATTTTGGATTATACATAGTTATTGCTCCTTTCTTTCAGGTCAGAAAAATCTTCCCCGTCAGTAATTTATAATTTTATTTTATCATATTAAATATTTAAAGTCAATCTCGTATCTCCCAGTCAATAGGAGATTTCAGGTGAGATATTAAAATTTCATTTGCTTTTTTAAAATGACCACATCCCATAAAGCCGCGTGATGCACTAAGCGGACTTGGATGCGCCGCCTCCAGTACATAGTGATTTGGATTTGTAATAAGCTCCTTTTTGCGCCTTGCATTATTTCCCCACAGAAGAAATACAATGGGGTCATTTCGTTTGTTGAGCTGGCGTATTATTTCATCTGTGAAAAGCTCCCATCCCTTATCGTGGTGACTGTTTGCCTCGCCCGCCCGAACAGTGAGCACGGTGTTTAAAAGAAGCACACCCTGCTGCGCCCAGCTCATAAGATAACCGTTTTTAGGAATACTGCAGCCAAGCTCAGCATTAAGCTCCTTATACATATTAAGAAGCGATGGGGGGATAGGCACGCCCGGCTTTACGGAAAATGCCATTCCGTGTGCCTGCCCCGGCTCGTGATAAGGGTCCTGCCCTAAAATTACTACCTTAACACTTGAAAAGGGTGTTGCCTTGAGCGCAGAGAATAAATCATACATATCGGGATACACAGTGGTATTTGCATACTCTTCCTTTAAAAATCTTCTCAAACGCAGATAATATTCCTTTTGAAATTCACCGCCGATTTTTTCATCCCAGTCATTGGCAAGCTTTACCATATATATCCTCTCCCTATAAAAGACTCTTTCGCATTACTGTGTTGCGGAAAACAACGCCGCCGTGATGCATTACGGCAATGCCAGCCTTGTCAAACCCCATTTTCAGGTAAAATTCTTCTGCAGTTTTACTCGAATCAAGGCTAAGCTCACAAATCCCGTTTTCCTTCGCCCAGGCCTCTGCTTTCAAGAAAAGCTTTGTTGCAATGCCGCGGCGCAAATAATCCTTATGCGTGTAAAGCCGGTTTATATAACCGCTACGCTCCATACTTATAAAACCGACCATTTTCCCCTTTTCAAATGCTGCTAAATTGTAGCACGGGGAAAGATTTGCACGGAATTTGTTAATATCAAAATTTTGTGGCGCCCACGCATCAAGCTCCTTTTGCGTGTAGTCATTTGCACATACGCAGTGCACTGTCTGCGTAATTAATTGTACTACATCTTCGTATTCGTCGTCAAGTAATCTTCTTATATACATAGAAAAACCTCCTATATATGGCACACAAAGAAAGTAGTGCAGAACGGACAAACTGAGCCACGGCTTGCCGTGGGTTACCCGAAGGCGTACGATGGTACGTCGAGAGGCGAAGTTTGTTCGTAGTACATCGGAATAAAACAAAAGAAATCCGTATATTTACGGATTTTTACCAAAAACGAGGATTAACCAAGAATAATCCCACAGTTGAAAAAATAAATTATACTCCGATGAACGGTCGGTGCTGCTTTTTTTGTGTGCCCAAAACATAACCCACATACAATTGTATGTGGGTTAGTCGAAATCAATTACTTAAATTTTCTTTTTCTTGCAGCTTCAGACTTCTTTTTGCGTTTCACGCTGGGTTTTTCATAATGCTCTCTTTTTCTAACCTCGGACAATACGCCTGCCTTAGCACAAGAACGCTTAAATCTCCTCAGGGCGCTATCTAAAGATTCATTATCTTTAACTCTGATCTCTGACATTTCATACCCTCCCCTCGCAGCACTTGCTCATCAAGTTCTGCATAAAGTAACATACTAATTATAACATAATAAACATAACTGTCAAGATTTTTTT
>JAZODM010000012.1:0-3514 GCA_045596985.1 Clostridia bacterium
TAGTCCGATGTACTGATTTTTGAAAAGTTTGCTTCACTGCCCGTCGGGACATAGCTATCGCCATTTAAGGAACAATCGTATGTAAACAAGGTATACTTGCCCGCCGGTACGGAAAGTGCAGGTGCAGGTGTCTTATCAAACACCGCCATAATTTCCTCCGGTGTCACAATTTTTTCTTCCTTCTCGCCACCGCCCAGAATATCCTCGGCGGTCACATTATCTGTCGTGGAAAATACAATATCGTCGACAAAAGCTTCATCCCCTGCACCGATGGTCGACGTAAAACGGATTTGCACCTCGGTCGTATCCAAAGCCTTGAATGCTTTGCCTTCCGAGCTCAATTCCCCATTAACATACACATCGAAGGTGCCGGCTTTAAAGTCCATCACAATCTTGTACGAATTCCACTCGCCCTTCGTGTCGCCGTTTACCAGGGTTGTGCCCGTGCCGCCCATGTAGGCAACCGACGCAAACTTACAGCTCTGCGATTTCGCACGGTAGGTCAGCGTCAAATTCGTCAGCGCCGAAAAGTCAAAATGCTTTTCAAAGCGCGGACCGTTCGTGCCCTCGGTATTGGTGTTGGTAAAGCGCATCACCATACCGGTTTCATCCTTGTAACCGGCAATTTTCGTCGTTGCCGCGTTGGACTGCTTTGTCCATGCAAGGCTGTCCTTGCTGCTGGTCGCAAGGGGCTGTCCGTCGGAATAGCTTTCAAAATCGTCCGAAAACAAAATGTTGCCTTCCGTACTTGCGTTGTCTTTTGCCGCAAACACATTTGTGATGCCGCAACCAAGCAGCATGCAGATGCTCAAAAGCAAGCAAATTCCTTTTTTCATAGTATCCTCTCCTTTTATGTTTATTAAATTTGTATATTCTAATTGCGCGCATTAAAACGGAAATAATGCCTTTTCTCGCGACGCATCTCCTCAGTTGAGCTGAATATCAATAGGCAATTTGCCTTTTGGTTCGAATTCACCGGTTAAAACCTCAAGAGGGTATTTCATATCCACAGGTCCTAAGCTGTAAATGACTCTCGGGAAATGCGGCGCTTTTTCTATGGAATACGGGTTTCCGAAATGGACAATCGTTGAAAGCTTAGACTGCATTGCTGCCATAAGATTTGTTATCTTTTCGGTAAGATTTTCACTGCCTGCGTATGCACCGACTTCGGCAAAGGTTATAAAGTGAACTTCATCCACCTTTGTGCTTTCAAAGCAAACATTTTCAATCTGCTTTTTGTTCGGAAACACATTGATTGCCACACAGTTAGCATCAGGAAACTTTTCTTTGATTTCATCAATGATTTTATTCGCTGCAGCCCAGGAGCCGCCGGTTTTTTCCGTCCATTCTCTAACTTCGTAATTTGAATCGTCGTATAGATTTTCTGCCAAAACAACAAACAGGCGTTTCTTGCCGGCTTCGAGCTTTGCGGAAACATTTTCGTCTTTTATAAGACAAATGCCTTCACGCCAAACCCTTTCGATACATTGTTTCTGATACTCCGAAATTTCAGTTGCTGTTGCCGGCTTCATAGTGGAGTTCTGTGCCCGAATCACTCTTGCTACGGCTTCGTTTAATCGCTCTTCGGTAAAAGCACCGTTTTTATATGAATTCAGAAGATATTCATATGAGGTTTTAAAGGGAACACGATAATTCGGCAGAACCATATCTATTCCTGCAGCGATTGCGATTCCGTAGCACTTATCTTCGCTGTGCTTCTGCAAAATCCCCATCATTGCAAAGGAATCGGTTAATATGAGTCCGTCAAAGCCCTGATTTCTTAATATGGACAGAAGCTTTTTAGACATACTCGCGGGATAAACAGGATCAATTTTAGGATAAACAACATGCTTTGTCATAATGCCGGGGAGATTTGCTTCTTTCATTGCATTTGCATACGGAACCATATCCACATCAAGGATATCTTTTTCCGTAAGCATCGATAATCCTTCTTCCATATGGGTATCCACTGTTATATCTCTTCCGCCGGGAAAATGCTTTGCAGTTGCAAACATTCCGTTATCCAGGTACCCTTTCAGCACCGCAGTTGTAATTTTAGCAACATAATTTTCATCACTTCCGCAGGTTCTGATAACGCGGCTGCGCGCATTGCCCATAACCATATCAACGTTAGGTGCCCAGACTGTATTATAGCCTAATTTTTTAGCTTCAATCGCTGTTATGCAACCATGCTGATATGCAATCTCTTCATCGTTTAAAGATGCCAGCGCCATCATGGAAGGAATCTTGTATTTACTCATAGGAAATCCGGTTTCCATATCGCTGCATATAAGCACCGGATATCCTGCATGCGCATTTATTCTTTTAATTTCTTCAGCATTTCCGTTGACACATGGAACCTGAACGGCACCTATGCTTTTTTTCTCAAGCATTTCATAAACAAAATTACGATCCTCTTCATCGAGGTAACCTCTTACACAGAGAAGCTGCCCTATTTTTTGTTCGACTGTAAGTTCACGAATATTAAGCTCTTTCATTTTGATGTACCTCTTTAATATTCTTAAAAAGTTCCAGCTATTTTTACTCAACACTACCCTTGACAGATATATTTGCTCATGCTATACTTTCATTATACAGCAATATTTACCCAGCTTCAATGGTTATATTGCTGTATACATTGAAAATATTGCGCAGAGGTGAGAAAGATGCTACCGCAAAAACCATTTGTAGACTTGAACTTTTCACTCAAAAACGGATACAAGGTATATACAAGTGAAACAAGCACCGCGCAAAATACACATACGCATCATCACGATTCTTACGAAATCTATATGCTTTTAAACAGCCGTGTCGATTTTTTTGCCGACGGTGCCATGTATCCGCTCAACCCCAAAGAGCTGATTGCCGTACGCGGCGCATCGCCGCACGGGCGGCTCACCGTACACAACGGCAGTGCAGAATATATGGTCATTTTGCTCGACAAAGACTTCTTTGTGCAAAACGGCTGTACGCAGTATGAGGAAATCTTCTATCCCCGTGTTCGCGGTGACCGCAAAGTCAGCGCAGCCACCTGCGAAAGCAGCGGACTCTACGATGTATATAAGCGGCTTAAAAAATATACAAAGAATTTTACGGACACCGAAAACATCATCACCAAAACTCTGCTGATTGAATTTTTGCATGTTTTAAATACAAACACACACTTTTCCAAAACCTATATCTCCAATCCGCAGGTAGAAAAGATTTTAACCTATATCGACGAAAACTTAAGCAGAAAGCTTTCGTTAGACGAGCTTGCGGAGCACGCATTTTTGTCGAAATACCATATGTGCCGCCTGTTTAAAAAATATGTCGGCTGCACAATCAATCAATACATCACCGCCAAGCGCATTGAGCGCACGAGTGCGCTTGCGCAAGAAAAGAAAAGTCTGACCGCCGCCTGCGCCGAAGCAGGTTTTTCCGATTATTCCGCTTTTTACAAAGCCTTTAAGCGCGAAAACGATGCGCAACCCAAAACGCTTTTGAAAAGGAAATAAAAAAGACTGTTTAGCTT
>JAZODM010000013.1:0-2540 GCA_045596985.1 Clostridia bacterium
TTTTGACGACGATTCCTTTACAGGTATCCTCAAAATCCCGTTTATCGGCAAAATCAGACTTAAAAACGGCCATAGAGTATAATTTGGTATTTCAAATGCGGTATGCGACGGAGCATGCCGCATTTTGCTTTGTTGAAAAAATTTGTGTTTTGTGTTACAATCACAATAATGCAGTTAAACTGATTCTTCGGGTGTGATGATACGAAATGAAAAAAAGACTGTTGTTTGTAATGGAATCTATGAAAAGCGGCGGCGGTGAGCGTAGCTTGCTGTCACTGCTTCAGCTTGTTGATTACAAAGAATATGATGTAGACCTTATGCTTTTTGACCGTTCAGGTCTGTTTCTTGAGCTGATACCGGAGCAGGTCAATATTATTCCCTTCGGCGAGCTTTACGATAAATTTAAAAGGCCAATGGTGAAAAGTGTGCTCTCGCTTCTTTTCAGCTTAAAGCCGGTGCTTGCGGTTAAAAGAGCATTGTACTCACGTACGGTAAATTCGTCTGTCAGCTCGTCGCTTATACGTGATCAGCTTGCGTGGAAATATATGAAAAGCTTTTTCTGTGATAACGGTAAAGAGTACGATGCGGCAATAGGTTATCTCGAGGGTAAACCGAATTTTTATGTTGCCGATTGTGTCCGTGCCAAAACAAAAATTGTGTATGTTCACAACGATTACCGTAAGCTTGAAATGGATGCAAAAATCGACGGTGAATTTTTCGGAAAAGTTGATTATATCGTTACAGTTTCTGAAGAGTGTGAAAAAGTTCTTCGTGAAATCTTTCCTCAGTACTCAGAAAAAGTTCGTATGATTGAGAATGTAACAATACCAAAAATTCTTTGGAAAATGGCTGAAGAAAATGTTGAAGATTTTGATAAAAAATCCTATGGAAAATCCTTACTTACAATCGGCAGATTGTGTCCGCAAAAAGGCTACGATATGGCGATAGATGCGGCGGAGATTCTGGTAAAAAAAGGCTATGATTTCAAGTGGCTTTCTATCGGTAAAGGTGAGCTTAAAACTGAAATTGAGCAGAAGATAAAAGAGAAAAATCTCGAAGAAAAATTCATTTTGCTCGGCGAAAAATCAAACCCTTATCCGTACCTTGCAAAGTGTGATGTATACGTGCAACCCTCGTATTTTGAAGGGAAATCGATTGCGCTTGATGAGGCAAAGTGCCTTGCAAAGCCGATTGTTGCGACTAAATTTTCAACCGTTTACGATCAGCTTGCCGACGGTGAAACCGCAGTACTTGCCGAGATGAATGCCGAGAGTATTGCAGAAAAAATTGCGCTGCTTATTGATGATGAAAATCTTGCTGAAACTCTCAGTGAAAATCTGAAAAAAATGAAGCACGGCAACGAAGAAGAAATTCAAAAATTTTATGCGCTTTTAGGTGAAAAACAATGTTGATTTTTTTATTGATTCTTGTCAGTGTTCTGCTGCTGATTTCGCTTTGTATTTTTGCAGCAGATTTTATACCGATGATAACGACGTGGATAAAACGCATTCACATCGGTCGCTATACCGACAAAAAAATATGGTTCGAAAAGGTTCTCGCAGTTGCCGAAAAAAATGCACGGAAGCTGCCTAAAATTCCCGTAACGGATAAGACTGCTTATACGCTTATTCCCAAACTCAAGGGCGAGTATTATAATTTCTATTTTTCGTCGTGGCAGGTCGCATCTCTTCTTCTTGCCGACTCCGCAAACGAATCGACCCGCAAGGCGGCTTACCGTTTTTTTGATAAAGAGGATTGGTTTGACAGAAGCTATAAGACCGGTGCAGGTTTTCTCTTTTATGCTATGATGCAAAGCGGCTTTGCCGAGGATGAAAAATTCAAAGCGGCGGTCGATGATTATATTGCCAAGGTTTTTGCCGCCGCAGGTGACGGCACTCTGCCGTATGTGCTTGAGTACAAGGAGCATTATGTGGATACGCTCGGTATGGTCTGCCCGTTTTTAATTAAGTATCATCAGATTTACGGCTGCCCCGAAGCTTTTGAGCTTGCCAAAAGGCAGTTTGATGAATTTTATTCTTACGGCATAAATGAAAGGACAGGCTTGCCCGTTCACTGTTTCCGACCCGATAATAAAATGCCGCTCGGTATTTACGGTTGGGGCAGAGGCTGCGGCTGGCTTGCTCTTGCACTTGACGAATGTCTCAGTCTGCTCGATGAAACCGATGAATATTACAGCGTACTAACGGAGCGTGCAACCGCACTCTGTGAATCTCTCTTACCTTTTCAGAATGAAAACGGTAGCTTTAATGCAATAGTCGGCGTGCCATTCTCCCGTCAGGAGTCTTCTGCAACTGCTATGATCGGCGGCTTGCTTCACCGTATGGGTTACGTTGCGGAGAGTGAGCATTGCCTTGATTACCTTATGAGTGTAACAAGAATCAACGGTGAGGTCGATTTTGCCCAGGGCGACACAATGGGCATCGGCAACTATCCAATGCGGTTTGAGCCTATGCCTGCCGCACAGGCTTTCGCACTCAGGCTATACGGAAAAATTGTTGAAATTTCTTAATAAATTTGTA
>JAZODM010000014.1:0-4856 GCA_045596985.1 Clostridia bacterium
CCCTTCATAAACAAAAAAGAAACAGCTGCGTTGCGCAGCTGTTTCTTTTACTGTTTAAGGTTTACATAATTCAAGAAATTTGATTTTGTTCTTTTGAGAAAATAAGTGCCATTATAATCCAGAAAAGGGGAGCAATCAGAGGGAGGCCGAGAGCAAAGAAACTCTGTATGCAATAGCAAATAAAGGAAAGGCCCAGAGCGCAAATATGGGGCTTGGAGCAGCCTTTAAGGAAGGCGATGAATGCGAGTATAAGAATGAATAGATATGCTGCCAGACCGAAAATTCCGCTGTTTATAAGGTGACCCAGATATTCGTTGTGGGCATTATCAACGCTTGTCTGCAATAGCTTGCCTGTTTCGGGAACAAAGCGGGAAAAGTGGATATCCACCCGAAGGGCGAGGGTATCGGGACCGCTGCCCAGCAGGGGGTGCTCCTTGAAAAGCTCAAGGCAGCCAAGCCATATTTTTATGCGGGATGAGCCGAAGCTATCATCAATTTTTCCGTGGAGCAGCTGGGAAAGCTCGTAAAGCGTACCCTCGGCAGGGGCAAAGAAATATACAAAGAGAAGACCAATAATTACTGCCAGCAGACACAGCGCCGCGAAAAACAGACGCATTGCCTTTGGGGAAGGAGCAAAGTTTTTGGCTTTGCAGAGAATTACTCCTGCTATGATGAATGCAGCAGCGGTGCAGAGGATAAGAAGAGGGAGAGTATCAAAGCGGAAAGTCCAATCAAAATCGGGGAAAGCATAGTTCGGACGGAAGGCGAGGGCAAGAGCGGCGGCGATAAGCAGCGGAGCGGCGGCAAAAAGAGCGCGGCGCAGTATTTTTGCCTCCCTGAAAACAATGGGAGCTGCTATTAGAGCGCATAGACCGAGCCCCACAAAGCCGCCTGCCACACGGGCGCGTATTAAAACGAAAACCGCAGGGAGCATTGCGATGATGCCGAGACGGTAAAGCTTGTTCTCACTGATGATGGGGAGAACAAAAAGCACAGGGAGAGCAATACAGAAAAAAGCGGAGAGCACATTGGTGTTTCCAATCGTGCCGAGAAAAGCGCTTGAATATTTTATGCCCCAGTCATAGTGGCTGAAGTCTCCAGGGAAGAGAGAAAGAATATTGATGTTGAAAAGCTGAAATATAGCGGTGGTGCTGCAGAGGAAAAGGGAAAGGGCAAGACATAAAAAATGATATGGACGGAAAGAGCCGAAAAGGGAAACTCCAAGGAAAATCAGGATATAAATAAGATGTGTAATAAGCCCGTCATATCGGCTTGCGCCAATAAGGCTTTTGTCCTTATAAGGAGATAATATAAAGGACAAAAGAAGGACTGCAGCAAATGCGATTGCCGCCCAATGGTGGAGAGAAAAGGTGGGAATAGCTTTTTTCTCCACAATGCAGGCTGCCGCCAGCGCGATTATCCAGATTCCCGTAGCGATGACAAAAAACAGATACTTTGAGAAAGTAATGTTTGCATAGCCGGAAAATCCCGTAAACAGTGGAAAAAGCAAAAGCATTATGCTAATATATATATTTGTGATGAGAAAGCGAAGATCTCTCGCCTTACTGATATCAGTCATAGGTTTTTTGCCTTTCGTAATTATGAAACTATTATATCACAAGTATGGCAATATGCAAAGCCTGAGGATAATCCCCACTTTGCGCATAAAAACAATAAATTACTGACATAAAATCCCCACTTTACAGGAATTGAGGAGAAAAATATGTATTTTGATACACACGCCCATTATGATGATGAACGCTTTGACTCTGATCGCCACACTCTTCTGGCGGCATTTCCCAACGAAGGGGTGGAGCTTGTGCTTAATCCCGGCTGCGACGGTGAGTCCAGCGCCAAAGCCCTTGAATACGCAGAGACTTATCCCCATGTTTATGCCGCTGTTGGCTGGCATCCCCACGAAGCGGAAAGTTTTTCGGAGGAAAGCTGTGAGCTTATCCGCCGGTGGTGCAAAAATCCCAGAGTCAGGGCAATAGGAGAAATAGGGCTTGATTACTACTATGATTTTTCCCCCAGAGAGCGCCAGCGGGAAGTTTTCCGCCGCCAGATGGAGCTTGCCCGGGAGCTGAATATGCCCGTCATCATCCATGACAGAGATGCCCACGGGGAGTGTATGGAGATGATCCGCTCTTTCCCCGATGTGAAAGGAGTTTTCCACTGCTATAGCGGCAGCGCGGAAATGGCACGTCAGATATTGGATATGGGCTGGTATCTCTCCTTTACCGGAGCCATAACCTTCAAAAATGCCCGCAAGGCTCTGGAGACCATTGAAATATGTCCCATGGACAAAATTATGATAGAAACGGACAGCCCTTATCTTGCCCCCGTCCCTCACAGAGGAAAGCGCAATGACAGCAGGGAGCTCTGCTATGTGGTTGAAAAAATCGCTGAGATCAAGGGCATAAGCGCGGAGGAAGTTGCCAAAGTCAGCATGGAAAACGGAAAGAGGTTTTTCGGCATAGAATAAGGTCTGCTTGCCCGCAAAAATTAATTTTTATCCGGTAGAAATGCCATTCTACCAACAGTAGAGTGGCATTCTACCGGTATTTTTTTATGTCCACAGTAATTCTACACCACTTCAAAGGCAGTAGCTTTTCTTTTTTCTGCAGCCGGGTTTACAATCCCCAATGAAAGGCGGCGAAAAAATGAAGCGAACAAAACTAAGTATGAGAAAGCTTCCGGAGTATAGCTTCGGCGAAGAAATAATGAATATGGTTACCCATATAGTGGGTGGTGCCTTCGGACTGTGTGTGCTAACCCTGTGCCTTATAAAGGCTGCTAAAGGCGGACAGGGAGCCGATATAGCGGGTGCAATTATTTATGGCGTAAGTATGGTGGCGCTTTATACTGTTTCAAGCATCTACCACGGTCTACGAAAGGGCGCAGGGAAAAAGGTGCTGCAGGTATTGGATCATTGCACGATCTATGCTCTCATTGCCGGAACCTACTCAATCATTTGTCTGGCGGCATTTTTGCCCACTTATCCGCTGATAGGTTGGGGACTTCTGATTTGGCAGTGGGCTCTGGGGGCTTTGGCGATTACTCTTACTGCCATTGATCTGAAAAAGTATACTGTGTTTTCCATGATATGCTATGTAGGCATGGGCTGGAGCGTGATTTGCTTCGTGCCTCATACAATAGAGGTGATGACAAAAGCGGGATTTTACCTGCTTCTCAGCGGCGGCATAGCCTATACAATCGGAGCTGTACTCTACGGAGTGGGGAAAAAGAAACGCTGGATTCACAGTGTGTTCCATATTTTTGTGGTTTTGGGCAGCGTTCTGCAGTTTTTATCAATCTACTTTTATGCCCTCTGAAAAAGAAAATGCGCGGCGGAAAAGCTTTCCGCTGCGCATTTTTAACTTATTTTCAGTCAAGATACTTCTCCGAGTAGCAATCGCTGTCCAGAACGCCTGAAAGTTCGGTCAGAATAAGGCTCATACCGGAGTTTACATAATTAATAGCGGGTGATTCAAACATAGTGATTTTGCGGGTGTTGAGGGGGAGGATAAAGCGGACGGAGCAGCCTTCTCCCTCGCGGCTTTCGATTATCAGGGCACCGCCATGGCCGTCGGCAAGAGCCCTTGCAACGCCAAGCCCCAGACCTCCTTTGAAGGATTCGGGAGATGAAAGATTTATCTCCCGTTCGTAGGCAGTGAAAAGCCGGGACATATTGTGGGAAGCTATGCCGCAGCCCGTATCGTTAACGGAGATATATGCGGTGTCGCCGCTTTTTTCCAGACCTAAAGTAATTTTTCCGCCCTCTGCTGTGTGGGCGATGGAGTTGCTTATAAGGTTCAGAATAACGCGCTCTATCTTTTCCTCGTCCGCATATGCCAAAATCTCACCGTGGCGGCTTGCGAACTCGATGCTAATGCCCATGCGGGCACACATAACAGAGACGGTGGAAACAATGTCGGAACATATCTGGGCAAGGTCAATAACGGAGAAGCGGAAGGGGAGAGTGCCCTCTCTTATGGATATGCTTGTGCTGAGATTTGAAAGAGCATGGCGAAGAGAGTAATAGTTATGGTTCAAAATAGCGAGGTATTCAGTTTGCTGTCTGGTTTTTGGCTGAACCAGATTACCCACCCGGTCAATAGCCAGACCGATATTGAAAAGCGTTGAAAGCATATCGGAGAGAAGAGCCTTGCTTAGAATACCGGAAGAGGCTTCTGCCGGCTTTTCTTCCTCAAGAGAGATATATCTTATACCCTCAATAACTTTAACCTGAGCGCAGCAGCTGTGCCCGTTAAGGGTGGCGGCAGATGTAAAGCATTCCGAAGAGCCGAAAATGAGGTGGTCGGGAAGAAGCCCTACGGGACTTTTGCCGGTATGGTTTCCGCCGAAAAGGGCAATGGCGGAGCTGTTCATATGAATGATGCGCACATTGTCTATTGCGATCACGGCGGCGCGGCCAAGCTCAAGAAGTGCTGTAATATTCTTATCCATCATTGACCTCCCGAAACAACTGCGGATATTATATGCTGCGGTTCAACCAATTATAATATTTCTGACTTTGTGGCGCAACGGATAAATGCATTTTTTCGACAAAAAATTAATAAGCTCAACGGCGCGACATTCCGTTGAGCTTATTTTTTATGGGATGAGGACAAAATGAAAAAGATGAAACTGTCGCTTGCAATTCTTATAATAAAGGCTAAATGTTACAAAATAAATATAGAAAATGTTACATAAATATTAAATTTAAAAATTTTTATAAAAATAAATTATGTAAATCTTGCAAGAGTCGGTAAAAAACGCTTTTTAAGGAAAGTTTAGGTGAAATTATGGAGTTTTCCACATTTATTTTCCTCAGGTTAAAATATATTATGTCA
>JAZODM010000015.1:0-3077 GCA_045596985.1 Clostridia bacterium
AGGATTGTGATGTTATAATTGATTTTTCGCATCCTTCCTCTCTTTCCTCTACGCTTGAATATGCCATCAATAATAAAAAGGCAATTGTCATTGCTACCACAGGACTTTCTGCTGACCAGCTTCTTTCAATTAAAGATGCATCTCAGACAATCCCTGTTTTCTTCAGCGCAAATATGTCTTTGGGCGTGAACCTTATAATACAGCTTGCAAAAAAGGCGACGATGCTTTTAGAGGATAATTTTGATATTGAAATTATTGAAAAGCACCATAACCTCAAAATTGATGCCCCCAGCGGAACGGCACTTGCCATTGCTGATGCCATCAATGAAACGTGCTCACAGTCCAATGAATACGTATATGACCGACATAGTGTACGCAAAAAGCGCAGTAAACGTGAAATTGGCATTCACAGTGTTCGCGGCGGCACAATAGTTGGTGAACACGATGTTATTTTTGCAGGTAATGATGAAATCATCGAAATCAGGCACACTGCAACAAGCAAGGAGATTTTTGCGGTAGGCGCAGTTAAGGCAGCGCACTTTCTGGCAAAAAAGGAGCCGGGGCTTTATAATATGGACGACCTTATTGCAGGTACTTGCTGATTAGATTGGAGTTTTTTTATGAATAGAACATCTCTTCGTGACAGAATACTTCCCTCTTATACTAAAGGGGAGGAAATTTTTAATATGGTTACACACATAGTAGGTGGTGCTTTGGGTATCGCTTACCTTGTTCTTTGCGTTATAATGGCGGCAATCCACAAAAATGTATACGGCGTGGTTTCATCCGCAATCTATGGTGCATCTGTGATACTTCTTTTTACAATGTCAAGTATATATCACGGTCTTCGCCCCGGTATGGCAAAAAAGGTATTGCAGGTAATTGACCACTGCACAATATATGTTATGATAGCAGGTACTTATACACCAATTACCCTTTCTGCGATGAGGCAGATTTCACCCGGGCAGGCGTGGACGCTCTTTGGAATTGTGTGGGGTGTTACATTTACGGCAATGGTTTTTACGGCTATTGACCATAACAAGTTTAAAAGGCTTTCGATGATTTGTTATATCGGTCTCGGCTGGTTTGTTATTGCATTTTGGAATACTACCTATGCTGCGATAGGCTTGGGCGGTGCAGTTTTCCTTGCCCTCGGCGGTATTCTTTATACAGTCGGCGCAGTGCTTTACGGCATCGGCAAAAAGAAACGCTACATTCATTCCTTGTTCCATATATTCGTAAACGTGGCAAGCCTGATGCATTTCTTCTGCATACTATTTTATACTATATAAAAAAAATATCTCTCCATCAGGAGAGATATTTTTTTATTCAACTATATCAACGATAACCTTTTTACCGTCTCTGCCGGAAGCGGCACGCATAACAGTTCTGATTGCCTTTGCAATTCTTCCCTGTCTGCCGATAACCTTTCCCATATCTGCGGGATTAACTCTCAGCTCAAGAAGGTCTGAATCTTCACGTTCAATCAAGGTAATGTTGACCTCCTCAGGAAATTGGACAAGAGGTTTAACAATTGTCTCTAAAAGTTCCTTCATGTACTATCAACCTTTCTTAGTTTTAGTCGATTATACCGTTTTTCTTGAGCAGGCTCTTTACAGTATCTGTAGGCTGAGCACCGTTAGCAATCCACTGCTTTACCTTCTCACCGTCAACTGTGAACACTGACGGCTCTGTAAGGGGATTGTATGTTCCGATTTCTTCGATGAATCTACCATCACGAGGATAACGGGAATCTGCTACAACTACACGATAATAAGGAGCTTTCTTAGCACCCATTCTTCTAAGTCTGATTTTTACTGCCATTTCTTACACCTCCGTAAAATAATTATTGTTTATATAATAACTTTCGTTATTAACTAAATTATTTGTTTGTGCTAAAACGGAAACCGCATTTTTTTAAGTTTTTTCGGGTCAGAAAACATTTTCATCATTTTCTGCATTTGTTCAAATTGCTTTAAAAAAAGGTTTACGTCCTGCACGCCCAGACCGCATCCGTTTGCAATTCTTTTCCTGCGGCTGCCGTTTATGATTTCGGGGTTTTCGCGTTCCTTTTTCGTCATAGAACAGATTATTGCCTCTGTCCTCGTAAACTGCTTGTCATCCAGCTTAACCCCTTTAAGCTTCGAGCCCATTCCGGGAATCATACCCAATATACTTTCGAGCGAGCCCATATTTTTCATCTGATGAAGCTGTTCAAGATAATCATTAAGGTCGAATTTCTGTGCACGGATTTTCTTTTCAAGCTCTATTGCCTTCTTTTCGTCAAATGCCTCCTGTGCTTTATCAATCAGCGAGAGCATATCACCCATACCAAGTATTCTTGATGCCATACGGTCGGGATAGAAAGGTTCAAGGTCAGTGAGCTTTTCGCCCATACCGACAAATTTTATATTCTTACCCGTTGTTGCCCTTACACTAAGTGCCGCACCGCCACGCGTATCGCCATCAAGCTTTGTAAGAATTATTCCGTCTATTCCAAGCTGCTCATCAAAGCTTGCTGCAACATTCACTGCATCCTGACCCGTCATAGAGTCAACCACAAGGAGTATTTCTGTAGGATGCACGCTTCCCTTTATCTGCCTCAGCTCATCCATCAGCGCCTCATCCACGTGGAGACGACCTGCCGTATCTATAATAACTGTATCATAAAGGGATGTATCGCACCCCTTTACTGCATCAAGTGCAATTTTCACTGCGTCCTTCGTTTCCAAATCAGCGTATACCGAAAGACCAAGCTGCTCACCCACTACCTGTAGCTGCTTAATCGCCGCAGGGCGGTAAACGTCACAACCGACAAGAAGAGGTCTTTTCCCCTGCTTTTTAAGCACTCCACCAAGCTTTGCGGCGGTAGTTGTCTTACCTGCACCCTGAAGACCTACCAGCATATAAACTGTCGGCGCCTTAGAGGAAACTGCAAGCTTTGAATTTGCACCGCCCATAAGCCAGGTAAGCTCATCACGTACTATCTTTATTATCTGTTGCCCGGGGGTAAGGCTTTCAAGCACCTCACTGCCCGTTGCTTTTTCATAAACACGCTTCTCAAACTCTTTAACAAC
>JAZODM010000016.1:0-5985 GCA_045596985.1 Clostridia bacterium
ACAGTATTCACATCTGTAATAATTCTAATTAACGCTATAATTATTCTACTTGCCAAGAGTCTTGATAATAATAGCGCTTTTTGTCGTGTTACGATGTGAGTATGATTATGGATTGAAAATTATTGCTTTTCAATGCCTGCGGCAAATGGTGCTGCAGGCATTTTGTATTAAAAAAATTAGGGGTGTAAAAGTATGAGAAAGATTGAAATTACCGACATTACATTAAAAAAACTGTCACAGGATCGTAGTTTGTCGCTACTTTTCCGTGAGAAGACAGCGATTGCATCTTGTGCGGCGTCTTTAGGTGTTAATGCGGTAGAGCTACCCCCCATAAAGAGTGTTCGTGAGGATACTATTATTAATAAGACAATTTCTCAAAACGTGGCAGGTGCCACAGTTGCAATTCCCGTAGGCTTTTCAAAAGAAGGAGTAGTAGATGCGTGGGAGTGTATAAAGGACGCAGAAAATCCAAGGCTTCAGGTTGAGGTGCCGACATCGACCGTGCAGATGGAATACACATATCATGTAAAGGCAGACAAAATGCTTCAGAAAATAGCAGAGCTTGTCTGCGAGGCGAAAAAGCTTTGCGATGATGTTGAATTTTGTGCACTTGACGCAACACGTGCTGACGAAGATTTTCTTATAAAGGCGGCTTTAACTGCGAAGGAGAACGGTGCAGGAATTATTACTTTGTGTGATGATGCGGGAATTAGCCTTCCTGATGAGGTTGCAGACCTTGTTAAGAAAGTAAAGGAAGCTACAGACACCTCTGTGTATGTACAGCTTTCAGATAAAATAGGTATGGCGACAGCATCGGCAGTTGCCGCAATTAAAGAGGGTGCCGACGGCCTTAAATGTGCAATGGCAGGGGAGGATGCTCTTTTGATGGGTGTTCTTTCAAATGCAGTAAATGCGCGTGAGAGTGCAATTGGTGCACAGATTTCCCTTGAAAATACAAAAATTCACGCAAGCATTTCTGATATGCTTTCAAAAATAAATCACGAAGCTTATGAAGCAGCCTCTGATGTAAGTGAGAAGAAGAAAATTCTTCTTGATGCAGACAGTACGCTTACAGATGTCGCGCACGCGGCAAATGTTTTGGGTTATGACCTTACCGACGAAGATAACGGCAAGGTACATAAGGCACTTTTGCAGGTGTGTGAAAAGAAAGGTAGTGTAGGTGCTAAGGAATTGGAGGCGCTTATTGCAAGCTTTGCTATGCAGGCTCCGTCAACCTATCACCTTGAAAGCTACTCTACAAACTGTACAAATCTTACAAGCTCTATGTCGCAGGTAACGCTTAAATGCGGCGACGAAATTCTCTCGGGAGTAAGCACGGGTGACGGCCCGATTGACTCACTTTTCCGTGCGATAGAGCAGAGTATCGGTTATCATTATGAACTGGACGATTTCCAGATTCAGGCGATAACAGATGGTAAAGAGGCTCTTGGCAGCGCAGTTGTAAGGCTTCGCAATAACGGAAAGCTTTACAGCGGTAACGGAATTTCAACAGATATTATGGCAGCGAGTGTCAGGGCATATATCAATGCACTGAACAAGATTGTGTTTGAGGAGGATTAAGATGAAACTTACCTTTTCAACTAAAAATGTAAATCGTGCATCGTTTCTCGATACATGCCGCTATGCGTATGATTACGGATATTCAGGCTTTGAAATATACGATGCTATCAAAGAAAGAAAGCAGCATTATGACAGTATTTTAAGAAGTGAGCGCACATCCGACTCAAAGCGTAAGCTTGTAAACCGCTCTCTTGAGGTTTCAGCACTTGTATACCCGTATGCACTTGAGGAGGAGGCGGCAACGGCGGAAACACTTCTTAAATATGTGGATATGGCGCGAAATGCAGGTGTAGAGCGCATTATCGTGCGTAATGAAAAGAAAATTCCAAACGAAGTTTTAGGTCAGAAGCTTTCGCCGGCGATAGAAAGGGCGGAAAAAGCTGACATTCAAATTCTTTTTGAAACGGCAGGATATCTTGCCTCAACGGAGAATGTATTAGATATAATAAACTTTTTCTCATCAGCGGTAATCGGTGCATCGTGGAATGTTCGCCAGACTTATTTTTACGCGGATGAGAGTGCCGAAACAACAATTAAAAACCTCGGTGCATATATAAAGTATGCGCGCCTTGGAGATATGCGCGGCGACAAAACGGTGCTTATCGGTGAGGGGGAGCTTCCCGTTGACAGCTTTGTAAATGCGCTTTCCTCACTTAACTACGACGGTTATATATGCGTGGCGTGGAATGAGGAAATAAACGATGCCGACATCGTTCTTACCCATTTTGCAAATTACGTTGCAAACCTCTCACGCGGGAAAAAGGAATTTGACCGTGCATATTATAACAGGTCAAAGACAGGCACATTTGTATGGAAAAAGTATGACGTTATTGACGCTACGTTTTCAGATGTGCTTGACAAAATGGTTGAAAAATACCCTGATCAGTATGCGTTTAAGTATACGACACTTGATTATACAAGGACGTATAAGGAGTTTCGGCGTGACGTGGATGAATGTGCGGCAGCACTTATCTCGCTTGGTGTAAAGGCGGGCGACCACGTTGCCGTTTGGGCGACGAATGTTCCTGCCTGGTTTATTACTTTCTGGGCAACAACAAAAATCGGCGCAGTTTTAGTAACGGTTAACACCGCATACAAAATTCATGAGATTGAATATCTTCTTAAACAGTCTGATACGCATACACTTATTATGATTGAGGACTGTAAGGATATTAATTACAAGGAAATTATACAGGAGCTTTGTCCGGAACTTCAATCACTTACCCCCGGAAATGCCCTTTACTCCAAAAATCTTCCGTTCCTTCGCAACGTGGTAACAGTCGGCTTTTCAATGGCGGGCTGCCTAACATGGGAGGAAATGCTTTCGAGAAGCGCGCTTGTCCCCATTGAGGAGGTAAGGCGTCGTGCATCACTTGTAAAGCCTGACGATGTATGTAATATGCAGTATACATCAGGTACAACGGGCTTTCCCAAGGGTGTTATGCTGACACACAGAAATATTGTAAATAACGGTAAGACAATCGGTGACAGAATGGATTTATCAACGGCGGACCGTATGATGATACAGGTTCCGATGTTCCACTGCTTCGGTATGGTGCTTTCAATGACGTCTATGATGACGCACGGCGGAACACTTTGTCCGATGCCGTACTTTTCACCAAAATCGTCGCTTGCGTGCGTGAATGATGAGCGCATCACCTGCTTTAACGGCGTGCCGACGATGTTTATTGCGATGTTTAACCATCCTGATTTTGCAAAGACGGACTTTTCATATATGCGCACAGGCATTATGGCAGGCGCTAACTGCCCTGCAGATTTGATGCGACGTGCGGCAGACGAAATGAATATGCGCGAGATTATTTCCGTTTACGGTCAGACGGAGGCATCACCGGGTTGTACAATGGGTGAGGTTAACGAAGACCTTGACCACCGTGTTGAAACGGTCGGAAGTGCATTCCCAGGTGTTGAATGTAAAATCATTGACCCTGAAACGGGGGAGGAGCTTCCTGATGGTGAAAGCGGTGAGTTTGTTGCACGTGGCTTTAATATTATGAAGGGCTACTATAAAATGCCCGAGGCCACTGCACAGACAATTGATAAGGACGGCTGGCTTCATTCGGGTGATATATGCTGCCGTACAGAGGATGGCTATTATAAAGTAACAGGACGTCTTAAGGATATGATAATCCGTGGCGGTGAAAACCTTTACCCCCGTGAGATTGAGGAATTTTACCTCACTAATCCAAAGGTGCGTGACGTTCAGGTTGTCGGTGTTCCCGATGAACGCTACGGCGAGGAATGTTGTGCAAGGACAATATACCACAAAGGGGAGAGTGCAGACGAAAACGAAATGAAGGAATATGGTAATGCGGCAATCGCACGCCACAAGGTTCCCCGATACTTTGTTTTTGTCAAGGAATTCCCGATGAATGCAGCAGGAAAAATTCTTAAATATAAAATGCGTGAGCAGTCAATTGATATGTTAGGATTAGAAAGGAAGTAATATATATGTTAAACATTAAGATTGAGAAAACAACCACTCCTAAGGAAAAACCTGCGAAAGGACAAAAGCTTGGCTTTGGTAAAATCTTTACAGACCATATGTTTGTAATGGATTATACCGAGGGTAAGGGATGGCACGACCCCAGAATTGTACCCTTCCAGAACCTTGTAATGTCACCTGCGGCAATGGTATTCCATTACGGTCAGGAAATGTTTGAAGGTCTTAAGGCGTACAAGGGTGTTGACGGAAAGGTAAGACTTTTCCGCCCCGATATGAACGCAAAGAGAACGAATGATACAAACGACCGTCTTTGCATTCCTCAGCTCCCCGTAGAGGATTTTGTTGAGGCTGTTAAGGCAGTTGTAAAGGTTGATGAGGACTGGATTCCCACAGAGGACGGTACATCACTTTACATTCGTCCGTTCATTATCGCAACTGATGAATTTTTGGGCGTTGCACCTTCAAAGACATATAAGTTTATAATTATCCTCGCACCGAGCGGTGCTTATTATGAAAGCGGTCTTGCTCCCGTAGGTATCTGGATTGAGGATGAATATGTAAGAGCCGTTAAGGGCGGTATGGGCTTTGCAAAGACAGGCGGTAACTATGCGGCAAGCCTTATTGCACAGGTAAAGGCACACGATGACGGATATTCTCAGGTATTGTGGCTTGACGGTGTTGAGAGAAAATATATTGAAGAGGTTGGCGCAATGAACATCTTCTTCAAGATTGACGGAAAGATTGTTACCCCGATGCTCAACGGAAGTATTCTTCCCGGTGTAACACGTAACAGTGTTATTGCACTTTGTAAGAAGATGGGCTACGAGGTTGAGGAACGCCGTATCAGCGCTCAGGAGCTTATCGATGCACAGAAGAGCGGCAAGCTTGAAGAGTGCTTCGGTACAGGTACTGCGGCAGTTATTTCACCCGTTGGTAAGCTTCGCTATGTTGATGATGTAATGATTATCAATAACAACGAAATCGGCGAGGTAAGCCAGAAGCTCTACGATACTCTTACAGGTATTCAGTGGGGTAAGCGTGAGGATGATATGGGATGGACAGTAGAGGTATAAAGCGTATCACCATTTTCAGCGGACATTACGGCAGCGGAAAAACCAATGTTGCAGTTAATTACGCCCTTTGGCTTAGGGAAAACGCAGGTGAGGTTTCAATTGCAGACCTTGATATAGTAAACCCGTATTTCAGGACAAAGGACTCTATGAAAATTCTCGGGGAAAAGGGGATAAAACTCATTTCCTCGGAATATGCAAACAGCAATGTTGATGTTCCGGCACTTCCCCCCGAAACGTACGGAATGCTCCACAACAAAATGCAGCACTGCGTAATTGATGTGGGCGGTGATGACCGTGGTGCACTGGCTCTCGGGCGTTACAGTGACGGAATAATGGAGGACGGAGATTACGAGCTTTTGTTTGTAATTAATAAATACCGTCCGCTGACAAGAAATGCCGATATGACGCTTGAGATTATGGCTGAAATTGAAAAAGCGTGTCATATGAAGTTTACGGCAATCGTAAACGACTCAAACTTAGGCGATGAAACAACGGCGGAGGATGTTCTCGACAGTCTCTCCTATGCCAACGAGGTTTCAGAAAAAGCATCACTTCCCATTAAAATGACAACGGTAAAAAGTGATTTATATGACGCACTTAAAGATAAAATAGAGAATTTAATGCCAATAGAGCTTTATGTAAGACAAAGCTTTGCAGAAAGGAATGATTAAGAATGGCAAAGGTAACCTTTGATAAGGATTTATGTAAGGGATGCGGTCTTTGTGTAAAGGCGTGCCCCAAGAAAATTGTTGCACTCTCAGATGACCTTAATAAGAGAGGATACCACCCTGCAGAGGTTAAAGAGCAGGATAAGTGCATTGGCTGTGCATTTTGTGCAACAATGTGCCCCGACAGTGTAATCACAGT
>JAZODM010000017.1:0-14371 GCA_045596985.1 Clostridia bacterium
TAGGTCCGTTCCATACAACGGTCTTTGCACTCTTAACTGCATCTGAGAAAAGCTCAATTGTCTTAGGTCCGATGTCAAGGCCCTGCCAGCCTTTTTCAATGCCGCCCTCTGCTACAACCTTGCTTTCTGCATCGTTATTAAATTCCTTTGCAACAACTGTATCAATGGGAAGAAGAAGCTTATCGCCTGCTTTTTCCATCATTTCCTTTGCATATTCAATATAATCCTTTTCAAGAAGGCTGTCGTCTACTTCCTGACGCTTTGCAGCCATAAAGGTATATGCCATACCGCCGCCGATGATAAGCTTGTCAACCTTGTCAAGAAGGTTTTCAATTACGCTGATTTTGCTTGAAACCTTGCTTCCGCCCAGGATTGCAACAAGGGGGCGAACAGGGTTATTAACTGCGTTTCCGAGGAACTCTATTTCCTTCTGGATAAGGTATCCGCAAACTGCAGGAAGGTAATCTGTAACACCAACTGTTGAGCAGTGCGCTCTGTGTGCAGTACCGAATGCATCGTTAACAAAAATCTCTGCAAGTGATGCAAGGTCCTTGCTCAGTGTATCGATATTCTTTGTTTCTTCTGCTCTGTAACGTGTGTTTTCAAGAAGAACAATGTCACCGTCATTCATAGCGTCTACTGCCTTCTTTGCATTTTCTCCTACTACGTTATCATCAGCAGCAAAAACAACTTCCTTACCAAGCTTCTCTGAAAGTCTCTTCGCAACAGGTGCGAGAGAAAATTCAGGCTTAGGCTCACCCTTGGGCTTACCCATATGAGAGCAAAGGATAACCTTTGCGCCGTTATCTGCAAGATACTTGATTGTGGGCATAGCACCTACAATTCTGTTTTCGTCGGTAATGTTTCCATCCTTGTCAAGCGGCACGTTAAAATCGCAACGTACAAGTACCTTTTTACCCTTTACCTGAATGTCTTCGATTGTTTTTTTGTTCATCATCAAAATCACCTCAAAATATATCATAAAATTTTTCTCATTTTTAACGACAGGATACTACCCCATCTTATCTAATTTATTATACCACTTTTTTAGCTAATTGCAAGCATATTTTACCCAATTTAACCCGTAAAATGGTGTTTTTTTATCGATTTAGAAAGAACGGGGGATTTTGCACTTAAAAAACTGCAAAATCCCCCGATCGTTTTAATCATGCAAGGAGTCTTTCTCCCATTTTACGACGTTTCCGTTTGATGCATCAATTTCAAACTCATACTCTGTATTTCCAATGACTATCTTTCCCTCGTAAAAGGTTTTTCCATCATCATAATCCCTTCTAAATTCGCGTATATCACTTTCTGTCGCACCGGATATCTCCTTTAGTGCAATTTCCCTTGCACTTTTCTCCCCAATGTCATTTGCACCTGCTGTACATCCTGCAAAAAGCGAACATATTACAACTGCTGCCAAAAGTATTTTTTTCATATCTTTGCATCTCCTTTCAAAATAAGTATGCGCCTTAATGAAAGATTTATTAACATCAGTTTAGCTTTTCAACAGATTTAAACAAAAAAGGAGAAATCTGCATTGTGCAAATTTCTCCTTTAAACGATTTATTTTACTGAGCCTTTGCGCTCTCTATTACCTTTTGCGCAATATTTTCCGGCACTTCCTCATATCTTTCAAACCCGAATGTGAACTTACCCCTTGCCCTTGTCATACTGCGAAGGTCTGTCGCATACTTGCACATTTCAGCCTCGGGCACTTCTGCAACAACCTCACCAAGGCCATCACCGATAGGATTCATTCCTAAAATTCTGCCGCGGCGCTTATTAATATCGCCGATAATATCACCCATCAGCTCCTCGGGCATATTAACCTCGAGATGTCCGATAGGCTCAAGGAGAACGGGGCTTGCCTGCGTAAGGCCATCCTTATACGCAATTGATGCCGCTACCTTAAACGCCATTTCTGAAGAGTCTACGGGATGGTAGGAACCGTCAACGAGTACCGCTTTAAGACCTACTACAGGATAACCTGCCAATACACCCTTTCCGATACATTCCAAAAGTCCCTTTTCAACTGCGGGGAAATAGTTCTTGGGAACTGCACCACCGACAATCTTTTCCTCGAAAATAAGGTCATTTCCTTCGTGGCGGCTGAATTCAATCCACACATCACCAAACTGTCCGTGACCGCCTGACTGTTTCTTGTGTCTGCCCTGAACCTTAACACTCTTTCTTATGGTTTCTCTGTACGCAATTTTCGGCACTGTAAGCGCAACTGCTACGCCAAACTTTGTTTTAAGCTTACTTGTAATAACGTCAAGATGAAGCTCACCCGTACCTGAAATAACCATTTCCTTTGTTTCCTGATTGGTAATAACAGAGAAGGTCGGGTCTTCTTCACGAAGCTTGTTAAGACCTGAGCTTATCTTCTCCTCGTCACCCTTTGCCTGGGGAACAATTGCCATCTTTATAACCGTGAGCGGAAGGTCTACGCCTTCAAGAGCTTCTGTTCCCTGCTTTCCAAGGGTATCGCCCGTAAGTGTATATGAAAGCTTTGTCACTGCACCTATGTCGCCCGCCTTTATTTCAGGAACCTCTATCTGTTTTTTACCACGCAGCACATAAAGCTTACCAATTCTTTCGTTAACGTCCTTTGTTATATTATGCACTGTTGAATCAGCCTTGAGCGTGCCGCTCATAACTCTTACAACAGAAATCTTTCCGTAGGAATCTGCAAGTGTTTTAAAAACTACCGCACTAAGGGGCGCCGTCTCATCACATACGGGCACTGTTTCTGCCTCCACAGGTGAGGGTAAATATTTAAGCATAGCATCCATAAGCGAACGCACGGCAAAAGTCTTTTCAACAGAAAATCCACCGTATACGGGAACAACAAGGCCCTGCTTAACACTGCCCTTAAGGACACTGCGCATTTCATCATCCGTTATTGTATCGCCTGCAAAATATCTTTCGAGTAATTCATCACTTGTCAGTGCAACCGCCTCAACAAGTGCATCGTGGTATTTATCGTAAGATGCCTTCATATTTTCAGGAATGGGGATTTCAGTTTCAACATCATTTGCAACAGAGTATGCCTTACCGCTTACTATGTTGACGTAACCCTTCATTTCCTTACCGTCCTTGATAGGAACTCTGAATACGGCTGCCGCAGCACCGAACTTTTCGTGAATTTGCGCAACAACCTTGTCAAAATCGGCATTTTCATCATCCATAAAATTAATGAACATCATCTTTGCCATAGAACGCTCGGTCGCATACTTCCACGCATTCTCAGTACCAACCTGCACACCGTTTTTCGCATTTATAACTATAAGCGCACTCTCGGCAGCACGCAGACCGCCCATAGCCTCACCCGAAAAGTCAAAGTAACCGGGTGTGTCGATAAGGTTAAGCTTTGAATCGGGGATTTTCGGTGTATGCCATACGCAGGGAGCCATTGAAAGATTTACAGAAATCTTTCTCTTGATTTCTTCTGCGTCATAATCGCTTACGGTAGTTCCGTCTGCAATTTTACCGAATCTGTCAGATGCGCCGGCTTTATGTAAAATCGCTTCAACAAGCGACGTCTTTCCTGCTCCGCCGTGTCCTAATACTACTACATTTCTGATGTTCTCTCCACTAAATACATTCATTGCTATAACCGTCCTTTCCACGAAGTATACCTACTTTTTACTTCGTTTTTGTAATATACGAAGAGTGCCTCCGTAAGCTTAGGAGAAGCAATCCTATGCTTAATATAATTTTACTATAAAAACCTACTATTATATATCCGTATGATGCACAATAATTTATTTTTTTATTCGTCATTTTGCACAAAGGAATTGCTTTTAATTTATCTTTTTTGGTTACTTTTATAAAATCACTCAAAGAAAAAAAGGGTGCGACAAAATAATTGCATTTTGCCACACCCGCACTTGGGTACAGAGTCTTTTATTTATATGAAGATTTTTTGCAAAGCAAAAAATCCTCCAACATTTTGCATTTCGAACTTCGCATTTCGAATTTATTATACTGTTGTTCTTTTACGGTCTGGAGTTTTTTCACATCCTTAAAATGCTTTATAGCAAAAATATTCCGTTTCCCATACACTCTTTACGCATATCTTCCGACCACACAGATACCTGCACCTCGCCTATATGCGCCCTCTGGAGCATTTGCATACAAAGCCTTGACTGACCGATACCGCCGCCTATTGTAAGGGGCAGCGTTTCATCATCAATCATTTTATGATAATCAAATTTCATTCTGTCAAGTGCATCCTTTTCCTGAAGTTGGCTTCTGAGAGATTCCTTATCAACACGTATACCCATTGACGAAAGCTCCACACTGCGACCTAAAACATCGTTCCAGACTAAAATATCTCCGTTAAGATTCCAGTCATCATAGTCAGGCGCACGTCCGTCGTGCGGTTTTCCACTTTTTAAAACCTTTCCTATCTGCATCAGGAAAACTGTTTTATGCTCTTTTGTAACTAAATCCTCTTTTTCCTTATCGGTAAGGCCGGGGTACATATCCTCAAGCTCCTGCGAGGTTATAAAGAAAACTTCCCTTTCAATCGTCTTACCCAAAACAGGAAACGCCTCACAAAGAACTTCCTGGGTATCTGCCGCCGCCTTTACGATTTTACGTACCGTATCCTTTAAAAATTCTTCGTTTCTTTCACTGCGGCTTATAACCTTTTCCCAGTCCCACTGGTCAACAAAAAGCGAATGCAGATTATCCATCTTATCATCACGGCGCACTGCATTCATATCAGTATATATTCCTTCGCCCGGCTCGTACCCATAACGGTAGAGCGCCATTCTTTTCCACTTTGCAAGTGACTGCACAATCTCGGCAACCTCGCCCGTTGCACCCACGTCAAACTCTACTTTACGCTCAACACCACTTAAATCGTCATTTATTCCGCTTGACTTTGTGACAATAACGGGGGCAGTTACCCTGTCAAGATTAAGTTCTGCTGAAAGCTTGCGCTGAAAATTATCCTTAACAATTTTTATTGCACGCTGTGTTTCACGAAGTGAAAGCTTTGCGTTATAGTCTTTTGGCAAAATCAGATTTATCATAGTGCGTCGCCCCATTTCTTTTCTCATTCCTTTATTTTACAGCCACAACACGTTTTTGTCAACACCGATGGTAAGTTTTCTCATATTTTTTTAGGATTGGTAAGCGATACTACCCATCTTATATCATCACGTGTAATTGCATTTATAATATAAATAAGTGCTACATAAAAAATGCAATAGGTACAAAGCTTTACTGCAAGGCAAAAGGAAGACGCCACCATAGCGTTTATCATCCATGCACCCCATACTCCCCCACAAACGCAAAGCATCATCAATATATTTATATCAACCGCCGTAACCTTTGACAGTCTGTGCATACTGAGTGCTGCATTAAATGTTTCCTTTATGTACATAACAACAATATATCCCATTATCGCCATTTTCGGAAGAAGGAAGAAAAGCATTACAACATTAAGCACACCCTCAAGAACATTAAACATCATAGAATACACCTGTTGTCCCAAGCCTTTAAGGCATCCGTCCGTAACGCAGTCTATATATATTATCGGCACAAGCGGGGCGAAAATTTTTATATACAGTCCTGCCTCGGTGCTTTTATAAAGAGCCTCGCCAAGCTCGTTTGAATAAAAGAGCATTACCCCTGCCACGCCAAAGCTGAATATAATTCCTACACGCAGTGCCCTGTTTACGATATAGCTTATTCCTATTTTTTGCTTTTGCACCTGCGCACTTGTAAGGCGCGGCACTAGTATTTCACCCAGAGCGGTCAGAAGTGCCGCAGGAAACATTATTACAGGCATTGACATTTGACCTATAACACCATAGGTTGAAAATGCGCTCGCAACGCCCATACCTGCTTTTCTAAGTCCTCTGGGAATAATAATCTGCCCAAGGGAAGAAAGTCCCGTACGCATATACGCACTGACGGCAAGGGGCAGTGCCGTACCGACAAGATTTTTAAAGTGCTTTTTCTTTTTTCTGCTTTCCTTTTTTCCAAAGCTTTCAAAAGCATACAGGAAAAGAAGTGATACAGAAAGTGCGCTTTCCGCCGCAAAAAACCCCTTTGCCAACACATCTGCCGAGTTGAAATTTTTCCCGGCATTAAAAGAGAAAACAACAAATACAATTCTTGCCGCTTGCGCAAAAACCTCTGAAATAACAAGCCTGAAAATTTTCTGTTTTGCCGTAAAATATCCTTCTGCACAACTGCCGAGTGCAATAAGAGGCATTGAAAGTGCCATTATTCTAAGTGGCTTTATAGCCGATATTTCCATAACCCAGTGCTGTGATAAAAACGGAGCACCAAAAAACATAACCGTCCCTGCAAGGCAGCCAAAAAAAGCCGCATATGAAAATGCGCACCGCATCAGAGTGTGGGGGAATTTGTTTCCAAGGCTCATTTCCTCCGCTGTAAGCCGTGTCACACTAAAGCGTACACCTGAAATGCTTACCGTGGCAAAAACCACACCCACAGATGCAATTATACCAAAAACACCAAGCTCCTGCGCACCTACCTTTGCTGCAAGGTACGCCTGAAAGCAGAGTGCGCATAACCGCAGTAATATACTGCTCGCCGCAAGTAAAAGTGTGTTTTTCATAAGCTGCGGTGCATTACTCATACAAATCCCCTCCAAGACAATATATGAGCTTAAGGTTGTTTGTATGAGAGCAGTATAACAAATTCGAAATGCGAAGGTCGAAATGCGAAATGAAGGTCGATTTTTTGCTTTGGAAAAAATCTTCATCTGCCCTATACAAAAAGCGATTGGAAAGATAATTTCCAATCGCTTTTTATCCAAATAAAATCTATAAAGGGGATTGTTAAGGGAACTCCCTTAACATAAAATCCGTTAAAATCGGGGGCGTGTACCTCGATTTTAACACCTATAAAGGGCTGGCACGGTGAGTGCCGCGCGAGCGTAAGCCCTTTTCTCGCAAGAAAATGTTTTAGAATAAAACTTTTATTGCGAAATGATGACCTTGTCATCAATCAAGTACATATACACGGCAAGGTCTTCTGCCAAACTGTATACATTCAGACCTTGTTCTGTAGCAAAGGTCTACTCTGTTACCCTTAATCGCACCGCCTGTATCCGCTGCAACTGCGTATCCGTAGCTCCAGCTGCCGTCAAGCGCCTCTATATATACTCTTGAGCCAAGGGGAATAACCTTGGGGTCAACTGCGATAACACCCTTGTCAAGCGGTACACCCGTTGCCGTCTGCCCTGCATATCCGCCGTTTTCCTCTGCAGACATATCATAGGCGGTTGCCTTACATTCAATTACGTACTTGTAATTAAGCTTTCCTGTGTTTACAGGTGAAGCAGGGCTTGCATTCTTGTTACCGTATTCAACAATCTTATCAAGCGGAGCCTTTGTAACATACTCCTCAATAGTTTCCCTTGAAACCTCAACACCGTTTTCATACTTAACTCTGTATTTAACGGTCTTTTCACCTTCTACACCGTCACGTACGGTTACTGTTGAGCCTGCCTCAAGAGAGGAGTTAAGCCTTTTTACTGTGTTGTAGGAAACCTCCTCGGTCTCACTTACAGTTTTGTATGCAACGAGCACATCCTCCGAAGAAAGGTCTAAAGCCTCATCAATTACTGTGGGCGCCTTATCAGGAAGCATTGCAACGATTGCATTTGCACTGAGATATTCACCGAGCGCCTTTGTCCTTACAGCATCAACACTGCTGTATCCGTAAGGAGCCGCCGCCGCAGTAAATATATTGCACATAATCGATGTCGCGGCACATACTGCTGCGACGACCGACTTAGCCTTTCTGTTTAAAAACATCTAAATCACGTCCTTTAAATACCAAACGGGAAAAATAAATTTGGCGTTTCCCGTTTGCCTCACCCATTATAGCCAACAAAACGACTTTTGTCAAGCTTTTTTGCGGTTTTTGTTATAACTTTGTAACATTTGCTTAACTTTTTGTATCTTTTCAAAACAAAAACCCCAATATATAGGGGTTTTTGTTTTTGCATTTGATGTTACATTTTATTGGCTAAACTCGTTTTTATGCGTGATTTTATGTAAATTTCGTAATATTTTTAGAAATTTTTTCTTAACAGACACAAAGCGGGAGGGCACAGAGACCCTCCCCTACATTGTTATTTAGCAAATTTTTTTAGCTTCCATATAGTAGCGTTTTTCGTTTGCCTCTCCCATTGAGAAGGTCTTTCTCGGAAGTGCACCGTCCTGTATCACAGTTTCAAAAAGGCTGCTTTTTTCAGGCTTGGGAAGTAAAAATCCTACTGCACCCTCACCGTTGCTGAGCTTTTCCACTACATCCTCACCGTGGATATAGTCAACCTCATATGTAAGTGTGTCCAGATATTTTTGAAGTGTTCCCACTGCAAGGGGACTTGACGTCTTTGCTATGTAAAGGTCTGTCTTCTTGCCGTCTGCCACAAATACTACGTGCTGACCTCCGTTATCAAGCGGCTCACACTCAAGCTCCTGCATAATTTTTTTCAAAAATACATCCTTATCCTCTATACCGAATACAACTCTGTGTATAGGCTCAAACTCCAAAACGTCATCGTGAATATTCTCTATCTCAACAAGGCAGAAACGCGCAGGATGCGTCTTTTTTTCCTCCTCGGAAAGTGTGGGTTTCAGATTTTCCCAACAGGTTTTTGCCGTAGCGAGTGAATGGTTGCCGTCACCTACTGCAAAAACAAGACCGTCGGGCGCATTTTTTGCAAACTTTTCCACATTTTCCAAAAATGCGTCGGCATTTTCTCCGTCTACTACCCATCCCTCAAGATGTCCGCCGTCTGCCATAAGCTCAAAATCATAAACCTTTTCGCCTTTTTTGATGTTTTCTATAAGAAGCTTTTCCTTATCATCAACAAGGAGCATTACGTGCGGAAGCTCAAGCGGTGCATTTTCCCTTATCTTTACTCTTGGGGGTATTCTTTCCATAACGGTGCCCTCTGTTGCACGGATTTTACTTTTAGCGCCCTTATGAAAATCATAGTCCTCCAAATCAACACTGCCGACAATACCCTTTCTCACTCTGCCGCCGCTGAGTGTTCTTTCTACGTAAATAAAGCAGTTTTCGTAAAGATTAAATAAACCTTCGTCGCAATAGCGCTGCATTGTTTTATTGATTTTTTCAATTCTTGCATCCCCCTCAGACAAAAAAGCCTCGGGATATACAAGGTTAAGCGTGCTTGGGCATTCACCGACAAGCTCTGCCGCCTTTTCCCAGTATTCGGGCTGCGAGGTGTACTGATCACACGCAACTACGCTCCATTTTGTCAAATCCTCTGCTTTTGGCAAAAGGATATCTGCCTTATAAAAAACTGCCATATCTGTTTTCTCCTTTATAATTTTTTCTTTCTTTTGCGAGCATATTGAAACCATATACTCACCAATAGAAATTGTCTGCACATTAATCTGCTTGTTTTTTGCGTTTGGACATACGGTAAGCTTTTCTCCAAAATATTTTACCCTGCTTTCAAAGGCAGTCCATTTCTTAAGGAAATCTTCATCTGTCAGCATTTGCGTCTTTTCGTCCGTAAAACGCAGGAGAACTTTCTCCTTATTCTTTATCGGGCATATCTTTTCCGCATCTATTCCAATTTCACCATCACTTACTGCACAAACGGTAAAGCCGTCTGTGTGCGACAGTGAAAAATAAATATTTCCGTCCGTATACGGTTTCCCGTTTTCTGTCCGTTTTATAACAAAATCATTTTTTCCGCTGAAAAGGGAAAGTGATTTTTTTATAAACTGTGTACTGTCAGGGTTTGAAAAGGTGTAGTAAAGCTTTATCACTGCATTTCACCAAGCTCGTATAAAATCGCACTGCTTATTGCTATGGGTGCTGTTTCTGTACGCAGAATACGTTTGCCGAGCGTTACACTTACTGCACCAAGTGCTACCGCCTTTTCCACTTCCTCTTTCTCAAACCCGCCTTCAGGACCTATCAGCACACTCACACTTTTTGGTGTTTTGCCCTGCAGTGCAGATTTAAGCGAGGTTTCACGCTCCTCCTCATACGCAATTATCATAAGGTCAGCCTTTGCCGCCTCCTTAATTGCGTCCTTAAAGCTCATTGCATCAGAAACCGCAGGAATAATACCACGCCTGCTTTGCTTTGCCGCCTCACGTGCTATTTTGCGAAGTCTTTCCACCTTTGCACTTTTGTCAAGCTTTGCAACAGCCCTTTGTGTATCCATCGGCACAACTGCCGATGCACCTATTTCCGTCAGCTTTTGCACAATGGTTTCAAGCTTTGGATTTTTGGGCATACCCTGAAAAATCGTCAGCACTACATCAGGCTCTGTTTCTGCGCGGCGTACACTTAAAATCTCTGCCGTGACACTCTTTTCATCAAAAGATGATAGACGTGCCTCGTAGAAATTTCCCTCACCGTCACAAAGAGTAACCTCGTCACCCTTCTTCATTCTTAAAACACGGCTTATATGCTGTGCCTCCTCCCCCGTAATGAGGGCTGTGTTTTCACTAAGATGTTCTTTCTCTATGTAGAAATTAGCCATTATCTTTTATCTCCTGAAACTATACAATACCAGTCATTTTCCTTCTTTATTTCCTTTATTGTAAAGCCGTTACGCTCAATTGCATCACGTACCTCGGGGAGCCTTGGCTCTATAATACCGCTGGCAATAAATGTGCCGTCTTCTTTAAGATAACGGTGCACATCGTCAGCAAGGGGGATAATAACATCTGCAACAATATTTGCAACCACAACATCATACGGACCGCTTTTTTGTGTGTCATCCTTAAACGCTTCGTCAGTAAGGATATTTCCGTCAAGAACAGTGTATACATTCTCCCCAATGCCGTTAAGGGCAGCATTGCGATACGCAATTTTTTTGCAGTTGGGGTCAATGTCTACGGCACGTGCCTCACTTGCCCCAATCATAAGGGATATAATGGAGAGTATTCCACTGCCGCAGCCAAGGTCAAGCACCTTATCTCCCTTTTTTACAATTTCGTCAAGCGTTTCCACGCATAAGCGTGTGGTTTCGTGCTGACCGCTTCCAAACGTCATACCGGGGTCGATATTAAAGATTATTTTACCATCGCTGTCATCTATGGTTTCCCACTCGGGTTTTATAACAAGTCTGTCCCCAACATAGATAGGCTTAAAATACTGCTTCCAGTTGTTTTCCCAGTCCTCTTCACGCATTGAGTCAATCTCTATACGCAAAGTGCCAAAGGCATCATCACTGTCAAGACTTTTAAATGAAACAAGGTCATCACGCACACTTTGCAGCATTTTGTGTCCCGTTTCATTGTCACTAAGGTAAATCTTCACCCTTGTTTCGCCTGACATTTTTTCACGCAGCTCTTCATCAACATAGTCCCAGTACTGCTTATTATTTTCGAGGAAATCTTCAAAATCGTCCTTGTCAACTATCTCCACACCCGTAACGCCTAAATTATAAAGTCTGCCGCATAGGGGTTCTATCCCATCGGGCGTAGTATATATACTTACTGCAAGCCAATCCATAGTAAACTCCTTTTAGTTTTTGAAATAATCTCTTATCTTCTCGGAAAATTTCTTGCGCTCTTTATAATTCTTGTCATTGCTTTCCTTTGCAAATTCTTCGAGAATTTCACGCTGCCGTGCCGAGAGATTTTTTGGTATTTCAACTATTACACGTACATACTGGTCACCACGCACACCGCCGCGGATGGAGGGTATTCCCCTGCCCTTAAGACGGAATTTAGTGCCGTGCTGTGTACCCTCGGGAAATCTCTGTGTAACTGTTCCGTCAATTGTGGGTATTTCAATTTCGCATCCTAATGCCGCCTGAACAAAGGTTATCGGCACATCAACGTAGACATTATTTCCCTCACGTGTAAAGACATTGTTTTTCTTTATATATACGGTTATAAGTAAATCTCCCGAAGGGCCCCCACGAAGACCTGCCTCACCCTGTCCTCTTACAGAAACAGTCTGTCCGTGGTCTATACCCTGTGGTATATTAACCTCCAGCTCGCGGTTTTTCCTGATTTGACCTGCACCGTTACATTTGGGACAGGGGTCGCTTATGGTAGTACCTCTGCCACCGCACACATTACACGTGCTTGTTGATGCAAACTGACCAAAGGGGGTGTTCTGCACTGTACGCATCTGTCCCGTGCCACCGCACTTTGAACATTTTACGGGTGATGTCCCCTTCTTTGCACCGCTGCCGCTGCATTCGTCACAGCTTTCACTGCGGATAATGCTTACCTTCTTTTTGCAGCCGAATGCCGCCTCCTCAAAGGTAAGCTCTATTGCCTGCTGAATATCCCTGCCACGTATAGGTCCGTTTCGTCTCGAGCCTCCGCCACCAAATCCGCCACCGAAGAAGCTGTCGAAAATATCCCCCATATCAAAACCGCCGAAGCCGCCAAATCCGCTGCCTCCGCCGCCAAATCCTGCATTGGGGTCTACGCCAGCGTGGCCGAACTGGTCATAACGGCTTCTCTTTTCACTGTCGCTGAGTACGTCATATGCCTCTGCCGCCTCTTTAAATTTATCTGCTGCATCGGGATTGTCCTTGTTAAGGTCAGGATGATATTTTTTTGCAAGCTTTCTGTATGCTTTTTTTATTTCGTCATCAGATGCCCCTTTTTGTACGCCGAGCACCTCGTAGTAGTCTCTCTTATCTGCCATTTATTAACACCTCAAAGGAGTAAAGGGGCGGTCTGAAAAGCGACCTCCCCTTTTGTTTTATTATTCAAATGGAAAATTGACAATGGAAAATGGAAAATTATTGTGGATTTTTGCCTTTGCAAAAATCTTCTTTAACTTTCAACTGTCAATTATTCTCTGTTGTATCAGTAAAATCAGCGTCATATACGTTTTCGCCCTGCTGCTGAGCACCTGCATCTGCCCCGGGCTGTCCCTGCGGATTTGCCTGTGCATAGAGCTTTGAGCTGATTTCATAGAACTTCTGCTGAAGTGCCTCGGTAGCACTCTTGATAAGGTCATTGTTATCACCCTTAAGCGCTTCCTTAACCTTGTCAATTTCAGCCTGAACTGCGTCTTTATCAGCCTGCTCAACCTTGTCGCCAAGCTCTGTGAGTGTTTTCTCACTCTGATATACAAGCTGGTCTGCATTGTTACGGATGTCGATAGCTTCCTTACGCTTCTTATCCTCTTCTGCGTACTGCTCTGCTTCCTTTACTGCCTTGTCAATATCTTCATCAGAAAGATTTGATGATGCAGTAATTGTAATCTTCTGCTCCTGACCTGTGCCGAGGTCTTTAGCACTTACATTTACGATACCGTTTGCATCTATATCAAATGTAACCTCAATCTGCGGAACTCCACGGGGAGCGGGCGCAATACCTGACAGCATAAAGTTACCGAGAGTCTTATTATCTGCCGCCATTTCTCTTTCACCCTGAAGAACGTGAATGTCAACGCTTGTCTGATTGTCAGCCGCAGTTGAGAAAATCTGGCTCTTCTTTGTGGGGATTGTTGTATTTCTTTCAATAAGCTTTGTGCAAACGCCGCCCATTGTTTCGATACCGAGTGAAAGGGGGGTTACGTCGAGAAGGACAATATCCTTAACGTCACCGCCGAGAACACCTGCCTGAATTGCCGCACCGAGTGCAACACATTCGTCAGGGTTGATACCCTTGTCGGGAGCTTTGCCGATAAGCTTTTCTACAGCTTCGTTAACGGCAGGAATACGGCTTGAGCCACCTACCATCAATACTTTATCAATGTCATTTGTTGTAAGACCTGCATCTGAAAGAGCCTTCTTTGTAGGAATGATTGTACGCTCTACAAGTGCTGCAGTAAGCTCATTGAACTTCGCTCTTGAAAGAGTGATGTCAAGATGCTTGGGGCCTGACGCATCTGCAGTGATGAAGGGAAGATTGATTGTGCTTGTTGTAACACCTGAAAGCTCAATCTTTGCCTTTTCTGCAGCTTCCTTAAGTCTCTGCATAGCCATACGGTCAGTTGAAAGGTCAATACCGTTTTCCTTCTTGAACTCTGCTACAAGATAATTTATGATAGCATCGTCAAAATCGTCACCGCCAAGTCTCGTGTCACCGTTTGTTGCCAGAACTTCAAATACACCGTCACCGATATCAAGGATTGATACGTCAAACGTACCGCCGCCAAGGTCATAAACCATAACCTTCTGGTCGTTTTCCTTATCCATACCGTAAGCGAATGCAGCAGCAGTAGGCTCGTTTATAATACGAAGAACTTCAAGACCTGCAATTTTTCCTGCGTCCTTTGTTGCCTGACGCTGTGCGTCGGAGAAATATGCAGGAACTGTGATTACTGCCTGAGAAACAGTCTCGCCGAGGTAGCTTTCTGCATCAGCCTTGAGCTTAGCGAGTACCATAGAGCTGATTTC
>JAZODM010000018.1:0-1877 GCA_045596985.1 Clostridia bacterium
AAGCCGCTTCGGCTTTGAAATTCCGACGAAAATGGTTGATAAATCAACGGTTTTCGAGAAAAACGGCCTGCTCGTTTCCGACAAAAAAGGCATCCGCCTCACACCTCAAGGCTTCCTCGTTTCAAACACAATTATAGCTGAATTATTGGATTAAAAAAGCACCCTTTCGGGTGCTTTTTGCTGTTTAGATTACGGTTTAACGCAACAATAAATTGTTCACCACTCCAACTGTGCCGCATACGGATCGCTTTCGCTTCTTGATATGAAATAGCGCAGAGTCTGTGTTTTATCATTATAAGCAAAAAGCATATAGTCATCTCTCCAATAGCCGTTCAGGTTGTCTCCTTCAAAGAAATAGCACACCCAGTCACCTTTGTTTACGGGATGAATCTTGTTTATCTCATATTTTAGCTCTGCACCTGAAAACTCTCTGTTTTCATCATCAACATCGAAATCGGTATATGTACGTATGCTCAAGGTTGTTTCAATAACTCTTGCCTTTGCTCTTTCGTACTCCATATTTTTCACTTCATAAAAATTCTGTTCTTTCATATCCTCAAAAAGCCCGTAATAATCATCCCCGTGCATTTCTTCCAGAAACTCTTTCATATCTTTTTCGGAAGTTGTATATTCGGGCACTCTCCACTCGGCAAAAAGTTCATACAGCTCGCCGTCCAGACGGTAATAATATTTTACGTTTTCAGCGTACTCCGGTATTTCAGACGGGAATATTTCAATTGCCCGGCTGTATATCCAATTAGCTTCTTCATAAAAGTCCAGATAGTGTTCAGGCCTGTCGGTTTCACAGTAGATATCTCCGCCGAAAATCCAAGCACAAAACGCAAACCAAACAACTGCCAACGGCATAGCACCCGCTAACAAAGCCGAAATTGCAACATTTGATTTAATTCTCATCTTCTTTTTTCTGCGGAAGAAGCGGTTTTCCGTGTTGCCCCGATACAGGATGAGCCATAAAAAGAAAAGCACGGCAAAGCATATATTGGTAACAGCTGCCCAGAAAATCATTCCCGCATCGAATTTCAAATGCTTATAGCTGAGCCAGTTCCACATAAACCAGCCCACGGGAATCAGACTTAAAACCGCACCGATAACGCCGATAATGCTGAAAGCCTGCCGCACTATTCTTTCACCCGGCGGTGTTTCCATATCCTCTTGCGGCACGGATTTTTCGGCCGATGAGTTCATAAGCACGGCGCAAAGATTTTCAAGCGTTATTCCCTGCTCAAAATCAGCGTTTTCAAGTATTGCCACCGTGTCGCTCTGCTGACCGATTTGTATTTTAGTTTTTTCAACAAATGCTTTAACCGTTTTTTCTGCTTCTTCGCCGCCGCAGATTATCTGCTTTATTTCGCTGATTGAAAAGCCTGCTTTTCGAAGAACGGCAATATTTTTCAGTCGGTCGGCATCAGCCTGCGAAAAGTCTATTTTTCTTCTACCGTTGTAATCTTCCGATATGCCGGGCGAAACCAGACCGTTTTCAATATACAGCCTTATTGCCTTGTCGGTCAGACCCGTAAGCTGTGTTACCTCTTTGATTTTCAAGAAGATAACCCCCTTTCGGCATTATTCTATTACTCTGCCTTGGGTAAAAGTCAATAACGATTTTTATTTTTTCAGGGAAAAACCGTTTTTTCGGAGTATAATCACCGTTACCGCAGGCGAAATTATTGTCGAAGCGATTATTATTTTGAAATTTGTCCTTGCAGGTTTATCGCCCGTTTTTTCGCACAGAAAATTCTCGCCGTATTGCGAAACGTAAATAAACTCTTCCCCGTTTCCGTCTTTTATCAGCCAAAAGGTTTTCATCACACCTGCCCGAATTTTTTCCTTTCTTTCATATTCGGAAAAATCGGTGT
>JAZODM010000019.1:0-54303 GCA_045596985.1 Clostridia bacterium
GAAAAACGTCCCGAGCTTGAAACTTCAGGTCTTTTCGAAAGACTTGTAGAGCCTGAAAGACAGATTCTTTTCCGTGTTCCCTGGGTGGATGACAACGGTAAAGTTCAGGTTAACAGAGGTTTCCGTGTACAGTTCAACGGTGCAATCGGACCTTTCAAGGGCGGACTTCGTTTCCATCCTTCCGTTAACCTTTCTATTATGAAGTTCCTTGCTTTCGAGCAGACATTTAAGAATAGCCTTACAGGTCTTCCCATTGGCGGCGGTAAGGGCGGCAGCGACTTTGACCCCAGAGGTAAGTCTGACGGCGAAATTATGAGATTTTGCCAGAGCTTTATGACAGAGCTTTACCGTCATATCGGTCCTGACGTAGACGTTCCCGCAGGTGACATCGGTGTTGGCGCAAGGGAAATCGGTTACCTCTACGGTCAGTATAAGAGAATTAAGGGTACTTGGGAGAACGGTGTTCTTACAGGTAAAGGTCTTTCATACGGCGGTTCTTTAATCCGTCCCGAGGCTACAGGTTATGGTGCTACATACTATGCTTGTGAAGTTCTCAAGCATTTTGGTGAAACAATCGAAGGTAAGACAGTTGCAATTTCAGGCTTTGGTAACGTTGCATGGGGTGTTGCAGCAAAGGTAGCACAGCTCGGCGGTAAGGTTATCACAATTTCAGGCCCTGACGGTTATGTATATGACCCAGATGGTGTTACAACTCAGGAAAAGATTGACTTTATGCTCGAGATGAGAGCTTCAGGCCGTGACCGTGCACAGGATTACGCTGATAAATTCGGTTGCCAGTTCTTTGCAGGCGAAAAGCCCTGGGGTGTTAAGGCTGATATCTGTATGCCTTGTGCAACTCAGAACGAAATCGGTATCGAAGAGGCAAAGAAGATTATTGCAAACGGTACAAAGTATTATATCGAGGTTGCAAATATGCCTACAACTAACGAGGCTGTGGCACTTCTCAGAGATAACGGACTTATCGTAGGTCCTTCAAAGGCAGTTAACGCAGGCGGTGTTGCAGTATCTGCACTTGAAATGGCACAGAACTCTATGCGTTATAGCTGGACTGCAGAAGAAGTTGATGAAAAGCTTATGGGAATTATGCAGAACATCCATAAGGTTAGCGTTGACGCTGCAGTTGAATACGGTCTTGGTTATGACCTTGTTGCAGGTGCTAATATTGCAGGCTTTAAGAAGGTAGCAGAAGCAATGCTTGCATACGGCGTTTGCTAAGTACATATTTCAAAATTCAAAATTAATGAAAGGCTGTGGCAAAATTTTGTCACAGCCTTTTTTCACCCCCATATAAATTTTAGCATAGAATATAACGGGAGGTGAATAATCTATGAATAACTTTGGATGTTCTTGCAGAGGCGGTTGCACGCTTCTTGCAATTGGTGCAAGTATCATTTTGGGAATTGTTGCGGCAGTTCTCAACTTTTTGGCGATTATAACCGTAACTCCTGCATTTTTATGGGTGGTTTTCGCTATCGCTGTCGTTTACCTTGCAATACTGCTTGTCGTTTCGGCAACCTCGCGCAGCTTTGCGGCACGAAGCTGTCTGTGCCCGATACTATCAGTTTTAATAACGGGAATTTTAGGCGCAATTTTAACAGCAGTAATTCTTTTGGCGGTTACCTTTGCCGCTACAAGCGGAATTGGCGCAATAATAGTCGGCTTACTGGTACTGTTTTTCTCTCTAACAATAACAACAACGGCGTGTCTTGTAAAGTGTGTTGCAAGATGTGATGATGAAGAGACGCTATAAGGCTGACAAAGTCAGCCTTTCGCAACGAAAAGTTTCTAAAGAAAATGTTTCGTTGCGAGATAAGGGCTTACGCTCGCGCGGCACTCACCGTGCCAGCCCTTGTAAGGAATCAAAACCGAGGTTCACGCCCTCGGTTTTGATAAATTCAATGTTAAGGGGCATCCCCTTAACAATCCCCTTTTTTAACGTAATAAAACAGGCGTTGGGATTTTGTCCCGACGCCTGTTTGTGTTTTTCTTACTTTATTTTTGGAAGGCTTGCTGCTGCAACCGACTGCCCCACTCTTCTTGCTTTTTCATCAGGAATATGAAGAGTAATCTTCTCACTAAGCTCGGGGAATTCTGTCCTGAGAACTTCTTTCGCCTGATTAAGAAGAATTGTACCGCCCTTACCGCTTGTAACTCTGCCCATAATAAGAACGTGCTTTATATCATAGAAAATCGAGTAATAAGCAATTGTATAGCCAAAATATGTACCGATTGTTTCATAAATATCTGCCGCACGGCTGTCGTCATTTTCCATAAGACCCTGAACAACCTTGAGCTTTTCTGCAGGTGAAAGGCTTTCATCAAGCTCAATTCCTGCCTTAGGCGCAAGCTTTATTACAGCATCCTGCGAGAAATACTTAACACCGCAGCCATAATCACCGCTCCACTCGTCAACCATCGCACCCTTATTAAAGTCAACGGGAACGAACGCAAGTTCGTTAAGCCAGCCTGTTATATTTCCGTCCTTGTCAACATAACCTGCCGCCTCGCTCGTACCCATTGCAACGCCGAGTACGTTGTTATCCTCAAGGCTCATTGCGCCTGCCAGTGCTGTTACGTCACCGTCATTTGCAACCTCAACGGGAACATCGCCGATTTCCTTTGCAACGTCAATGTACATATTCTTTACGTGCTTTTCAAAATCTTCATCAGATACCTTTAAGAAGAGTGATGCAACCATTATTTTGTTATCAATGTATACACCTGCTGATGAAACACCGATAGCATCAACTCTGGGCATATGTGATGCCGCAGTCTTCATTGCGTTTAAAATACCCTCGTAATGATACATCGGGACGCTCTGAAGCTTGGGGAACCATACAACCTCGACAGAAAAAACTGTTTCACCGTCAACTACGGCAGAAACCTTACGGTCACTTCCGCCTGCGTCAAAGCCGATACGGCAGCCGTCAAGGTGACGGCCTACGGGTGATGATTTATCGTTTTCCTTGGGGGCATCCTGTACATTTTCAACATAGACAACTTCAAAAGGCTTTTCGTATACACGTGCCATAAAGTTAAAGTCAAATTCCCTTGCACCGCCAACGGAGTAATCTGCTGCAATACGCTCGTAAATATATTTAGAGCCTGCAACATATACCTTGTATCCGCCCTTCGCCCAAAGTAAGGTCTTAATAATTCTTTCTACTATTTCATAGTTTTCTTCATCGTGACCTGTATTTTCCTTATAAACGTCGAGCTTATATACAGCCATAAGTCCTCCGTTTCTCTCTACACAAACACAAACAGGCTGTGAGGGTGCATTTTTTACTGCTTCTTTATAATCGTTTATAACCTTTACCATTGGCATAAATTGTGGTTCAAGTTTTGCAATCATCATTATTCTCCTTTATATCTTATTTCTCCGCCGAGGATTGTTGTCTTTACATTAAACTTTTCGTCGGCAATTACTATGTCGGCACGCTTTCCTTCTTCAAGGGAGCCGATTTCCTTATCCTCACCAAGTGCCTTTGCAACATTGAGAGATGCACAGTTTACAGCCTCATAAAGCTCAAGGTCAGAGTTTTCATAGAGATTATAAACTGCCTCGTTAAGCTTTAATACGCTGCCTGCAATTGTTCCGTCGTCCATCAGGCACTTAATGCCCTCTTTGTGTACGCTCTGTCCGCCTAATGTATAGTCGCCGTCGGGCATTCCGCCCGCTCTTATGCAGTCGGTGATAAGGCAAAGCTTATCCCCCTTGATTTTTGCAATAAGACCGAAAAGTCCCTTGTTTACGTGGAAGGTGTCGGCAATAAGCTCCGTGCTTACATTACTGTCTGCAAGTGCTGCACCTACAACGCCCGGGCTGCGGTGCGAAAGAGCTGTCATAGCATTAAAGAGGTGGGTAGTATGCCTTACACCCTTTTTAATTCCTGCCACAGCCTCCTCATAGGTTGCATCAGTATGTCCCATAGAAATAAGTACATTTGTATTTTTTGAAACCTTTTCTATACACTCTGCTGCACCATCAACCTCAGGTGCAACGGTGAAAAGCTTCACCAAATCTGAATGTTTTTCAATAAAATCAGCATCAGGCTTTAAAATATGCTCCTCCGCCTGCGCACCCTTTTTCTTCGCATTTATAAAGGGGCCTTCGCTGTTTACGCCCAAAATTCTGGAACCGTAATAAGAGGCGCTGTCCTTTACCTCACGCACTGCATCAAATGCCGCTTCAATCTCTGCCTTTGAAACAGTCATCGTTGTAGGGCACCACGCAGTAACGCCGTTCTTTATGATGCCTTCTGCCATTTTTTTAATTCCCGCTACATCTGCGTCAGACGCATCAGCACCTAAGTAGCCGTGAATATGCATATCCACAAGACCGGGCGACACATACATTCCTTGTGCATCGATTACTTCATATGCACTAATGTCTATATCGCTAAGCGGGGCTATCTTTTCAATTTTTTCACTAAAAACGATTGCTACGCCTTCAATAGCGCGGTCTTTTAAAAGGACTTTGCCGTTGATAATACATTTCATAACCTATTCTCCTTTCTGAAATTATGCCGTCATTTTGATAATATCACAAAATTTTTGAGAACGCAACTCCTTTTGAATAAAAATATCATATAATATAGAGGAGTGAAGTGAATGAATTATCTTGATAAAGAACTTTTGAAAAAAGCGAACGTGGAGGCAATCTATAACGTATATATGTATCTTGCGTACAAAAGCACCCCTGCGCCAAAGGAAACTTTTAAATCAATCGTGAGTACTCTGGAAGAGGATTTTAAAAACCCTTTCACTAACACATGGAGCGAGCGCGAAATACTACGGCTTAAAATCTTAAAAAATGCAGTGCGCTTTGACAGCGTTATCGCAAATTCAGTTATTGAAAACCTTATCGTTTCAAAAAGCCTTATGACGGCGTGCGCCTTTACAAAGCCTGATGAAAGCGTTTCCATTGTTTTTAAAGGGACGGGGAAAAGTGAATGGATTGATAATGGGGAGGGGTTAAGCGGTATTCCTGAGGAAAATACATATATTTTTTACAAAAAGGACGGGCGGGAGGAAGGCAGAAAAACTGTATACAACGATTTTGCCACAGACCAACAGGTCAGTGCACTCAACTGGTTTTATTTGACGGTGGCAAAGTGCGGCTGGGATAAAGACACAGGCATTACCGTTTCAGGTCATTCAAAAGGGGGCAACAAGGCGCAGTTTGTTGCAATTAATTCAGATCTGCCGCAGCTTTGCATCAGCTTTGACGGGCAGGGTTTTTCACCAGAGGCACTATCCGCACTCCAAAAAAAGCACGGCGCACAATATGAAAAACGACGACAAAGCATCTATAGCTTTGCCGCCGAAAATGACTATGTAAATGTTCTTGGGGAGCCGCTTGTGCCGCCAAGTAATATGTATTACTTCAAATCGCGCGGAGGAGTTCATTATATGGAGGCTATTCTTACCTCGCGCGGCAAATTACGCCGCCAATGCGAGCAGGGGAAAACCTCTGCACACGTGCAAACCCTCTCGCGTGAGCTTATGAAAAAGCCGCCGCAGCTTCGCAGTTATATAACCTTGGGAGCAATGAACATTTTTCAGGAGAAATGAATATGACGAAAAAAAGCCTGACTGTATCAAGCTTTTTAGTTCCTCGAAATAGGCACGATGACGGCTGGATAATAGGTTGCTGAGGGGCTAAAAAGCTTGGCACAATCAGGCTTTATCGCATATTTTATTCTGCGTTATGACCTCGCTCTTTTATTGTGTCCGCAATTAAAGAAGCATATTCTTTACATTTTTCTTCGCTTTCGCTTTCAATCATTATACGGATAACAGGCTCTGTTCCGCTCTTACGAAGAAGTGCTCTGCCGTTTCCTGCAATAAGCGTTTCTACCTCTGAAAGCTTTTTCAAAACCTCACTGTCAGAGAGAACTGCCCCTTTATCCTTTACACGAACATTTTGTGTGTACTGCGGATAAAGTATAACAGGCGCTGCAAGCTCCGAAAGCGGCAGTTTACTATCGCAGATTTCCTCCGTCACCATAATGGCGGTGAGAATTCCGTCACCCGTTGTTGCATATTTTTTAAGGATAATATGTCCTGACTGCTCTCCGCCGAGGCAGAAATCCTTTTCCTGCATACATTCATATACAAAACGGTCACCTACATTGGTCTGCTCACACTTGATGCCTTCCTTTTCCAGGCTCCGGATAAATCCGCTGTTTGACATAATTGTTGCAACAACAGTATTGCCGTTGAGCATTCCTCTTGATTTAAGACGCTTTCCAAGGATATAGAGCATCTTATCCCCGTCTACAACATTACCGTTTCCGTCAACCGCTATACATCTGTCCGCATCTCCGTCAAAGGCAAAGCCTACGTCAAGGTGCTGCTCTCTTACAAGACGGCACAGGTTTTCTATATGTGTAGAACCGCAGTTTTCGTTAACATTAAGTCCGTTGGGGTCTGCACCTATTACAACAGTCTGCGCACCGAGTGCACCGAAAACCGATTTTGCAATCATCCACGATGCTCCGTTTGCACAGTCAAGACCTATTTTGAGGTTTTTATACGAATGTGAAGCCAGGGAAATAAGGTATCCCACATATCTGTTTCTGCCCGAGGAATAGTCAACAATACAGCCTATCTTTTCTCTGCACGCAAGCGGCAGGTCATCCCCTGAAACTCCGATAGCACTCAAATTACCGTCAATATATGCTTCAATAAGTGCCGTAACCTTATCATCAAGCTTTTCGCCGTAGCGGTTTATAACCTTTATTCCGTTATCATAGTAGGGATTATGTGATGCAGTAATCATAATACCGCAATCAAATTCCTCCTGTCGTGTTACATATGAAACGCTTGGCGTTGTTGTAACGTGGAGCATATATGCGTCAGCACCTGATGCAGTTATTCCTGCTACAATTGAATATTCCAGCATATAGCTTGAACGCCTCGTATCCTTTCCTATTACGATACGTGGTCTGTAGCCTGCTTTAGCACATCCTGAAAGGGGGGAGGAATAATACCAGCCAAGGAATCTGCCCACCTTGTATGCCTGCATAGATGTCAGGGTAAGATTTGCCTCCCCACGAAATCCGTCTGTACCAAAATATTTATTTTTTATTTCTTTATCAACGCTTTTAAGAGAAAGATTTATTTTATCATGCAAAAGCTCATCCGCCGAAACATTAAAAAGCTCGCAAAGCTGCAGTACCTTATCAATCTGCGGAAGAGCCTGATCCATTTCCCATTTTGAAACGGATTGCCTTGATACCGAAATTTTTTCAGCAAGCTGTTCCTGTGATATATCTGCCGCTATGCGAAGGGATGCAATTTTTTCACCTATTGTCATAAATACAACTCCTTGTGGGAAAATATTGGTATATCATATTAATTATATTCAATTGTATCAGAGAAAATACATATCATCAACCAACTTTACTTTGAATTTTTTGCAACCTGCAGTTGCAAAAAATTCGCTTTTTCTCTTTGTTACAGTTTTTATTATACAAGAAAACGCAAAAGTTGTAAACTTTAATTTACAGCTTTTGCGTTATAAAATCATATTTTATTCCACGACCTCGGCACATAAATATCATTAAATGTATATATTGCAAAACGGTCGCTCATCCCTGCGATGTAATCGCAAACTGCCCTTTCAATACCCTGTGTCCACGCAATTTCCTGCATATGAATGGGAAGTGCATCAGGCTTTTCGCAGTAATATGTGAAAATGCCCTCTATTATTCCGTGAACCTTGGCTTCTTCTTTTTTTGCGCTTGAGCCTACATACACGTATTCAAACATAAATTTGCGCAGAGCGTTCATTGCAAGCTCCACTTCTTCTGTCATAAGGATTTCGCCTTTTCCCTGAGATGCAAAAATAATATCCTTCACAAGGGTGTTTATCCTCTCTGAATGGGTTTCCCCAAGAATATCGGTAATGCTCTTTGGAATACTTTGCGGCGATATAACTCCACCGCGGCACGCGTCATCAATATCGTGGTTTATGTATGCAATTCTGTCTGCATACTTAAGGACTGTTCCTTCAAGGGTCTGCGCCTCGCAATCACCGGGGTGGTTTTTTATTCCGTCAAGTACTTCTTCCGTCAGATTAAGGTTTTCAAGCACCTCTACAACACGCAAGCTCTGCTCATTATGGCGAAAACCACTGCTGCACAGCGTATCAAGTGCCTTTTCCCCTGCGTGACCGAACGGCGTATGCCCCAAATCGTGACCCATCGCCATTGCCTCTGCCAAATCCTCGTTAAGCCTGAGCGAGCGCACAATTGTGCGCGCAATCTGCGAAACCTCCAGCGTATGGGTAAGACGTGTTCTGTAATGGTCACCCTCGGGCGTAATAAAAACCTGCGTCTTATGCTTTAAACGGCGAAATGCCTTGGAATGAATTATTTTATCCCTGTCGCGCTGAAATTCGGTGCGTATATCGCATAATTCACACGGTTCTTTTCTCCCCTTAGTATTCTGCGAAAGCATCGCATACGGGGAGAGTGTTTCACGCTCTATCTTTTCAGTTTGCTCACGTATTGTCATAGGATACGCTCCTTTCTTGGGACTAAAGAAAAATGATGCACAACGGACAAACTGAGACCGAAGTTGTATATAGATACTACGAGAGGCTCAGTTTGTCCGTAGCGCAAGGGGTAATTCAAAAGAAATCCGCAGCGTACTGCGGATTTCTACATAACTGTATTAAAAGCTCTTTTCCGCACACAGGTACTTTAATTTTTATACCCTTGCGCGCTGGGCGCATTTTGCTGATGTCCCTGAATTAATCACCAAAGCTAATTCCCATAGCCTTCGCCATTTCTATAAGCTCACCGTTGGGATCAACCTGCTTTGTTTTCTGTCCGATAACGTTTTCAAGAGACTCATAACCCATCTTGTCACCCTTGATAACAACCATATTACCGAACTTACCCTGCATTGCAAGCTCAACTGCAGCATAACCGTAACGGGAAGAGAGCACTCTGTCATGACCTGACGTGCTGCCGCCACGCTGAACATGTCCAAGGATAGTAGCCCTCGCCTCGTTGCCGCAAAGCTCCTCAAGCTGGTCTGCAACAACATTTGCAATACCGCCAAGACGGATGGGATCAGGACTATCCTCACGCACTTTGAGAATAACTGCCTCGCCGTCCTTGGGCTTTGCACCCTCTGCAACGGCAACGATTGCAAAATCCTTGCCCTTTGCAAAGTCTGCCTTAATCTTATCTGCAACCTTGTTTATATCGTAGGGGATTTCGGGGAGAAGGATAGCATCAGCCGCACCTGCGATACCGCCGTGAAGTGTCAGCCAGCCTGCGCCGCGACCCATAACCTCTGCAACCATAATTCTGCCATGGCTCTTTGCAGTTGATCTGAGTCTGTCGAGTGAATTGCTTACAATACCGATAGCGGTATCAAAGCCATACGTGTAGTCAGTACAACTAAGGTCATTATCAATTGTCTTGGGAATACCGATTACGTTTACTCCCAAACGCGCAAAGTCACGACCGCTTGTAAGTGTGCCGTCACCGCCAAGAATAAAGAGAGCATCAATACCCTCATCCTTGAGATTCTGCACGCCTACGTGGGATACGTCCTCATATACAATTTTTCCGTCTTTCTTCACAATATCGCCGTTTTCATCACGTACGGGATATTTGAAAAGGTTGTCCTTATTCGAGCTTTTAAGGATTGAACCGCCCTCACCGATAATTTCCTGAACATTGTCAAGTGTAAGAGGCATAAAATCCTTGTTATAAAGACCATGATAACCTTTTTTGATACCCACAACTTCCAGACCATATTTTACTATAGCAGTAGTTGTAACGGCACGGATTACGGCATTAAGGCTTGGGCAATCGCCGCCGCCTGTCATTATAGCAACCTTTTTAATTTCAGCCATTTTCTATTCCTCCGATGACTATAGAATTATATTTTATTTTTGCCTATCTACGTCATAATACTACACTTTTATTTTGATTTCAAGTATTTTTTTATCGATAAAAGCACAATTATCGACATTTTATCGCTTTTTTTAAGAAAAGCTTACCATTTTATCACTTTGCCACCGGTTATATTTTTTCTATTACTATTTCCCCATTTTCTTCTTTTACAATTACACTGTCACCGCTTTGAACTTTACTGTCAAGTATTTCGCCTGCAAACAAATCCTCCACCTTGCTTGTAATTGCACGGCGAAGCGGACGCGCACCGTAAATCGGGTCAAAGCCCTCTTTTGCAAGCATTTTTACGGCACTTTCGTCAAAGCTTACCTCTATACCGTTTGATAAAAGACGTTTTTTAAGACCTTCAAGCATTACGAGGGCGATTTTTCCTATCTCTTCCTCACTAAGCTGTGAAAATACAATTATATCGTCAACACGGTTAAGAAATTCAGGTCTGAACATCTTTTTAAGCTCGTCTGTAACATTGCTTCTGATGTTTTTATTCGCACTTTCCCTGTCAGGTGCTGCGGATGCAAAGCCAAGTGATTTAGGCTCTGATATACTCCTTGCACCGACATTACTGGTCATAATTATAACGCAGTTCTTAAAATCCACACGCCGTCCCTGACTGTCCGTAAGCTGACCGTCATCAAGAATTTGCAAAAGAATATTGAAAACGTCAGGATGTGCCTTTTCGATTTCGTCAAAAAGAATTACACTGTAGGGCTTACGCCTTACTTTTTCGGTGAGCTGTCCTCCCTCCTCAAAGCCGACATATCCGGGAGGGGAGCCAACCATCTTTGATACGGAGTGCTTCTCCATATATTCTGACATATCAATTCTTATAAGTGCATCTTCATCACCAAAGAGCGCTTCACTAAGGGCTTTACTCAGCTCTGTTTTGCCTACACCCGTAGGGCCGAGGAATATAAACGAGCCGATTGGCCTTTTCGGGTCTTTAAGACCAACTCTGCCCCTGCGGATTGCCCGTGAAACGGCGCTTACCGCCTCGTCTTGTCCTATTACACGCTCATGAAGCACCTCTTCCAGATTTTTAAGTCTTTCAGACTCCTCCTGGGCAAGCTTTTTTACGGGGATTTTTGTCCACGCCGAAATAACCTCGGCTATTTCCTCTTCGCCTATTTCACCTGCACTCTGTGCACTTGTGCTTTTCCATTCCTCGCGCAGCTTTGAGAGGGATTCATTAAGCTCCTTTTCCTTATCGCGCAATGCTGCAGCCTTTTCAAAGTCCTGGGCATTTATTGCTTCTTTCTTCTCGTTTTGTGCTATCTCGATTTCTTTTTCAAGCTCCTTTATATCAGGCGGCAGAGTAAGTGCGCCCAATCTGACGCGGCTGCACGCCTCGTCAACAAGGTCAATCGCCTTATCCGGCAAAAATCTGTCTGTTATATACCGGCTGCTGAGCTTTGCCGCCGCCTCAATTGCCGCATCTAATATTTTTACACCGTGGTGTGCCTCGTACTTTTCGCGAATCCCTTTAAGAATTTGCACTGTCTCCGAAACAGACGGCTCACCAACCATTACGCTCTGAAATCTTCTTTCAAGGGCAGCGTCCTTTTCGACATACTTTCTGTATTCGTTAAGCGTTGTTGCACCGATAAGCTGAAGCTCACCGCGCGCAAGCGACGGCTTTAATATATTTGACGCATCTATTGCGCCCTCTGCCGCACCTGCCCCTATTATAGTATGCATTTCATCGACAAAAAGGATTATATTTCCCGATTTTATTATTTCCTCCATCGCCTTTTTGAGGCGTTCTTCAAATTCACCGCGATATTTTGCGCCTGCAATTACGCTTGAAAGGTCAAGTGAGAACACGCGCTTACCCTTTAAAAGCTCGGGCACGTTTCCTGCCGCAATTTCCTGCGCAAGTCCCTCTGCAACGGCAGTTTTTCCAACACCCGGCTCACCTAAAAGAACGGGGTTGTTTTTCGTTCTCCTTGATAGGATTTGTATTACGCGCTCAATCTCCTTTTCTCGGCCTATTACGGGGTCAAATTTTCCGCTTCGCGCAAGCTCCGTAAGGTCACGTCCGAACTGATTTAGCGTAGGGGTATCACCGCCTGCCTTGTTTTTCCCCTTTTCGCTTTCGGGAACTTCCTCTGTAATCTGTTTTGAAAGCTCCTCATACAGATTTTGCGGCGCACCGTATGAAACAAGTATACGAAACGCCACACTGTCACGCTCCCTCGAAAGGGCAAGGAGTATATGCTCCGTTCCTATATAGGAGCTTGAATGCTTATGCGCCTCGGTAACACTGTTTTGCAGGCATCTGTTCGTTCTTGGGGTAAAGCCTGCAAAGCTTCCCGTTGAAGCAACCTCCATATTATATTTTTCAATTTTTTCTTTGAGGTTTTCTGATGTCATTCCCAACGAGGAAAGGTATTTTGCGGCAAAGCCGCTGCCCTCCTCCAAAAGTCCCCAGAGCAAATGCTCCGTTCCTATATAATTGCAATTTGTCGCCTGCGCACACTCCTGGGAAAGTGCTATTGCACGCTGGGCTTTTTGTGTAAATCTGTTTTCTATACTCATATGTTTTCTCCTTTCCCCATTAGTTCGTTTCTGTCAATGCCGTCTGTAATATCTGCGCACGCTTTATATCTCTTTCCTGCGCTCCCTTATCGTGCATTGTAAGGCTCATCAGAGCACTCATCGACGAAAAGAGTGCCCTGCGCAGTTTGGGCGTATCAATATTTTTTATTATTCCTGCATTTACACCCATACAGACATTTGATACAAGATTCATTGCCTCGCTGCTTGAAATCATATATGCATTTTTTATAATTCCAAGACTTCTGAGACACTTATCGGTAAGCTCACAATAGTTGTTTTCGAAAATTTCGGCACAGATTCTGCGCTCCTCACTGATAAGGCTGCACGATGCCGCCGTAAAACGTGAAATAATATCCTTTTCACTTGTACCCAAAGTTATCTGGTTTGAAAGCTGGAAAAGTGCGCCGCTTGCCTTTGAGCCTTCTCCGTAAAGACCTCTGACCGTCATTCCGAGGTTTGCCGCCCATTTTAAAAGCGGATTTATTCTGTGCGCAGCGCTTATTGCAGGAAGGTGCAGCATCACCGATGCCCGAAGTCCCGTTCCTGCATTTGTGGGACAGCTTGTAAGATATCCAAACTCGTCGTCATAGTCAAATTCTATCTTCTCGGCAAGAAGTGTTTCAATCTTTTTTGCCGTATCGTACGCACCCTCTGCATCGAGGCCCTGCTCAAACACCTGAATTCTTATGTGGTCTTCCTCGTTTACCATTATGGAAATTTTTTCGTCATTACTTATTATTGCCACAGACGGCACCTTTGAAACACAAAGCTCCGTACTTATAAGATGCTTTTCGACGAGGGCTTTTTTCTCCAAATCGGAGATTTTTGTTATATCGTAGACTATAAGCTCACTTTTAAGCGGAGAATTAGAAAAAGCCTCCCACACATCTTCTGTCAGCTTTTTCGCCGCCGCTTCTCCCATTGTGCGCGGATAGGGAAGTCCTTTTACATTTCGGGCAAGGCGTATTCTTGTAGTTACGGCAATGTCATTTTCATTTCCGACAGGTTTATTCATTTTACTTGCCCTCCTTTTCACGGATAATATCACGAAGCGATGCCGCCTCTTCAAAATTTTCTTCTGCTATTGCATTTGAGAGTTTTTCACGAAGAAGCTCTATTTCACTCTTTGGCTCTTTTACTTCTTCTTTTTTTGGTTTAATATCCTCTGTAATATGCTTTGATGTACCGTGTATTTTTTTAAGCATTGCAGCTGCGTGGTTTCTGAAAACACTGTAGCACTCTCCACAGCCCATTCTGCCGCTTCTTAAAAACTCTGAAAGAGTCATTTTGCAGCACGGACACTGTACAGAGGATGCCTCCTCACGCTCACGAAAGCTTAAAAGCGAGCCGAAATTATCAAAAATAGATTCCTGCGCAGCGCACGCAGAGCAAATGTTAAGAGAGCTTTTTCTGCCGTTTATTATCTGTGTATATTTAACAATTGCAGGTCTTTTTCCGCATTTTTCACACAACATATATATCCGTCCTTTCATTACTTACAGCCGAAAAGGCTTGTTATCATACTTTTGAAAATTTTCGCCCTGAGAGTGTCGCGCACATCGGCGGCAAAGGGCAGAACCTTATCGCTAAGCGCCCCTAAAACAAGATGCGCCTCCCTCTTGGTAATACATTCGTAGTCGAGGAGATTTTGCACAAACACCGCCGCCGTTTGGTAGGAAAGTGTGTCACCGACAGCATTGACTATATGCATAGGATAAGCACCTCGCTCCGTCCTTACACTACGTATCGTAACGCCGCCGCCGCCACCTCTGCGGCTTTCTATAATATATCCTCTTTCAGGGGTAAAACGTGTCTGTATCACATAATTAATCTGACTTGGTACACAGTTAAGCTCCCCCGCAAGGTTGTTTCGCTGAATCTGAACGTTTCCGCCCGCCTCACGAAGCATTTCCAGAAGCAATTTTTCTATCGCATCTGACATATTCATATATAAACACCTCTTTTTGGTCAATTTTTGACTTTGACTTTCTTTGACTTTAATATAACACTAACAAATTCTTTTGTCAAGTATTTTTCTAAAATTATTTATGATAACACAAAATCGGTTAACAAAAAACGATAGACGTCATGACAGCCGCCTCCTCGCAGGAGAACGGCTGTCATATCTTTAAACTTTATTTAATCGGTCTTTTTTCTTTCCTTAATACAAATATCCAAGGTATCTATCATAGGGAGTATGATCACGTGATATTTCCTCAAGAGACATCATATAGTAACTGTTTTCATTTTTGCCACCGGAATTCCATGTGGTATCAAAATAATATTTATTTCCGTTCAATTCCACAACATTCCAAGCATGAGCTTGTCCCTCTATTATCGAACACTTTACTCCGGCATAGCGCAGCACATCATTAAAAGCATTTGCATATCCTGAACAAACAGCCTTTTTATGCAAAACAATACATACTGTGCTATCATTAATTGAAAATATGGGAGATGAAGGATTGTTATGCGAGTCATAGTCATAATTACATTCGTGCGTCAGGTAATAGTTCAGCGCATAGATTAAATCCGCAGGATTTTTATGATTATCAGCAAACGTCTTTTTAAAATTCAATACTTCCAGTCCTGTCCTTGCATTTTCGGGAAGCGGATCCGCACCGTAAAAAATTCTGCGGTTATAAACACTTGAATAAGCTGCTCCACTACTGGTATCATTGATTTTGTATGCCTGTTCTCTCGGAAAAAGAATATCGATTAATGCATATTTAACACCGGAGTTGTTTGAAAAAACTTCCAAAAGTTCCTCTCCGTGATTCAAATGGAAATTATCAATATCTACATCAAACATATCGTCGTTAGATATACAGATGAGTCTGGAACGTGCCTCGCTAAGAATATATATTTCGTCATCTATGTTACACGCCCTGTAATTTAAGTAATCTCTCTTATTCTCCGGGGACACCACCGCATTATTAAATCCGGCTTCAAAGAAAATATCCTCTGCTTTAATTTCTTTGATAATTTCATTTGTAAAGCGATTACACAGAACTATACTTCTGTTATTTGCCTCTATTTCGTGATTTTTATCGTTTTCTATTTTGTTATAGGAATAATATTTGCTTGTTACTGCATCAAGCGCATTAATGTATTTGTGGGTTTCTTCACTAACAGACAAATTTTCAAGGTCTATTTGGTAAACAATTCCGTAAGACAGTATTTTTTTATTAACTTCTTCCGCTGAAGATCCACTCAGATACAGCATATTTTTATCTGTGTACTCAAACTTATAGCTGGAGGTCATAGTGCAATTACTGATGGTGGTTTTGCCTGTGCGGATGTTATATTTTGCAAGATGATATTTGTATTTTTCAGTAGTACTGTCAAGATAATAAATACAATCCTTGTAATATGCCAACGGCTCCAACAGCCACGGCGAAGAAAACTCTGTTATTTCATATGTCTTTTTATTCACTATGTATCCGCCCTGATAATCTTCATGTTTAGGGTTACCTTGGCTGTTTATAAAAGCCTTGGGAACCAATATGCTGTCGCCAATATCTATAATAGTGGACGAAATTACACTATCAAAGGATATAACCTTTCTGGTATCTGTTTTTTTGTTTAGTACAACAAGTTCATTTTCTTTATTTGACACGATATATGCATATTCACTGTCCTCGAAAACGCTTTTGGGAAAAGCAGCGGCTTCGGAGTATATCTTATCTTTGGGCATATCGGCAATTCTGCTTACAATTACCAGCGCCTGAGCCTTGGTTAAAGTGTCTTTCGGAGAAAAGTATCCTTTCGAGGTTCCTTTAACTATACCCTTTGAAATACAATAATCTATTGCCTCCAAAGCGTACTCAGAAATACTGCTAAAGTCCTCATACTTTCTTGTCACTGTAATCTGTGAGCCGTGCATTCTGTATATGATGGCTGCAAATTGCTCCCTTGTAAGAGTATCTTTACCTCCAAATGCACTCTCAGATATTCCGTTTATTAGGCCAAGTGAATATGCTTCTTCAATAGATTCCTTATAAGGACTGTCCGAAATATCAAAAAAACTGTTGCTTTTTTCCTCTATGACAACATCAGGATTCTGATATTTATAAAGAGACATCAAAATATTACATATTTCTTCTCTCAAAACAGCATTATCAGGATTTTGGAAATGCTCACTTGCAACAAAAGATTTTTCCTTGAGTGCATCAAGCTCACCTTCATACCACTGTGCCTGAGTGCTAACAGCAAAGGTACATATTATCAGACTAAACACCACAAAAATTTTTTTCATATAAAACCCTCCGTATTTTTCTACACCAATGATACCATTAACATAATATTTTGTCAATTAAAAAGCGTTTTTAACGCCTGAGCCCCCTGTCCCCCAAAATGACATCTTTTTTGTTCTTGAACAAAGTTTGTTGCTTTTTAAAGCTATTAAAAAATACAATTAAAAAGTAGTAATTTCTTATACGGTAAAAAGTCGCCAAATACGATGGCGTGTACCTCGTATTTGACGACTTGCTTCGTTAATTAATACATACTGTTTTTCTGCATATAATCGTACAGCTGTTTACCGTGCTCCTGCTCTTCCTTTTGAATGTGATTGATTGTGTTACGGATATTTTCATCCTTGAACTCAAATACGCACGTATCATACAGGTGTGAAGCGTGCTTTTCCGTTGTAAGCAGGTCACTCGCCAAAAACGCATCGTTCTTCTTATCCTCACTGTCAGAGGGGCCATAAAACTCCGTAAAGGTCGGGCTTTGCTGCGAAGAAGAATTACCTGAAGACTGCGCTGGAGTCTTCCCGTTTTCAATCTTTGTCAGTGTATCATAGTGTCCCTGCTCTACCTGCGCAATGGAAATAAAGAGCTGTCTTAACTGCGGATCCTTTGCCTGCTGTGCCCCCTGTGTATATTTATCAACGCACAGCTTTTCTGTGTCCTTCATATCCTTTAAAAGACTTGTTTCCTTCTGACTTAACTGCATAAAAAATCACCTCGGCATTATTATTCACACCGAGGTGGTTTTTTATTCCAATTCAATTGTATAAATTTTTAAAGCTATAGGTCACACTATCCCCCGTAACATTAAACGAAAGATATTTTGCCTTTTCAATTGATTTCCACAAAAGCTTTTCGTCCTTTACGTCTGCAAGGGATATATAGCGTACACCGCCGTCAATACGGCAGAAATTCTCGCTGCCGTTATATATTACAAACACATTTTTGTTCTTTGCACCCTCAGAAAGCATTGACGAAAATGCTGCCTTATCAATATCTGCACTAAAGTCAGCAATGCCCCGAAGAAGAACAAAAATATTCTTCTGCTTTGCGTCATTTAACGCCTCTGAAAGCTTTTTCCATTGTGTTCCGCGTTGCACAACGCCCTTTGACGAAAGCTCCATCGATATAATCTTCGCGTTTTCAAAATCACGTACACTGTGCTTTTGCGCACTTACGGGCGAAACGGCAGCAGGGGTAAGGTCAGACAGAAGGTCGCCCCCAATCACTGCAGACACATCCGCCTTTCTGAAAGTATCCATTGCGTGTGCGTAAACAATTCTGTCAAAGAGGGTGGTTGCCCCCGTAAAGCCTAAAACATTAAATGTAAATGCACCATCCTCTTCTTTATGAAGTGCATCATCTGTCTGTGGCTCGTCTATATCGGCATCGTATTTTCCTGAAATAACCTTAATATCTCTTTTAGCTTTCCCGTGAGAAAGCGTAATTTTTCCGCCGCCCTCTTTAAGCACCTTTAAGGAGCCGCCCGAAATCTCAATAAATTCCTCATCATATTTCGGGTTAAGAAGCGTTATGTCCTTAACTGCCGCCGTGTTGCCGTATTTATCGAAAACCTCTGCAATATTATCTGTGGCAATTGATGCCCCTGCGGAAAGTGAAAGTTTACTGTCGGCTACAATTCCTGCAATCTCGTCTATTACATAAAGTGTAACGCTGTCAGTTTTTTTGTTATCATAATAAAGCTCCAGCAAAACCTCGTCTGCGCCCTCGGCATAATACACGTTGTCACGCACATAACCTTCACCTTTTGCAACTGTCCATTTTGGCTCTTTGGTAATTTTTTTCGGTGTGTTATAGTTTTCGTCATATGGTGTAAGCCTCAGCTTCACACTGTCGCCTGAAAGAACTGTATTTTTTTCCGCATCTGCAAAAAAGCCTACAGCCTCACCGCTTTGTGCATTTTGCGTTATGGCAACGGCATTTATAACCTTTCTGTTTTCACTGGGACTGTTTATAAAATGAAGTTCATTTTGGGAAAGCGTTTTTCCCACCATTGCAGTAGAGCCGCCGCCGTCAAAATTCATTGCATTCACACATCCAAGCTCGAGGCATATATCTGCAAGGGCATCAAGGCTGACGCCACGGCTTATATCCTGCCTTCCGTCAACGGTTATCATATAAACAACCGTTCCATCTGCATTTGTACCTATTGCCGTGCGCGGATTATTGCCGCTGACGTTGTGCGTTATCGGTGTTTTTTCTCCGTTTGATAAAAGCAGCGTTCCGCCGCCAAAGGCAGTTTCTATGCCTTGCAGTGACGGGTCTGCCGACGATGAAATCTCTACAGCATCACCGATATTAAAATTAATGTCAAGAAACGGCGTCATATTGTCATCTATTGCAAGTATATATCCGTTTTCGGGTATGGGGATAGTTCCGCCGAGGCTGATACCCTTTGCGCTGACCTTTCCCTCCGTAACGGTAACTGCCGTTATGCCCTGCGGCAAAAACGGCGAAATGCCGCCGTTAAAATCACTCGTATACATTAAAAGTGCACCGTAATAGTCGGTGGGCTTATTTATATGGGAAAGGGTTGTCTGCGCCTCATTTGGCGCTTTCACACTCACATTAAGTGTAAGATATGAAAGGCTTAATGCATTGTCCTTAAAAAAGCCTGCCGCCATATCAGAATTAATATGCGACTGCAAAAGCTCCCCGTCCTTTATTTCTATTCCCAGGCTGAAATTCTGGTCGCCTTTATATGCCGAAAAAAAGTCTGCATTTGTTGCCGCAACAACATTTTCCTGTGCCTTTGCAAAATTCATTACAGTTTGAACCTTGTCACTGCCGCCACTGTCCTTCAAAAGCTCCAGACCTAAATTATCATTTTTAAGGTCTGCCGTTATGCAGTTTATATTAAGTGCGTAATCACCGTAAAAACGTACAATGTTTTTATGCGTGACTCCGCTCGTTACAATTTCCTGAGTTTCCTTTGTATATAGCGGCTGCGCACTTGCGCTTGCTGCCGCCATCATTATAAAGGTCAATATTAAAGAAATTACCTTTTTCACAGTAATTACCCCCCTTTCGGGTTTTTATGTTTTATTCTTTTTTTGCTTTCTGCAGAATATACACAATCCTTACAGATACGCTTTCAGGCAAAAGCTTTGATAAAACTCTTGCCGCCTTCATTATGAAGGTGGGTACTACAACAGCCTTCCCCTTCATCATTGCATTTACCGAAACCTTTGCCACATATTCGGGCGAAATTGTCCTCTTTCCTAAGTTGGAGCCTGACAGTTGCCCAAATTCTGTTTCTACAGGCCCGGGGCAGAGGGTTGTTATCGTCACAGGCGATTTTGTGCGGCGAAGCTCCTCCCGTACTGCCGTTGCAAGGCGCAAAACATACGCCTTTGATGCGTAGTACGAGGAAAGAAGCGGTCCCGGGAAAAACGCTGCCGAGGATGCCACGTTAAGGATTTTTCCGCCGCCCCGCTTTTCAAAAACGGGGATATACGCCTTCATCAGGTAGTGAAGTGCGCGGATGTTTACGTCTATCATCTGACTTTCACGGTCGAAATCCGTTTCGCAAAAATCTCCGTACACACCAAAGCCTGCATTGTTAACTAAAATATCTATGTCCTGATACTTTTCAAAAAGCGCACGCACCTCGTTCATATCCGACAAATCTGCTGTATAAACCTCGCTCTTTGTCGGGAGAGATTTCGAAAGCTCCTCCAGTCTTTGTGTTCTGCGCGCGACAAGCACCGTTTCATACCCTTTTTCAGAAAGGACGCGTGCAATTTCTGCACCTATTCCCGAACTTGCACCCGTTATCAAAGCCTTCTTCATATTAATATCCAAGCTCCTCGTTTACTAAAATCACGTTTATCCTGCCCTTTAATCTCTGATAACCGCTTACAATATACTGCGAGCATATTCTGCCATCTGCTCTGCAGCCATCGGTCATAGTGCCGTCTACGCCCTGACACACGCCCTTTTTATGGCAGAAGGTCTGATAGGAAAGGCGCTGACAATTTGCAGGTGCGGCGATTCTTTTAACGCGCGACTGCGCCTCATCAAGGTCTTTTACAATTTTGTTTCTGCCTACTATCATAATTATCTTTTCAGGGCCGTATGCAATACACGCCACGCGGTTTCCGTTTCCGTCTACGTTATAAAGCTCACCATTTTGGGTTACGGCGTTTGATGAGCATAAGTAGTAATCCGCACAAAAGCTTTTTCTGTAAAGAGCGATTTTATCCTCAACCTTTTCTCGGTCAAGATATTCATACTTTCCGCTGCGCAGAATATCCATCATTCCGCACTCTGCAAGCGACATTGAGCCGCCGCTTGCAACGAGCGCCCCCTCATGCATGAGCGAGGTTGCAATAGCGCACGCATCCTCCTTGCTTTGCGCAATAAAGGCATTCATATTGTTCTTCTCAAGTGCATTTTTAACATTTTCAAGCTGCATCATAACTGCGGCATTTAAATTCTTATCCATTTTTATCCCCTCATCCATTTTTAAACATTTCTTCCGGCAGAACTCTTATCGCAACGCCAAGCTCCGCAGCAACTATTTCAAGCTCTTTTGTAAGAGCGTCAAAATCTATACTGCTGTTTTCCATATCAACAAGTGCAATCATAGTAAAAAGGTTTTGCATAAGCTTTTGCGATATGTCTAAGATATTAATGTTCTTTTCATAGAAAAGACCGCTTACCCTTGCGATAATACCCGTTTTATCCTTACCTACAACCGTTACAACTGCTCTCATTCCAACCTCTCCTTTTAGTTTCTTCCCTGCCTTACGACCTCATATATAAAGAGTGCCGCCGCAACAGATGCGTTGAGGGAGTTTACATTACCCTTCATAGGAATTTTGACCTTGAAATCGCACTTTTCCAGAACAAGACGGCTTATACCCTCACCTTCAGAGCCGATAACGATTGCAACTGCACCCTTTAAATCGGCATCATAAAGCTCTTTTTCGCCAGAGGCATCTGCGCCTGTTACCCATATGTTTTTCTTTTTCAGCTCGTCAATCGTTTTAGCAAGGTTTGCCACACGCGCAACGGGCATATACTCCACTGCCCCTGCCGATGCCTTTGCACATACTGCGCCCAGTGATGCCCCGTCGTGCTTTGAAATTATTACTCCGTGCGCACCTGCGCAGTTTGCCGTTCTTATAATCGAGCCTAAGTTTCTGGGGTCGGCTATTTTGTCAAGAATTATTATAAACGGTGCCTCGCCCCTCTTTTGCGCATTTTCAAGAATATCGTCAACAGATGCATACTCGGCTGCGGCGCAAAGTGCAATTACACCCTGATGCGACCCCGTTTCACTCATTTCGTCAAGACGGCGTGCATCAGTTTCACTCACAATTATTCCTTTTTCACGTGCCATACGGATTATGGGAATAATGCTTCCGTGCTTATCTCCCTTTTTTACGTATATTTTATCTATGCTCCTGCCGCTTTTAAGCGCTTCGGCGACAGGGTTTCTTCCTTCGATTTTATCAGACATATAAATTCTCCTTTGAAAATGAGATACTTAAAGTATATCATACTCTCTCCCACATTGCACCTAATTTTTTATGGAAAATTTGTTTTCTTTTTGAAGTATTTTTCCGTTTGTAAGCTTGGCTACATCTGTTTCCTTGTGAAAAATTGCAAACGGCAGCTTCAGCACATCACACTCAAATGTTACTCCCTCTTGCAAAATGCTTTCAATATCTGCGCCGCTATAGCCCTGCAGACTTATAAAGGTTTTATTATCATATTCTATTCTTACGGCAGCATTTTCATTACTCTCCGGGTAATCTATCATCATACCTGCGATTATGGCAGGCTCTTTATCTGAAAGCGAAATGAGGTGCACATTATTTTCTCTTGCACTTTGCCTGATTTTTTCTGTTTCTTCCCTTGAAAAAGTATTTTCAGGAAAAATCACCGTATCTATTTCTCCGTTTTGTGCAAGGAGGAACATTTCCTCATAATCTTTATCCGTAAGAATACCGCCCGAGATAGTATCTATCCCTTTGTTTTCCATAAGCTCCTGCACATCATATGCATCCTCGCACCCGATAAGAACAGTGTTCTTTCCGTTTGATATTATACTGCTGCACCTTGTGCCATAATTTAAAAATTGCATTGAAAGGCTTGTGTCACCCACATTTTGCATTACAAGAACTGTGCAAAACACTGCCGTAAACACAGCGCTTATCACACCTAACCTTTTTATATGTACAGGGTAAAGATAAATTACCGTCAGCATAAAAATCCAGGCTATGAAAAGAACTGCCCCAAGGTTTCCTATCGGTGTAATTGCCCCGGGCAGGACACAAACTGCCTCCGATATAAAGAGAATTGCCTCCGAAAGAAATTCTATCACCGCTTTACACACAAATCCTATAACAGGAATATTGCATACAATCACGTACACCATGCCGAGCGGAACAATTGCCGTCGCAAACGGAAAGACAAGAAGGTTTGTAATAATTGCATATGGTGTTATAATACCAAAATAATATATAACCGCAAGATTGACGCCAAGCTGTGCACTTATCGTAACAGAGCAAGTGTTTGCAAACGGTATCGGCATTACTTTAGAGCATAGCTTCTGAATTTTTTCGTTATATAAAACTATCCCTAAAACTGAAAGCACTGACAAAATAAGTCCTGCATTCAATGCAAGATAAGGATTAAATACTATCATCACAAGAAGTGTCAGGAACAGAGAATTTATTGCATCGTTTTCTCTGTACACAATCCTTGAAAGCTGATAAATCACGCACATAACGAGTGCACGCACCACCGATGCCCCTGCACCTGTAACAAGGGTTATAAAAATTGCGCCCAAAACGGCAAAGAGTGCGCCAATCCTTTTCTTTCCGAACAGTTTACTTAAAAGAAACATCTGCGCCGCTATCATAATTGACAGATGCATACCCGAAACAACGGCTATATGCTTAATTCCTGCGCCCTGAAGTGCCGTATCAAGCGCCTTATTAATCAGGCTTTTATCACCCAGCACCATAGCACAAAAGAGGGCAAGGACATCACCTGAAAAGGAATTTTCAGCCATCTGCCGCACATATCGTCTTACAGAAAACACCCATCCCCGAATACCCTTTGTATACTGTGAGGTTAAGGTTAGTGTTTCTCCCTTTGCGTAAAGATACGTTCTCTTTCCCGCAAGATATGCGCCAAAATCACACTTCTGGGTTTTACTTCTTGAAATACCGCTAAGGGAAATTTTGGAGCGGACAATGTCACCCGGCATCAGAGTGGGACATTCCTTCAGCGAAAGATAAATCTTTACACGCTTTCCCTCGTCTAAAAACTCTGCAGCGACTTTATTATTGTCAGAAAAGTCCGTTATCAGGATTTCGCCGTCATATGTACGCGCGGCATACTTAAATTCAGCCTTGTTTCGGTTGCGCTCTGCACTCTCAAGTCTCAGCATCCCCAAAACAACAAAAAGAGAGATTACCGCTATCATAATTATTATTTTTCTTCTGCACAAAATTGCCCATAGCACTGCACTCAGGCAAATGGGCAAAATATATGCTGTTTTAATCTGGAACACGGCAAGGGCTATTCCTGCTAAAAAGGAAAGCGCCGCTACAAGAAGCGGTCTTTTGGTCATATTATTTTTCACCCTCAAGGTTTTCTAGTGCAACTCTTACCGCTTCTACAACAAAAGCTGTAAACGTACAGTTTTTACCTTCAATCGCATTTTCCACTCTGCTTATTATATCATTGGGAAATCTTATACACTTATTTGTTGTCGGTGGAATAGATGGTATTTTAAATTTTTTCATACAATCACCTCTGCAAGAAAATGATATAAACTCCATTATTTTACCTTGCTGTTATTTATCGCATAATCCAACAAAATGTTAATCAGTTCATTTCTTGAGCGATGTGTCTCTTCTGACAGCTTATTTAATCGTGCAACAGTTTCATCCTTTATCCGCACAGAAAAAGTTTTGTATCCATCTTCACCTTTTAAATTCTTTTTATTTATAATGAGTTTATCTTCCATAACATTTCACCTCACATATATTATATGCCGGTAAAGGTTGCAAATATATGTTATGTTTTCGAACATAAACTCTAACATAAAAAGGTTTTAATATATCAACCCACACGTTTTTGGTCCTTTTGACACCAAAAGTACATTTTGCTTCGTGTTCCGCGTATCTTTCTTAAGGATCGCTTAATTATTACACAATATAATAAAAGAAACGGCTGAACAAAACTGTTCAGCCGCAATGTTCTTAATCATGTAAATTAAACTTATTGTGTATAGCTCTTACAGCGTTTTCCGCATCTTTTCTGTCGATAAGAACGCTTACTCTGATTTCACTTGTTGAAATCATCTGAATATTAATTCCTGCATCGTAAAGCGCCTCAAACATTGTTGCAGCAACACCGGGGTTAGATGTCATTCCTGCACCTACAACAGACACCTTTGAAACATTATCATCGTGAATTACCTTTTCTGCACCGATAATGCTGTTGTTTTCGTTGATTATATTAAGCGCTGTTTCAAGGTCATCCTTGCTTACAGTGAAGCTGATATCCTTACTTCCGTCACGTCCGATTGACTGAAGTATTACGTCTACATTTACCTTTTTCTTTGCAAGTATTGAGAAAATCTGGAATGCCTTTCCTGGTGTATCGTTTATATTTACAAGCGCAATTCTTGCAATATCATTATCACGGGCAATTCCTCTTATCAACATTTTTTCCACAGTGTTTTCCTCCTTAACTATTGTTCCGGGTACTTTCTCAAGACTTGAAAGCACTTCCATATTTACATTGAATTTCTTTGCAAGCTCCACACTTCTGTTATGGAGCACATTCGCACCTGCAGATGCAAGCTCGAGCATTTCGTCATATGTGATTTCATTGAGCTTGAACGCCTCGGGCACAATTCTGGGGTCTGCAGTATATACACCCGTTACATCAGTGAATATCTGACAAAGGTCTGCGCCAAGTGCCGCTGCAATCGCCACCGCCGAGGTATCGCTACCGCCGCGTCCCAGTGTTGTAATATCATCAAACTTGTTGATACCCTGGAAGCCTGCTACAATAACAATCTTCTTCTTATCAAGCTCAAGATGTATTCTCTCACCTACAACACGCTTGATACGCGCCTTTGAGTAGTTGCTGTCTGTGCTCATTCCTGCCTGCCAGCCTGTAAGGGAAACAACGGGTCTGCCAAGCTTTTCAATCGCCATCGCAAGAAGAGACATTGAAATCTGCTCTCCCGCAGAGAGAAGAACATCCATTTCTCTTTTGGAAGCTTTTGTATTAATCTCCTTCGCCTTTTCAATCAAATCATCTGTCGTGTCACCCTGTGCCGAAACAACTACAACAACGTCGTTTCCTGCATCATACGTTTCAATAACACGGCTCGCAACATTAAATACACGCTCTGCATCTCTGACGCTGCTGCCGCCAAATTTCTGTACTATTAAACCCAATTTTAAAACCTCCTACCGAAATAACCTTATCCTTGATATATAACCGCCTGCTTTTTCGAGCTTTTCATCAAGCTCCTTAACGCTCATAAGCGGTGAAACAAAGCCGAAGTCTGAAACACCCTTAATAATTTCCACATTTGGGAAAAGGGACGCAATCTTTTCTTTCTGCGCTTCCTCTATACGTACAAAGAATTTTGTATTAATATCCTCATAGGGAATAATCTTTTCTTTATCCGCATCGCCCCACGAATAATAGGGATTATATTTTCCGTCTCTTACAATATCTATAACATCGCCGACAACCGCACTCGCCGTGGGAAGCATTCCTGCTCCTCTGCCGTAAAACATCAGTGTGTCAACCATATTACCCTTTACTGTAACGGCATTGAAAACGTCCTCAACCGATGAAAGGGGATGTGACGAAGGAATAAGCATAGGCTCAACAGATGCGCTGACCTTACCGTTTTCCACAAATCCGCATCCAATAAGCTTGATTGTGCAGCCGATTGCCGCCGCATATGTTACATCCTCGGCACTAACCTTGCGAATGCCCTTTGTATTTATATCTTCACATTCAATTTTTCTGCCCGTTACAAGCGACATCAAAATTGCAATCTTTCTGCACGCATCGTGTCCGTCAACATCTGCCGTGGGGTCTTTTTCAGCATAACCAAGCTCCTGCGCATTTTTAAGTGCGTTTTCAAAGCTGTCATTTTCCTTGAACATTTTTGTCAGGATGTAGTTTGTAGTACCGTTTAAAATACCTGAAACATTTACTACCTCATTTGCGCTGACATCGCAGGCAAGCGGTCTTATAACAGGTATTCCTCCTCCAACAGACGCCTCATAAAGATAGCGCACATTCTTTTCCTTTGCAATGCGGAAAAATTCTTCACCGTGCGTAGCAACAAGCTCCTTATTACTTGTAACAACGCTTTTCCCGCTTTCAAGAAGTGCTTTTGTGTATTCATAGGCAAATTTTATTCCGCCCATAGTTTCAACAACAATCTCGATTTCACCATCATTTAAAAGGTCATTAAAATCCTTTGTAAAAAGATGACTTTCCTTATGGTCTGAAAAGTCCCTGATGTCAAGGATTCTCTTTACATCAATTTCCTCTCCCGACTTTTTTGTAAGGACATCTTTGTTTTTTCTGATAATTTCATATACTCCGGAGCCAACAACTCCAAAGCCTATAATAGCAATTTTTTTCATTGGCACGCCTTCCTTTTTTACTGCTTTGCGAGGATATTAACCTTTCGCACACCACGTACGCTGTTAATCCCCGTTATGAGCCGGTCTGTACTCAGCCGCATATTTTCCGTCTGAAGTGTAACGGTGATATTTGCCACACCGTTTACCGGCACATTTTGATTTATCGTAAGAATATTACAGCCTGCGTCACTCATAACCGCAAGCACGTCACTAAGCACCCCTTTAAGGTCAATCACCGCTATAAGGAGCGTAAGTATTCCCTGCATCTGATTAAAGGGGAACACATAGTCCTTATATTTATAATACGCACTTCGTGATACGTTTGCTATCTGGGAAGCCTCATTAACAGTCTCGGCTTTACCGCTGTCAAGCAATTCCTTCACCATAAGCACCTTGTGATAAACCGGCGGAAGTACCGATAAATCGGCAATTACAAGCTTCCTTTCGTCCATATGTCCACCACCTGCGTACATTTGTCTTTAGATATGATATCACTGCAGATGGCTTTTGTCAACAAATTTTTCTAAATAATTTCATTATCTTTTATATTCGTTATATATATCCCGCTTTGGCACACTGCGGTCCTTTGCCGCCGCCTTGATGGCTTCTTTTTCATCCATTCCTTTTTTTATATACATATCAACGTGCTCTCTTATGGAAATGCCTTCCCATTCGCCCTTTTTCTCATCCTCTATCTGATTACGGCTCTTTCCCTCTACTACAAGGACAAATTCCCCTCTTGGCGGATTTTCCTCATAATGCGCAATCGCTTCGCTCAGCGTTGTACGGAAAAATTCCTCGTGTATTTTTGTTATCTCACGGCAAAGGCAGATGCGCCTTTCTCCAAAGGAAGCATACATATCCTTAAGCGTTGTCCTAAGCTTATGCGGTGCTTCATAAAAAATCATTGTTCTTTCTTCGTTTTCAAGGGATTTGAGCATTTCGTTTCTGCCCCTTTTATTCACGGTAAGAAACCCTTCAAACGTAAATCTTCCCGTAGGAAGACCGCTTGCAATCAGTGCATTTATTCCCGCAACTGCACCGGGAACGGGAACAACGCACACATCATTTTCAGCGCAAAGTGCCACAAGGTCCTCCCCGGGGTCACTTATAGCAGGTGTCCCTGCATCACTTACAAGTGCGATATTCTTGCCCTCTTTCATCAGGCTAATAAGATATTCGCCCTTTTCACGTCTGTTATGCTCAAAATAGCTTGTCATCGGCTTTTCTATTCCGAGGTGATTTAAAAGCCCCAGTGTCCTCCTGGTATCCTCTGCGGCTATCATATCAACACTTTTTAAAACCTCGACACATCTGTAGGTAATATCACCTAAGTTTCCTATAGGCGTTGCACATAAATAGAGTTTTCCGCTCATAATAACTGCCCTTTCTCCAGTGACTGTAAATAGTTTCCCTCATTATCATACATAAATACTGCGCTTTCCATTTTAAGCTGCGGCTTTCCGCCCTCTGCACCTTCAACAAGGATAAGTGATGCCGCCTTCCCCTCCGACGGATAAACAATCCGCATTCTCTTTGGCTCAATACGGTATTTACGCATCGTTGTTATAACATCGCACATTCTGTCTGCACGATGCACCATAAAAAGCTTTCCGCAGGGCTTTAAGACATCTCTGGCGGCTTTTACCACATCGTCAAGATTGCACGCAATTTCGTGACGTGCAAGTGCAAGGCGGTCTTTTGGGTTTACTATCCCTCCGCCTACATTCATATACGGCGGATTGCACGTAACGGCGTCAAAGGCGCGCCTGCCGTATATTTTCAGCACATCTTTTATATCGCCGCAATGCACACGTATTTTATCTGAAAGGTTATTAAGCTCCATTGTACGCTGTGCCATATCGGCAACCTGGGGTACAATTTCAACGGCATCAATACCCGAAAGTTCATTAAGTCCCCATAAAAGAACAGGAATAATACCCGTTCCCGTGCATAAATCAAGCACCCTTGCACCTTTTTTAGGCTTTGCAAACCTTGAAAGCAATACCGCATCGCTTCCAAAACAAAAACCGCTTTTATCCTGAATTACTTTATATCCTTTGAGGTTTAAATCCTCAACCTTTTCATATTCGTAAACCATATACATACCCTGTTTCTAAAGCAAAAGCCGCCTTTGTGGCGGCTTTTGACTTGTTTTTTTAATTACTCAGCAGGATTGGGAGCAGCTACAGGACATACACCTGCACATGCGCCGCACTCTACGCAAGCGTCTGCGTCGATTACGTACTTGCCATCGCCCTCAGAAATACATTCACAGGGGCACTCGCCTGCACATGCACCGCAACCGATGCAATCATCATTAATAATATAAGCCATTATTTTACACCTCTTTTACGTGAATTATACTTACATTGTAGCATAAAAATATTAAAATTCAATAGTTTTTTTTGCTTTTGTCGTATTTTTGCTTGAATAACGACTTTATTTTATATATAATATGTAGGAACGAAAGACAAGTTTTTTCAGGGGGCAATTATTTTGAAAACCATCAAATCTGTACTCAACCACATTTTTATTGACGGACTCAGCGGAATGGCTCTGGGGCTTTTTGCAACACTTATTGTGGGAACAATCCTTTCACAAATCGGCACGCTTTTTGTAGGCGGCTCGTTTGGAAATCTGCTCTTTACGGCAGGTAAGATTGCATCCCTTCTTACAGGTGCAGGTATCGGATGCGGCGTTGCATATAAATTCAAGGAGTCACCCCTTGTTGTTTTAAGTGCCGCAACCTGCGGTATGATCGGCGCATACGCAGAAAAAATCATTTCAGGTGCTATAATATCCGACGGTGTGTTTACAATCACCCCTCCCGGTGAGCCGCTCGGTGCGTTTGTTGCCGCATATATAGGTATTCTTGCAGGTCATCTTGTAAGTGGAAGAACAAAGGTGGACATCCTTATAACACCTCTTGTAAGTATAATTGCAGGAAGTATTGCAGGAATTTTTGTGGGACCTCCCATTTCCTCCTTTATGACATACCTCGGCTCTCTTGTAAACTGGGGAACACAGCAGCAGCCTTTCCTTATGGGAATAGTTGTAAGTGTTCTGATGGGAATGTTCCTTACTCTGCCGATAAGCTCTGCGGCAATCGGTATTGTACTTGGTCTTGACGGACTTGCGGCAGGGGCGGCAACAGTTGGCTGCTGTGCAAATATGATTGGTTTTGCAGTAGCAAGCTACCGTGAAAATAAGCTTGGCGGTCTTTTGGCGCAGGGACTTGGCACAAGTATGCTTCAAATCCCCAATATTGTAAGAAAGCCGCTTATATGGCTTCCTGCAATTGTGTCAAGTGCCGTGTTAGGGCCTGTTTCCACAATGGTATTTAAAATGACAAGCAATGCAACAGGCTCAGGTATGGGAACGGCAGGTCTTATCGGGCCGATTATGTCCTTCCGCACAATGATTGACAAAGTGCCCTTTGCTACTGCTCTTACTTATAATATAACGATTTATTTCGTTCTTCCCGCTATCATTTCTCTTTGCGTTTCTGAATTTATGCGCAGACATAAATTCATTTCCTATGGCGATATGTCGCTTGATATATGATGAAGATAGGAAACGTAACCTTAAAAAACAATGTATTTCTTGCCCCTATGGCAGGTGTTACAGACCTCGCTTTCCGTATAATCTGTGACCGCTATGGTGCAGGTCTTTCATATACGGAAATGATTAGTGCAAAGGCGCTTTCCTTTGAGGATAAGAAGACTGCTGCCCTTATAGAAACAAAGGATCTTCCGACGGCAGTTCAGCTTTTCGGCAGTGACGCTTTTGTTATGGGCGAGGTTGTCACCGAGACTGAAAAGCACGGACTTTTTACAGATATTAATATGGGATGCCCTGCCCCGAAAATCACAGGCAACGGAGAGGGCAGTGCTCTTATGAAGGATTTAAACCTTGCAGAAAAAATTATTGATGCAGTCTGCAAAAATGCGACCAAGCCCGTAACCGTAAAAATGCGCAGTGGTTGGGACAGTGACAATATAAATGCAGTGGAGCTTGCACGAATTGCCGAGAGGTGCGGCGCAGCCGCAATAACAGTGCATGCAAGAACGAGGGAGCAGTTTTACAGTGGCACTGCTGATAGAAGCCTTATTGCCGAGGTCTCTAAAAATGTTTCCATCCCCGTTATTGCAAACGGCGATATTTTTTCAGCGGAAAGTGCACGTGATATGCTCTCTGAGACGGGTGCCGCCGCAGTAATGGTTGGCAGGGGCGCGCAGGGAAATCCGTGGATATTTTCGCAGATAAATGAGCTTTTTAAAGATGGCTCTGTTACTACAGACCCCTCCCCGAAGGAGAAAATCAGCCTTGCGATGGAGCATATTTCCCTTTTATGCTCTCTAAAGGGCGAATATATCGGCATACGGGAGGCACGAAAGCACGCCTCCTGGTATATAAAGGGGCTTAGCGGTGCGGCATCACTAAGGAATAAAATCAATACCGCCGTTACCCTTGACCAGATGAACAGTATTTTACACGAACTTCTTTAATTACCGAAAGGATTGATACAGATGCGTATAGCAGTAAAGGTAGGTACATCAACGCTGGCACACAGCACGGGACACCTTAATATCCGCCACGTGGAGGAGCTTTGTAAGGTTTTAAGCGACCTTAAAAACGCAGGGAATGAAATTATCCTCATCTCTTCAGGCGCGATAGGAATGGGTGTGGGTAAGCTTTCTCTTGGAACCAGGCCATCCGATATGCCTACAAAGCAGGCTGCCGCCGCAGTAGGTCAGTGTGAGCTTATGTATACATATGACAAGCTTTTTTCAGAATATAACCATACTGTTGCACAGCTTCTCGTTACTGCACCCGATATTGAGGATACGTGCCGCGGTGAAAACTTCCGCAACACGGTACAAAGGCTTATCGAACTTGGTGCACTGCCTGTCATTAATGAAAATGATACCGTCGCAACAGAGGAAATTTCTGTGGGCGATAACGATACACTAAGCGCACTTGTTGCGCAAAGCTGCAAGGCAGACTTGCTTGTACTTCTTTCGGATATTGACGGTCTTTACACGGCAGACCCGCACAAAGATAAAAATGCCACACTTATAAGTGAGGTTAAGGAAATTACCCCCGAAATTCTTTCTCTTGCAGGGGGCAAGGGGTCAGACCTTGGAACAGGCGGAATGGCAACAAAGCTTCACGCCGCACAAATCTGCACAAAGAGCGGCATTGATATGATTATCGCAAACGGCGCATCTCCTGCCATTTTGTATGATATTCTTGACGGCAAAAATGTCGGCACAAAATTCTTAGGGGGGAGCTTAAAATGACAACTGCCCAAATTCTTGAAAACGCTCGCAGTGCAAAGGCACAGGCAATGCTTCTTGATACGGAGCAAAAAAACACTGTTCTTTTAAAAATGGCTGATGCCCTTTTGGAGGGCTGTGACGAAATTCTTGCTGCAAATGCTATTGACGTTCAAAATTCCAGAGGGATAATCTCCGACGTTATGATAGACCGCCTGACACTTTCTTCCGAAAGAATAGCACAAATGGCGCAGGGAATACGTGACGTGGCAACTCTTCCTGACCCCGTGGGTAATGTTCTTTCTTCATATGAACGCCCTGACGGACTTTTAATAGAAAAGGTGGCAGTGCCCATTGGTGTTACCGCCATTATTTATGAGAGCCGCCCCAATGTTACGAGTGATGCCGCCGCACTTTCCCTTAAAAGCGGTAATGTGTCTGTTCTTCGTGTCGGTAAAGAGGCACATAACAGTGCCAAAGCCATTGTAAATGCTCTCAGAAAAGCACTTTTGCAGTGTAATCTCCCTGAAAACCTGATTAACCTTATAGAAGATACCACAAGGGCAAGTGCGACAGAGCTGATGCAGGCAGCAGGATACGTTGACCTTCTTATTCCAAGAGGCGGTGCAGGACTTATAAATGCCTGCCTTGAGAACGCTAAAGTTCCGTGCATACAGACGGGAACGGGTATTTGTCATATTTACGTTGATGAGAGTGCCGATTTTTCTATGGCGCTTAATATAATCGAAAACGCAAAAACAAGTCGGCCCTCCGTATGCAACGCGGCAGAAAGTCTTATCGTGCACGAAAAAATTGCAGACGATTTTCTTCCCCTTGTAAAGGAGCGCCTTGTCACAAACCGCGCGCAAAACCCGGTAGAGCTTCGATGCGATGAAAAGGCATATGAAATTATCGGCGGCATAAAGGCAGGAAAAGATGATTTTGATACAGAATTTCTTGACTACATTCTGGCAGTAAGTGTTGCGAGGGATATTAACGAGGCTATACTGCATATCAGCAAGCACTCTACGGGTCACAGTGAAAGCATCCTTACCCAAAGTGAAGAAAACGCGCGCCTTTTCACTACTGCCGTAGACAGCGCTGCAGTTTATGTGAATGCATCAACACGCTTCACCGACGGCGGCGAATTTGGTCTTGGATGCGAAATGGGTATTTCTACACAAAAGCTTCACGCAAGAGGGCCTATGGGACTTTGCGAGCTTACTGCGTACAAATATATAGTAAAAGGTAACGGACATATAAGGTGAGGAGGTAAACTAATGAAAATAGGATTTATCGGTTGCGGAAATATGGGCGGTGCTCTTTGCAGCGCTGCGGCAAAGGCTATTGGCGGGGAAAATATCTACGCCTCTGATTTTATAAGTGAAAAAGTCACTATGCTATGCGAAAGCATTGACGCAAACCCCTCTTCAAACGAAGAAATTTCAAAATACTGTAAGTATATCTTTCTTGGGGTAAAGCCTCAGGTGATGGAGGCGACACTCAAGGAAATTGCACCCGTTCTTAAAAAAAGAAAAGATGACTTCACGCTTGTTTCTATGGCGGCGGGAATTTCTACCGATGTAATTTTAAAAACACTGGGCTTTAACTGCCCGCTTGTGCGTATTATGCCAAATACCCCCTGTGCGGTGGGTGAGGGGGTAATTCTTTATAGCCCTGCGGCATCTTTTGATATGTCTGCACAAAAAGAATTTGAAAGCATTTTCTCCTGCGCAGGCATTATAGATAAAATTCCCGAAACCCTTATTGATGCGGCAAGTGCCGTTTCAGGCTGCGGTCCTGCTTTTGTTTATTTATTTATAGAGGCTCTGGCAGATGGCGCTGTAGCCTGCGGACTTCCCAGGGATAAGGCACTTTTATATGCGGCAGAAACAGTTAAGGGTGCATCAGAAATGGTTATAAAATCAGAGAAGCATCCCGGGGAGCTTAAGGATGCAGTATGCTCTCCCGGCGGAACAACGATTGAGGGTGTTCGCGCTCTTGAAGAGGGCGGACTTCGCGCAAGTGCAATGAACGCCGTTATAAAGGCATTTGAGAAGACGCTGAAGCTCAAAAAATAGTCAAAATTTTGTATATTTACAAAAAATGCTTGCAAATTTATTCATATCAACTTATAATGTTATTGTTAAAATTATTTTTTGGAGGTTACATATTATGAAAAAGATTATTTCTCTTGTTCTTGCATTAGCTCTTTGTGTATTTGTATTTGCTGCCTGCGGCGAAGAAAAGGCAGACACAAACGTTCTTACAATGGCTACCAATGCAGAGTTCCCCCCCTACGAATTTTACGAGGGTGAAAAGGTTGTAGGTATTGATGCTGAAATCGCTGGTGTTATCGCAGAAAAGCTCGGTATGGAGCTTGAAATTGTAGACACTGCATTTGACTCAATCATCCCCGCTATTGTAGCAGGTAAGTATGATATGGGTATGGCAGGTATGACAGTTACAGAGGAAAGACTTGAAGAGGTTAACTTCTCTGACAGCTACGCAACAGGTGTTCAGGTTGTTATCGTAAACAAGGATTCCGAGATTAAGACTGTTGATGACCTCTTCGGTGATAAGAATTATACAATCGGTGTACAGACAGGTACAACAGGTGACCTTTACTCAACCTGGGATATCGAGGATGAGGGACTTGGAAAGGTTTCCCGTTTCAACAAGGGTGCTGACGCTGTTGAGGCTCTTAAGATAGGTAAGGTTGACTGCGTTATCATCGACAACGAGCCTGCAAAGGCATTCGTTGCAGAAAGCGAAAGTCTTGTAATTCTTGATACAGCTTATGCTGAAGAGCAGTATGCTATCGCAGTTTCAAAGGAAAATACAGAGCTTCTTGACTCTATCAACAAGGCTCTTTCAGAGCTTACAGAAGACGGAACTCTTCAGAAAATAGTAGATAAGTACATTAGTGCAGAATAATCTAATCTGAAACCAAAGCGGCTTTCCGTTTGGAGAGCCGCTTTAAAATTTCAGGAAAGGCTGTGTTACTCTATGGCAGAATTTTGGAGCGGACTTAAATCCGACTTTATAAAATGCTTTATAACTAAAAACAGATGGACATTTATTACTGACGGTCTGTGGGCAACTCTTAAGATAACTCTTTTTTCGTGCCTGATGGGTATTGCAATCGGTCTTATCGTTGCAATTATCCGCAGCACATATGAGCAAAATCACAAGCGTATGCGTAAAGGCTTTGGCAAAAGCGTGCTTTGCATTCTGAATTTTATATGCAACATTTATCTTACCGTTATACGTGGAACACCCGTTGTTGTACAGCTTATGATTATGTACTACATAATTTTTGCAAGCTCAAGTAACGGCATTTTAATTGCGGTAACGGCTTTTGGTATAAATTCAGGTGCATATGTTGCGGAAATTTTCCGAAGCGGTATTATGAGTATCGACAACGGTCAGTTTGAGGCGGGCAGAAGTCTTGGCTTCGGGTATATAAAAACTATGGCATATATTATTTTCCCGCAGGCTTTTAAAAGTGTTCTTCCTACCCTTGCCAACGAATTTATAGTTCTTCTTAAAGAAACATCCGTTGCAGGCTACGTGGCTATACAGGACCTTACCAAGGGCGGCGATATTATCCGCGGTGCTACGTATGAAACCTTTATGCCGCTTTTCGCTGTTGCAGGAATTTACCTTATTATGGTTATTTTCTTCACACAGCTTGTAAACAAGCTTGAAAGGAGGCTGCGTAAGAGTGATAACCGTTAAAAATCTCGAAAAAAACTTTGGCGAAAATAATGAAATTCACGTTCTTAAAGGAATTGACGAAAATATCCGCAAAGGGGAGCAGGTTGTTGTAATCGGCCCCTCCGGCAGTGGTAAAAGTACGTTTTTAAGATGTCTTAATCTTCTTGAAAACCCTACTGAAGGTCAGATTTTCTTTAATGGTGAAGAAATTACTTCTCCAAAATGCGATATTAATAAGGTTCGTCAGAATATTGGTATGGTGTTTCAGCACTTCAACCTTTTCCCGCACCTTACAATTAAGCAGAATATCACCCTCGCGCCCGTAAAACTTGGCAAAATGACTAAGGAAGAGGCAGATAAAAAGGCAATGGAGCTTCTTTGCCGTGTAGGTCTTTCCGATAAGGCGGATGCTTACCCTCAGCAGCTTTCAGGCGGACAGAAGCAGCGTATTGCGATTGTGCGCGCTCTTGCGATGAATCCTGATGTAATGCTCTTTGACGAGCCGACAAGTGCACTTGACCCCGAAATGGTTGGCGAGGTGCTTGACGTTATGAAGGAGCTTGCCGCTGACGGAATGACGATGGTTGTGGTAACACACGAAATGGGCTTCGCTCGTGAGGTTGCAGATACCGTAATCTTTATGGATGACGGAAAGGTTGCAGCAAAGGGAACACCCGAGGAAATTTTCGATAACCCCACACATCCAAGGCTCAAAGAATTTTTAGGAAAAGTTTTGTAAAGGCTGACAAGGTCAGCCTTTACAAAAAGAAGTTTTGCAAGCAAAACATTCTCTTTCGAGATAAGGGCTTTCGCTCGCGCGGCACTCACCGTGCCAGCCCTTTATAGGAGTTAAAACCGAGGTACACGCCCCCGGTTTTAACGATTTATATTGTTAAGGGGACACCCCTTAACAAACCCCTTATTATGTATAAAAAAATACAGAGAGAAATTTTCTCTCTGTATTTTTTTATACCGCGAGTGTTCCGCCTTCTGTTTCGAGGAGAATCTGTACGTCCTCCGTATAGCCTGTCTGTGTATTTACATACGTCAGGAAATGCTTTCCTGAAACAATACCTTTTATTTGGTAACAACATGCCTCACTGCCGTCCTCAAGGGGGATTATTGCAGTTGTTACACCTTTTATTTTAAGTCCACTGCTTACGTTTTCAAGGGCTTTTTCCTCACTTATTTTCGGTGCAGGGATTTGCCGCTGCATATGGTTCATTATATATCCGCGGCTTTCAAAGCCTATTACCTCGCCGCTGTCAAGGGCAACCTTAACCTTTACCAAATCAGGAAAAACAACATATCCGTCCTGTTCATAGGCATAGTTTATAACTATGCTTCCGTCACGCTTTTCATAATAGCTTTCGCGCATATCCATAAACCCGTTATCGCGCAGGAAAAGCTCTGCCTTTACCTTTGCATCCTCTATGGAAAGCGTTTCCTCCTCAATATTTCTGTCACGCATCAATAAAAGGAGTATGCCGCCATCCTTTGTGTATTCAATAACACGGTCTTTACTCTTTATACTGTAGGACGGGAGCTTTCCGTTAATTTCCGTAACGCTCACTTCCTCTTCCCCTGTAAACTTTTTTGCATAATTTATCGCCTGCTTCTTGCTTATCTGCGCCTTGCCCTTTATCAGCACAGATTCTTTCAGTGACAAATGCTGCGAAAACGGCCCGTCATATATAAGAGAAGGATAACTGTGAAATTCTTCTTCGAGCGAGGCAAGCTCGCTCGCCATAGCAACCTTTCCGCCTCCGATAAAGCTTCCTATCTTTGACGCTGAATTACTCAGCGATATTCTCCCCTCATTTATGCCTATGAGCATATCGTCAAGGCCACTTTTGAGTGTTTCTGCATATTGCCTTAGCTCGCTCATTGTTTTTATTTCCTTTTCGCTCATTTTTTCGCCCTTGAGCATTTTTGCGGAAATTGCGTTTGCGTATTCTCCGACCTGCGACAAAAATTCCGACGTTTTTTCAAGCTGATGTCCGTCTAAGGGTAGCAGTGCCAGATTTGCCTTTGCACCGCTTGATTGTCCGTACAAATCACCTGCAAGCTTTGCCATCTGCTGCGGAGTAGAAATAACCTGCCCCTTTAAAAGTGAAATTTCAAGGTCATCCACATACTCTGTAAGCTCTGTAAAAACTCTGTTATACTCTATCTCCCTGGCGTAGCTCAGCTCCCTTGCCCTCTTATACTGCACAATGCCAAAAACCGTTACAAGGCACAGCAGCGTTGAAAGCAGAATGTACTGTTTGCGTTTTTTTAATATTTCAAACATTCAGTTACCACCTCTACTTTAAATTTCTTCACTTTATGAAAATTTATTCATTTTTTCTTGTTTATTCTTGAAAAGAGTATTATTAATTGTTATAATTAAGTCAAATTCTTGGAAAGGTCCTGATTTTATGAAACACGTAATTATTCTTACAGACGGCTGTGCAGATCTCCCGATTGCAGAGCTTGGAAATATGACCCCTCTTGAAAAGAGTACTACTCCCAATATGGACGATTTTGCAAAAAATGGTTCTCTTTACCTGGTAAAGACCGTTCCCGACGGTATGAAGCCGGGCAGTGATGTGGCAAACCTTGCGGTTATGGGCTACAATCCGCTTGAGTGTTACACAGGTCGCTCCCCGCTTGAGGCGGCAAGTATCGGCGTAAAGCTGGAGGATAATCAGACTGCGTTCCGCGCAAACCTTGTTACCCTTTCTGACGAGGCAGACTACAGCGAAAAAACAATGCTCGACTATTCTGCAGGCGAAATTTCAACCGAGGAGAGCCGCGCCCTTATGGCAGATATTGAAAAGGCTCTCGGTGGCGGCGACATCCATTTTTACGGTGGCGTAAGCTACCGCCACCTTTTCGTATGGACGGATGCACCCGAAAAATTCACCCTGACACCTCCCCACGATATATCAGACAGAAAAATACGTGATTATCTTCCCTCTGACGAAAGAATTTATGACCTTATGAAAAAGAGTGAGGAAATTCTTAAAAACCACCCTATCAATCAAAAACGTATTGCCGAGGGGAAAAATCCTGCTACATCAATGTGGATATGGGGCGAGGGTACGAGGCCTTCCCTTAATTCCTTTATCAGTCTTTATAATAAAAAAGGCGCTGTTGTAAGTGCCGTTGACCTTATAAAGGGAATTGCGATTTTGGCAGGAATGAACAGTATTGATGTTGAAGGTGCAACGGGAAATATCCACACAAACTTTGACGGCAAGGCAAAGGCAGCAGCCGACGCTCTGTTAAATGACGGTGCAGACCTTGTTTATGTCCATCTTGAGGCACCTGACGAATGCGGTCACCAGGGCGATGCACCGGGTAAAGCACGCAGTCTTGAGCTTATTGATGAAAAGGTTATCGGCTATATCCGCAAACGTCTTGAGGATGCAGGGGAGGATTATGCATTTATGGTTATGCCTGACCACCCCACACCCGTTTCAACGAAAACTCACAGTAGCGAGAGCGTTCCGTGCGTAATTTATAAAAAGGGCGATGATCGCGCAAACGATTATCGTTTTACCGAAGAATATGCGCGCAAATACGGCGAAAAGGTTGATATTGGATATACAATTATGAGAAAATTTCTTGATAAATAATTTGTAAAAGTTTAAATTATTATAATTCAGAATAAAATAGAAAGAGTTTATAGCTCTTTCTATTTTTCTTTTTGGGGTGATTTTTTGAAATTCATTTCGCTAAAGCTTCTTCGCTCTTTATGTCTTGACTTTATAATATTTTTAATTCCCTTATCACTTATTCTCTTTTTTATTCCGTATGCGTTGCGGCTTTTCCTGCCTTTTATCGCCGCATTTTTTCTCTACCTTGCTGCAAATCCGCTCAATAAAGCACTCTCTCGGAGAAAAATCCCCCGCTCCTTGTGTGCTTTTCTTTCACTTTTTATAATATCCTTTATCCTTGCACTTATTATCCGTATTCTTTCAGTAAAATTATGGGATGAGCTTCGCTCCCTCAGCGAAAATTCCTCCGCAATATATAATTCCTATTCCGCCTCTCTTTCAAAAGCTTCGCAAAGGATTTTTTCACGTGCGCAGGATTTTTCCTTTTCTCTGCAGGGCGCAGATAACGCATCCGCCATTTTTTCCTCTTTTTCCGAGGCATTCCAAAAGCAGCTTGGAAAAGTTTTATCAGATTTCAGCCTCTCCTTCCTTAATGCGGCTAAGAATATCCCTGCCCTCTTTCTGGGGGTTTTTACAACAATTTTCACAACCTTTTTCCTGCTTAAGGAAAGCGACTCTCTCTTTTCACTCCTTCGCAGATTTTTCGGGGAAAAGGTATGCAACTTCTTTTACAGGGCAAAAAACACCTTTTTTAACGCTGCTGCATCTTACATTAAAGCGCAGCTTATAATCGAAGGTATTATTTTTATTATTCTTCTGTGTGGATTTTTAATGCTGAAAATAAATTATTCCTTCACTCTGGCACTGATTACAGCGCTTGTCGATGTCGTTCCTATTTTCGGCACGGGCGCAATTCTTATCCCTATGGCTATTTTTAATTTTTTATCAGCTAAATCGTCTTTAGGGTGGGGTATTTTGATCTTATACGGAACAGCGCTCCTTGCGCGCCAGCTTTGCGAGCCTAAAATAATCGGTAAAAAGCTTGGAATTCATCCCCTTGTCACGATTTTTTCAATTTATGTGGGAACGAAGCTTTTTGGTGTTTTGGGTCTTATTCTCGCGCCGCTTGCCGCCGTTTTTATAAAAGTCCTCTTTTTCTCTCATCAAGAAAATACCAAGACTTCATAAAATTTCTTATGCAAAATGCGAACAAATGTTTGCTTTTTGCATTTTTTTGTGTTATACTTGCATTATCGGACTACTAAAAAGGAGGGGATTTTCGTGTCTTTCCAGGCAAGTTTAGATAATCAGGACGTATTTTATATTTATGACGGCAGCTTTGACGGACTTTTAAGTGTTATTTTCACGGCAGTTTATTCACGCCTTGTCCCCTGCGGAATTTACGTGCATAGGGGGATGCAGTTTTCTCTTAATGCGCGTTATGTAGAGGTTGAAACAAATAAAAACCGCGCAAAGCGCGTTTACGATGCAATTTTTCGCAAGATAGGAAGCTTTGGTCTTAAACGGCTTTATTATGTTTTTCTCAGTGATGCTCCCGATAAAGACCTTATTATATATAAATATATGATGCTTGGATTTAAAAACGGCAGTATTACAAACTCTGCACTTTCAGATGATACTGTTTCGCGCGCATTTAGCCTCTCCGAAAATGTTTCACGTGAAACAGAGAAGTTTCGTCAGTTCACCAGGTTTTCTGTGATGCAGTGGGGCGTTCAGTACGCAAAGATTGCCCCCAACAATAACATTTTGCCCATTCTTACCCCGTTTTTCGTAAACAGATTGAAGGTAATTCCCTTTGTCCTCCACGATTCCACGCACAATGTTTGTGCCGTCTACGATACTAAAGAGTGGCGCGTTTCCTCTGCCGAGGGACTTATCGCACCTGAAAAGGGGAGTGACGGGGCGGAAATCGAAAAACTCTGGAAAGCTTTCTTTGATGCAATCTCCATAAAGGAAAGAAAAAACACAAAGCTTCAGAAACAGAATATGCCGTCAAGATACTTTAAAAATGTTTGGACACTTTAATGTTTTCAGGCACAAAAAAATGACTTGGACAACCCAAGTCATTTTTTGTGTTCTTATTTTATAATTGTTTTTCCGCCCATATACGGAACAAGCACATCAGGAACTGTAATGCTTCCGTCTTCGTTCTGGTAGTTTTCTATAATTGCCGCTACCGTTCTTCCTACTGCAACACCGCTTCCGTTAAGGGTGTGAACGAACTGTGCCTTGCTGCCCTGACCATCTTTATACTTAATATTAGCTCTTCTTGCCTGGAAATCTTCAAAATTACTGCAGGATGAAATTTCAACATATCTTCCGTAAGAGGGCATCCATACCTCAATATCATACTTCTTTGCCGCGGTAAAACCAAGGTCACCGATGCAAATTCTCACAACGCGGTAGGGAAGACCTAATCCCTGAAGGACCTTTTCTGCATCATTTGTCAGCTTTTCAAGCTCTTCATAGGACTCCTCGGGCTTTGTAAACTTAACAAGCTCAACCTTGTTGAACTGATGCTGACGGATAAGTCCGCGCGTATCTCTTCCTGCGCTTCCTGCCTCTGCACGGAAGCAAGCGGTATATGCAACATGTTTAATAGGAAGGTCTTTTGCATCAAGTATCTGTTCGCGGTACATATTTGTAACGGGTACTTCTGCCGTAGGAACGAGGAAATAATCGGTATCTGCGACCTTAAATGCATCCTCTTCAAACTTAGGAAGCTGACCCGTTCCCACCATTGAATTTCTGTGTACCATAAACGGAGGGAATACCTCTGTATATCCGTTTTTCTCGGTATGTGTATCAAGATAATAGTTAATAACTGCTCTTTCAAGTCTTGCGCCGGCATCCTTATACACAGTAAAGCGCGCACCCGTTATTTTCGCAGCTGTGTCAGGGTCAAGAATTCCCAAATCCTTACCTAAATCCCAATGCGCCTTCGGCTCAAAGCCAAAATCTTTAGGCTCACCGAATTTTCTGATTTCTATATTATCCTCGTCAGTATCTCCGTCGGGAACGTCATCACTGGGAATATTGGGGATTGTCAGCATCATACGGTTAAGTTCATCCTCAACCTCTCTTGTTTTTGCATCAAGCTCCTTGATTTTTTCTGAAATTTCTTTCATCTGGGCAAAAACCTCGGTAGTATCCTTTCCCTCTTTCTTCATTACGGGAATCTGCTTTGTAACCTCGTTCTGCTTTGCTTTAAGTGCCTCCGCCTCAACTAAAAGAGCGCGTCTTTTATCGTCAATTTCGATTATTGCATCGATATCAACAACTTCTTTTCTTCTTCCCAGAGCCTTTTTTACCCTTTCCGTTTCTCCTCTGATAAGTTTAAGGTCTAACATTTTAAAACTTCCTTTCGTATTTATAAGCAATTATTATAATCAATTTTAATCAAGCAAATCAACTATTCTGGTAAGGTCTGCCACGCTGTAAAACTCAAGCTCAATTTTTCCTTTTTTTACGCCTTTTATCCTTACCTTTGTACCGAATTTCTGTGAAAGATTTCTTTCAACGTCACCGTATGCGCTTACTTTAGAGCTGTGCGGCGATTTTTTAGGTGCAGCTTTTTCATCCTTAAGAGCCTCTGCCTGCCTTACATTAAGTCCCTCTGCAACTATTTTCCTTGCTGCTTCAATGCGGCTCTTCCCCTCCGGAAGGGATAGGAGCGCCCTTGCATGCCCCATTGTAAGGGTGTTTTGTGCAAGCATTTCCTTTATTTCGTCTTCTAGGGAAAGAAGCCTTAGCATATTTGCAACATTACTTCGGCTTTTGCCCACTCTTTCGCTGACTTTATCCTGCGTCATCGAAAATTTGTCCATAAGGGTCTTGTAACCAAGCGCCTCTTCTATAGGGTTGAGGTCTTCCCTCTGCAGATTTTCAATAAGTGCAACCTCTGCAATCTGCATTTCGTCATACGTTCTTACAATTGCAGGAATTTCCGAAAGGTTTGCAAGCTTTGACGCCCGCCATCTTCTTTCTCCCGCTATTATACTGTAATAGCCGTTTTCTCCCTCTGTAACTATTATAGGTTGTATTACGCCGTGCTCCGAAATAGAATTTGCCAATGCCTGCAACTGTTCGCGGTCAAAATTCTTTCTGGGCTGGTCGCGTCTTGGCTCGATAAGGCTTGTCCTTATCATTCTTACCTCGCCCTGCTCTTTTTCCGTAACATCTTCTTCAGGCAAGCCGCTTTTGGAGAAAAGAGCGTCAAGTCCCTGTCCCAAAACTCTCTTCATCTTAATCCTCCTGTTCTTTTTCAGAATCTATTGAAGTAATAAGTTCTGTCGCAAGCTCCATATAGCTTTGTGCACCTGCGCAGGAGCCATCGTAATATATAACCGGTCTTCCAAAACCGGGGGCTTCGCTTATCCTTACATTTCGGGGGATAATTGTTGAATATACCTTTCCCGGAAAAAACCTTTTCACCTCGTCAACAACCTGCACTGCGAGATTTGTCCGCGCATCGTACATAGTCATAACTATTCCCTGTATAAAAAGTGTTGGGTTTAATGCTTTTTTTATTCTTTTAATCGTTTCTGTAAGCTGACTTACACCCTCAAGCGCGTAAAATTCGCACTGTATAGGTATAAGAACACTGTCTGCCGCCGTAAGGGTGTTTATTGTGATAAGTCCGAGCGAGGGCGGAGTATCTATTAAAATAAAATCGTATTCTTCTTTTACGGATTCAAGACTTTCCTTTAGTCTGCTTTCCCTTCCCATTACGCTTATAAGCTCTATCTCCGCGCCGGAAAGGTCTAAGTTCGAGGGGCAAAGGCTCAGATTTTCGTACTGCGTCTGCACTGCAACATTTCCCATCTTTTCCTCGTTAATAAGGCAATCATAAATGGTTTTCTCACAACGCCTTTTATCAACGCCGAGTCCGCTTGTGGAATTACCCTGCGGATCTATGTCAATCAGCAATACTTTTTTTCCGAGTTTTGCAAGGCAGGCTGCAAGATTTACCGTTGTTGTCGTTTTCCCCACGCCGCCCTTCTGGTTTGCAATTGCAATTATCCTGCTCAACAAAATTCCCCCTTTTTTTCATTATAGCATACATTATAGCACATAAATGTTTCACGTGAAACATTTTTTTATCTTTTTTTGCAAAAAAAGCCGCATTTTTTTAAAAATGCGACTACCTTTTATATATTTTTAAAGAAAATTCGCCATATTCTTCGTTTTCCTGCTGAAAAAGCTCTACCCTTGCCCCGTTTCTCTTAAGCAGCTCCACCGTTTTTTTTATGGTATTTATGTATACGGGCATTTTTTCCTTTGTGCTTTTATCTTTAAAGGATTTAGATTCCCATATGCGCTTTTGCGCCATTTCCTTTACTTCTTCTTTTATTGCTTTTGAAAAGCTGGTAAAAGACCAATCCTCTTTTTCCGCTTTTTCTATGATTTCAAGCTGCTTTTCCTCATCGCGCAGCTTTAAAAGTTCCTTTGCAAACTTTTCATTATACCCTTTTTCCTCAATTTTATACCTGACCTTTTCGCTTAGTCCCAGAAGACGCACTTTATCATTAATTCTTAACCATTCAAGACAAAGAACTCCGAGAAGCTTCTCCCTCTTTATCCTATGATATGCCATCAAATTATAGTACCCCTCCGCCTCCTCGCAAAAAGAGAGGTTTTCACGCTGTAGATTTTCTATAAGTGTAAGCTGGGCGCACTGCGCATCCCCTGCCTTCACAATAATAGCGGGGACTTCCTTTATACCTGCCATTATTGCTGCCCTTAGTCGCCTCTGTCCGCATACAAGCTCAAACCCGCCAAAAGCCCCCCGCACAATAACAGGGGAGAGCATTCCGTTTTCCTTTATGGAGAGGGAAAGCTCCTCCAGCTTTTTCCTATCAAAATTTCTTCTTATCTGATAGGGGTTTGGGGAAATATCAGCAGTCTTTATCATTTTAATCTTCTGTGTGGTGCGTATCATAGTAAACAGTCCTTTCTATGATACTATTTTAACATACAAACAAGACATATTAAAGATAAAGTTTTCGCCTTATTCCCGCCATTTTTCTTTTAAAAACGCTCTATTTTTCCTATTTTGACAATTTTAAACAATCGGCTCTTTACTCGGCTTGCCTGCCTTTCTGGGGTATTTTGAAGGTGTATTTGAAATTTTCTTGATTATTACAAGGCAGTGGTTAATTCCCGACGGCAAAAATACTTCCTTAACCTCTTCTATCTGTCCGCCCATTTCCTTTATGGCGCGTTTTGCGTTATTTATTTCTTCTTCGGGTGCATTTCCCTTTAATGCAACAAAATATCCGCCAACTCTTACAAACGGCAGCGCATATTCAGCAAGAACTGCAAGGTCTGCAACGGCGCGCGCCGTCGCCACATCAAATTTTTCACGCAGAGCTTTATCCTTTCCGCCGTCTTCTGCACGAAAATGGATTGCTCTTGCTTTTTCTATACCCAAGTTGTTAATTACCTCGTTTAAAAAGCCAATACGTTTATTAAGCGAATCAAGCATTGTGAGGTTTATGTCCTCTCTTACTATCTTGACGGGAAGCGACGGAAACCCAGCACCTGCGCCTATATCAATCAGGCTGCAGCCTTCCTGAAGCTTTTTACTTGTTATAAGCGTAAGGGAATCAAGAAAATGCTTTTCTCTTATTTCATCAGGCTCTGTAATTGCAGTAAGATTCATAACCTCATTATACTCAAGCATTATTTGCGCATATTTTTCAAGATTATTTTGCATTTTTGGAGTGATTTCTATATCAAATTTAGCAGCTTCTTTTATTAAATCCATTTTTATCACCTTTTCTCATCATTCTTTGTTGCAAGGTAAATAAGAAGGACACCTATGTCCGCAGGGCTTACACCGCTTATTCTGCTTGCCCTTCCTATATTTTCGGGGCGCATTTTTTCAAGTTTCTGGCGTGCCTCTGTCCTAAGGCCGTAAACCTTTGAATAATCAATATCCTGAGGTATCATTTTCTTTTCATTTTTTGAAAAACGCTCTACCTGTTCAAACTGCCTTTTAATATATCCTTCGTATTTTACTGCAATTTCAGCCTGCTGCCAGTGTGTTTTTTCAAGCTCAGGCCTTTCTTTGTCAAAAGGAGCAAGCTCTTCATAACAAAGCTCCGGTCTTCTAATAAGCTCTGCAAGCTTAATACCGGTTGTAAGGAGTTGACTTCCATTTTTTTCCAGATATTCGTTAATTTCTTTTGTCGGCGCGATGTTTACAGAATTAATTCGTTCTATCTCTTTTTCTATATTTTCTTTTTTCTCAAGGAATTTTTTGTATCTTTCCTCTGAAATAAGGCCTATTTCATATCCTTTGGGAGTAAGGCGCAAATCTGCATTGTCCTGGCGCAACAAAAGTCTGTATTCTGCCCTTGAGGTAAGCATTCTGTAAGGCTCATTCGTTCCTTTTGTAACAAGGTCGTCTATCAAGACCCCTATATATGCCTCACTCCTGTCAAAAACAACGCTGTCAAGACCCTTTAGCTTTCTTGCCGCGTTTATCCCTGCCATAAGTCCCTGCGCCGCAGCCTCTTCATATCCGCTCGTTCCGTTGAACTGCCCTGCTCCGAAAAGACCGGGTATTTCGCGCATTTCAAGTGACGGCTTTAGCTGCAACGGGTCGCAGCAGTCATATTCTATTGCATATGCACTGCGCATTATTTCAACATTTTCAAGGCCTTTCATCGTTTTTAGCATGGAAAGCTGAACATCCTCAGGAAGGCTCGTACTCATTCCCTGAAGGTACATTTCCTGTGTAGAAAGGCCCATAGGCTCTATAAATATCTGATGACGCTCTCTGTCTGCAAAGCGTACAACCTTATCCTCTATAGAGGGGCAGTATCTCGGCCCTATTCCGTCGATAAGACCGTTAAAAAGAGGACTTCTGTGAAGATTTTCTCTTATTATCTCGTGTGTTTTCGTATTTGTGTACGTAAGATAACAGCAAACCTTATTTTCCTCCTCCTTTGTTGTTTCAAAGGAAAACGGAACAATTTCCTCGTCGCCCTCCTGCTTTTCAAGAACAGAAAAATCAACACTTCTTGCGTGAATTCTTGTAGGCGTTCCCGTTTTAAAGCGCATCATTTCAACACCTAATTTCTGCAGACTTTCACTAAGTCCGTTTGACGGGAAAAGTCCGTCAGGGCCGCCGCTGTAGGCAGTTTCGCCTATTATTATTTTGCTTTCAAGATACGTCCCCGTTGAAATTATGACGCATTTAGAATAAAATTTTGTACCCGTATGTATGGTAAGGGTAAATATATCGTTATCTTTTTGAATTTCTTTTACCTCGGCCTGCCTTATATAAAGATTTTTTTGCTCTTCAAGGCGCTTTTTCATTTCAATCTGATATGCGCGTCTGTCTGCCTGCGCGCGCAATGAATGTACCGCAGGCCCTTTCCTGAGGTTGAGCATCCTTGTCTGAAGTTTTGTGAGGTCTGCCACCTTTCCCATTTCACCGCCAAGTGCATCTATCTCCCTCACAAGGTGACCCTTCGCCGTTCCGCCTATGCTTGGATTACACGGCATATTTGCAATGGAATCAAGGTTTATTGTAAGGAGAATTGTCCTCATTCCAAGCCTTGCTGATGCGAGTGCCGCCTCACATCCTGCGTGACCTGCACCTATAACGGCTATATCGTAATTAAATGTGTTATCCATAATTTCCTCCATACTTAATAACTAAAGCTATAAAAGGGGGTTTGTTAAGGGGATACCCCTTTACATAAAATTCGTTAAAATCGGGGGCGTGTACCTCGATTTTAACTCCTTACAAGGGCTACCGCGGTGAGCGGTGCGCGAGCGTAAGCCCTTATCTCGAAAGAGAATGTTTTGCTTGCAAAACTTCTTTTTCACTTACCGAGGCAGAATTTTTCAAATATCCTGTCTACGGTTTCCTGATTAATACTTATACCCTCAGCCTCTCCCAAAAAAGCTACCGCCTGACCGATGTCTATGGCTGCAAGGTCACTGAAAAATCCCTCTTCAAGTGTAGCGATTGCTTTTTTAATGCTTTCAGATGCGCGCAGCACAGCTTCATACTGCCTTTCGTTTGCTATAAATGCACTTGATGGGGTGTTTCCCACAATATCTGAAACAGCTTTTTTTATTTTATCTATTCCCTCGTTATTTTTTGCACTTATTTCTATATATTCTTCTTTTATATTATCTTTTAAATCAACCTTATTTGCAACGAGAATATATTCCTTCTCCTTTATTTTTTTGAGGATTTCCTCCTCTTCTTTTGTAAGACTGCGTCCGCTTTCCGTTACAAAGATACATATGTCTGCGCTTTCTATATAATCAAACGATTTTTCAACGCCTATACTCTCTACCACATCTTCGCTTTCGCGTATTCCCGCAGTATCACCGAATTTTACAGGAATTCCGTCTATATCCGTATATTCCTCTACTACATCACGGGTTGTTCCTGCTATATCTGTCACTATTGCCTTCTTTTTTTCGACAAGCGCATTTAAAAGTGAGCTTTTACCCGTATTTGGTATTCCGCAGATTGCACACGTTATTCCGTTATTAAGTGCCTCACCGCGTCTTGCCGTTTTTTTAAGAGATTCTAACTCATCTTTTATATTTTCAAGCTTTTCCTTTAGCTCTCCGCCTGCAAACGTATCAATGTCCTCTTCGGGAAAATCACTTGAAACCTGTATTGCCGCCAGTAAATCAAGAAGAAGCTGCCTTATCTTTATAATCGGCTTTGTTATCGCACCCTCTAATCTGTTTACTGCCGCAAATAACGCTTTATCCGTCTTTGCCTCTATTATATCATTTACCGCCTCTGCCTGGGTAAGGCTCATTTTTCCGTTTAAAAATGCCCTTTTTGTAAATTCACCTTTTTTTGCCATAGATGCTCCGTTTTCAAGGAGTGCATCTATTATTCTTTCCACACTCAGGGGGGAGCCGTGGCAGCTTATTTCGCACACATTTTCACCGGTAAAGGAATTAGGTTTCCTAAAAACCGATACAAGACATTCGTCAATTTCCTTTTCTTCAAAAACTGCCTTTCCATAGACTATGGTATATCCGTCAGCCTCTGTTATTTTTTTATTTGATTTTATTACTTTTTCCGTTATAGAAAGTGCGTTTTCACCACTCACCCTTATAACGGCAATTCCACCCTTACCACGTGGGGTAGAGAGGGCACAAACCGTATCATTTTCAAACATTTATATCACCTCTAAAAAAAAGAGGCAAAAGAATTTTTCTCATAAGAATAGTTTTCTTACAAGAAAGACCTTTCACCTCTTTCTCTCTTTATTTATTTACTCTGTTTTAAGCTCGTTTTCCTTACGGTTATAACGATACTTTGACACATAATCACTGCCGTATTCTTTTTTCTTTGTTGTTATTACTATGCAGCGATTGGGATCCTTACCCGTGGAATATGTTGTTATATTTTTATATTCCTGAAGAGTAGAATGTATTATTCTTCTTTCATTGGGGTTCATCGGCTCGAGTGTTACGCTCTTTCTGCTTCTTGAAACAATGCCTGCCATCCTTTTTGCAAGTTTTTTAAGAGTTTCTTCCCTTTTACCTCTGTAATTTTCAGTATCAATAGTAACTCTTATATAATTTTCCTCACCCTTGTTTACAACAAGTGATGTAAGGTATTGAAGCGCGTCAAGCGTATCTCCCCTTCTTCCTATTACCTTTCCAACCTCTTCGCTGTCGCCTACAATTTCTATGTTTACTGTTTCATCCTCATAGGAAGATTTCAAAGCTGCTTCTATTCCAAAGCTCTTAATTATATCAGACACATAATTTTCTGCCTTTTTAAGGGGATTTTCCTCCATAGAAACCTTTACCCTTGCTTCCTCAGCGCCAAGTCCCAGTATACCTCTTTTTCCTTCGTTTATTACTTCTATCTCAACATCGTCCCTTGATGCGCCAAGCTCTCTGAGTGCAGCTTCAACAGCTTCATCAATGGTTTTTCCGCTTTTTTCTATTATTATCATAATTATCTTTCCTTTCAGAAGGCATATCTTCTTCCATTTTTTTATTTATTACATTTGTTATTACAGCTTGCTGAATTATCTGTGCCACAGTTGAAACAAACCAGTAAAGTGACATTCCTACCGGCATTGTATACGTGAAAAATGCCGTCATTATAGGCATAATGGTCATCATTGAATTTGACATTGACTGCGCCTGCTCATTTGCGCCGTTACTGCTTGATTGCATCTGCTTTTTTGAAATCTGTGCAGACCATATCGTCGATAAAACTGCTAAAACAGGGAATATCCAAACAAGTAAATCAGTCTCATTTCCCTTTACCATACGTGTAAGATCTATTCCCCAGAAATCAAAGTTAATGGGTTTTTTACCAAGGGCTATTATCTGCTCACTCACGCCCTCCATCCCGCAAAGCGTTACCTGATACGTTGTTACGGTAGCACCAACCGCCTCTTTAATTTTATCAATCTGGTCAACACTGAGCTGAAGAATATATCTGAGCGGGTCATATACAACACGTATAAATCCGAAAAGTACAAACATCTGCACTATAAGGGGAAGACATCCGCCCATAGGATTTACATCGTGCTTTCTGTAAAGCTTTTGCATTTCTATGCTAAGCTTTTCTTTATCATTTTTATATTTTTGCTGCAGCTTTTGAAGCTCCGGCTGAATAAGCTGAGTTTTAGACGTACTTTTCTGAGACATTACAGTAAGCGGAATTGTAAGAATTCTTATAAGAATAGTAACTATTATAAGAGTAATTCCGTAATTTTCTATTATGTTGTAAATAAACCTTGTCAAAAAGGCAAGGGGCTCTGCTAAAATATACATTTTCTTTCTCCTTTTTTACGGAACGGGGTCATATCCACCTTTACAAAAGGGATTACACCTTAAAATTCTCCTTACAGACAAATAAAGCCCCTTTAAAACACCGTACTTCTCAACAGCCTCAATGGCATATTGTGAGCATGTCGGCGTAAAGCGGCAGCAAGGTTTTTTAAGCGGAGATATATATTTTCTGTAAAGCTTAACTACACATATAATAATTTTCTTAATCAAGCTCATCCCTTTTAAGAAGCCCGCTGTCATAAAGCGCACCCTTCAAATCTTTTCCAATCTCTTCATAATTTGCAAATGCAGCACTTTTCCTTGCTACAATTACAATATCATATCCGTTGGATATACCCTCTAAAAGTCGGTAGTTTTCTTTTAAAAGCCTTCTGATTCTGTTTCTTTTAACTGCGTTTCCCACTTTCGGTGAAACGGTTATTCCCAGTCTATTATAGGAAAATCTGTTTTTTCTGTAATATATAACCAGTCTTTTTTTAACCTGGGAGCTTCCTCTGTAATAAAGCCTTTTAAAATCACTGTTTTCTTTAATGGATACTGTTTTCATTTTTTTACACACAGAGTGTGTTCTTTCTGCTCAGGCAGAAAGAACACGTCTGCCTCTCTGACGGCGTCTTCTGAGAACCTTTCTTCCGTTAGCGGTACTCATTCTTTTTCTAAAGCCGTGATCCTTTTTTCTTTTTCTTACATTTGGCTGATAAGTTCTGAGCATTTTTGTGCACCTCCTCATTTTATAAAAAGCCTTTAAGGGGCTATTCTTCTCAATCATATCATAACGATACCAACATAGTATACATAAACTTGTCTTTTTTGTCAACAATTATTTTATTTTTTTTAATTTTAAGTTGAATTTTGATCTATTATTTGGTATAATAAATTGAATGTTTATTTTTAAGTTTTTAACAGTTTTATTGCTTATTTTTGAGTTATTAACAGATTTTTTGCGAATATGCCTTAATTTGGCTACTTTTTAACAGTTTTTATTAACAAGCCTGTTTAAAACTTTCATTCTTTTATTATTTATAAAGGACTGTTTATTATGGTATCTGATTTAATCAAAATGTGGACAGAATGTCTCATTCTTTTAGAGGAGGAGGTTACTCCTGTAGGGTTTAATACGTGGATAAAGGATATTAAGCCGCTTAATATGAATGATACTACACTTACTCTTTCTGTAAGTACGTCAATTATCAAAAATATGGTAGAGATGCGCTATTGTGACCTTATTAAAAACACAGTTGCGCAGATAACGGGTAAAATCTACGATATTGAATTTGTGATAGGCGATAATTTTTCCTCACAAACTAAAAAGGCAGATTACCACAATACTTATCAGAAATATACTTTTGATAATTTTGTAGTAGGTAATTCAAATCGTTTTGCACAAAGTGCGTCACTTGCCGTTGCAGAATCACCTGCATATGCATATAACCCTCTTTTTCTCCACGGTGGAGTGGGTCTTGGAAAAACGCATCTTATGCACGCTATAGGTAATTACATAAAGGCTAATGACCCCGACGCAAAGATTGAATTTTTAAGTGCAGAAACCTTTACTAATGAGCTTATAAATTCAATTAAAGATAATAAAAATCAGGAGTTTCGTGATAAATACAGAAATATTGATGTACTGCTTGTTGACGATATTCAGTTCATTGCAGGAAAAACAACAACCGAGGAGGAGTTTTTCCACACCTTTAACACCCTTCACGAGGCTAATAAACAGATAGTACTTACAAGCGACAGACCGCCTAATGAAATAAGAACACTTGAAGAAAGGCTTCGTTCAAGATTTGGATGGGGACTTATCTGTGATATTCAGCCGCCTGATTACGAGACGAGAATTGCTATTTTACGTAAAAAGGCACAGAATGAAAATATAATTATAAGCGACGAAATAATAGAGTTTATAGCACAAAAGATAAAGTCAAACATTCGTGAGCTTGAAGGTGTATTTAACAGAGTTGTTGCTTACCGCGGACTTATAAATAAAGAAATAACCATTGATGTTGCGATGGAGGCTCTTAAGGATTACGGTGAAAGCAGTGAAAAGAAAATAACCCCCGACTATATTATAGAGAGCTGTGCTAAATTTTATAATGTTAAGAAAGAGGATATTTATTCTGAAAAAAGAAATAAGGAGATTGCCTTTGCACGTCAGGTTTCCATCTATATTATAAGGGAAATTACAAATTATTCTTTCCCTAAAATAGGTGATATTTTTGGAAAAGACCACGCAACTGCAATTTATGCCATAAAGCAGATTACAAAGCTTATGGAAAATGATTTAAGCGTTAAAATTAATATAGAAGGACTTATAAATGACATAAAGGGCGCAGCTAATTAACAGCTTCCTGTTAATTAACATTTTATAAAAAAAAATTTTAATTTTTTTAAACTCTTTTTAAACAGTCAAAAAT
>JAZODM010000020.1:0-4611 GCA_045596985.1 Clostridia bacterium
TGTACGTTCATTACTGTACTGTCTGGCTTGTATTCGCCTAAAGTTTTCTCAAAAGAACATTATATTCTTTGAGCCCTTACGCTATTTAATTTTCAAGGTTCAATGTGCGCCGCTTTTTTTAGCGAGCTTGTTTATTATACATCTACCCGCACGCTTTGTCAACACTTTTTTTAAACTTTTTTAAGTTTTTTTGGTGTCGGCTGTTTTTCGCGACAACGTGTGTTATATTACCACACCTTTATACCCCTTGTCAACACCTTTTTGTCGTTTTTTGAAAAAATTTTGGGGATGATGTCCTCATCCCCATTCAAGTCCCATTATAAAAAGATATCCAAGCGCTGCAAGCAGTATATAATCATCGCACCCCTCTAATATCAGCACAATAATAATTCCTGCTAAGATATAGTCATCCGTCTGAAAATCCGAAAAAATTCTACGTAGTTTTTTTGCCGTATCATTAACGGGATTAGCAGGGGGGCGCCGCTTCATACTGTGATATTGTGCGCGATAAGGGGTACTTTCCTTTTCGGGAAAAGCATTCATCTGTGTTACACGCATACCTTTCCCTCCTTTAAAAAAATTTAAGGTCTTTGCCAAGCTTACCCATTGAAGCAAGCTTAAGTATAGTAACGGCACTGTCCATATACGGTGCGCGCTTTTCACTTAAAAATGGTTTTATCGCCATTAAAAGGCGTGTTCTGTCGTCTGTGATTGCGTTGCCAAGGCTTCCAAGCACATTTGCTATGCCCTTTTCCTGACTTTGCGGCGCGTTATCACCCTCTCCGCCCGGTTCACTGTTTTTGCCAAGGGAAGAAAGCACTCCTGAAACCTTATTCATCATATCCGGATCTGAAAGTGCCTTTGAAATTTCCTGTTCAAGGTCCATACCCTCACCCTTTTCCGTTTAAAATATCGAAAATCATCTTTGCTATGCTTGGATTTTTGCTCAGTTCTTTCTTTATATTATTCTGCTGCTGTGTCCCTATCCCCATTTCAGAAAGACCCTCTCCGTTTTTTATTTTTTGTGCAAATTCCTGCCCCTCGGGCGTTGCCACAAATTCCTTCGCCTTTTTCACCGCATCGTCAAGCTGTGCCTTATCCATAGATTTAAGCTTTTCAATAATATCCTGCATATATATCCCCATCCTTTCTAAATCCAATATATGCCGTCTTGACAGATTGTGTTCTTTCCGCTAAAATATGCTATGGTGATAATATGAGAGCAATCGTAATTTCCGACAGTCACAATAATGTATCTGTCTGTGAGGCGGCAATCGCCGCATCAGGCAAGCTTGATTTAATAATACACTTAGGCGATATCGCGCGCGACACAGATTATCTTGAATCCCTTTACTATCCGATAAGGGTTGTCTCGGTTTTGGGTAATAACGATTTTCTGCGCACGGGCGATTATGAAAGAGTTATAGAATTTGACTCTCACAAGCTTTTTATATGTCACGGGCATACCTTGGGTGTCAGAACGGGAACAGACCGTCTTGAGGCTATTGCTCGGCAAAAGGGGTGCGTGGCGGCACTCTACGGGCACACACACCAAAGCTGCCTTAAAAAGAGTGATGACGGCTTTCTTATTCTTAATCCGGGCAGTGTATCACAACCACGAGGCGGCAAGCCTTCCTTTGCAATTTTGGAAACCGAGGGAGATAAACTCAGGGCAGTGATTGTAGATTGGGTTTTATGATAAAAGGAGAATTACTATGAATAATAAAAAGGAATTATACCGTGGCAAAGCGGTTGTGGCAAAAGATGAAAAACAGACAATAAAAGCACTTTTGAAGGCGGTTATTTTTTGCTTTATTGTTTTTGCCGTATCAAAATATCTTCCGTTTTCGTGGTTTTTTGAGATTGGCGCAATCGTGCTCGGTGCACTTTATATCAACAAAATTATGAAGCAGGGAACATTCATTGCAACATATATATTATATGAAGATACCCTGGTCGTTCTGACACGCTACGGCTTTATTGAAAAGGTTACTGCACAGTATGAGCTTTCAAAAGCTACCTTTGCCGAAAACGCCGTCACGTATGAGGGGAAAACACATCCTTTTTATCCCGATGAAGAATTAAAAAGACTTCTGCCACATAATAATACTATGGGGTGATTGTATGAGCATACTTCTGATTATACTGGGCGCAGTTCTTTGTATACTGTTTTTTCTGAACATAAAAAACGCCGCAGATGTTCTTTGCAGAATCATCGGCGGCTTTGCCTTTCTTTATTTATATAATATGCTTGCGCCTATGATGGGGCTCAGTGCGGTGGGGATAAACCTTATTTCGGCGCTGATTGCCGGCGCAATGGGGCTCCCCGGAGGAATACTTCTTCTTTGCGCGGCTATATGTTTTTAATAGTGTCTTTTATGTGGCGAAGGGTTCTCTCTTCGCCGCTTTCTTTTAGCATCAGGAGCCATCCTTCAAGCAAGTCCGAGGTTTCCGGGTGAATTACCCTGTTTTGCTTTCCACGCATAAAATACTCATACGGGTGATTATCGGTATAGTTTTGCCCCTGATAAATTTTACTGGCGGCAACGCGGTCACAAAACATTTCCGCAACGTAGCGCATCGGCATTTTTACGGGAAGGATACGCCTTTCCTGCGGATTGTAATCTGTCCAGTATTCAAAATGATGCTTGTTTCTGCCCTTGTGGTGGAGCCATGCGCTGCTATATCCCTTTTCCTCGCGTTCGACCTCGTTAGGACTGCGATACCCCGCAAAATTTTTCATTCCCTGCCAGAATTCTGTTGGGGAATATTTGGACAGGTCGTGCCTTAATCCCTGCCACAGTATGCCTGCCTTTGCGCAGTGGCGTATTACGGCATGGCGGTGTCTTGTAATAGTTACAAGATGCGCCCAGCCTTTTGATATAATTCCTTTTTTCAAAAAAATACATTCCTTTTTTAAAATAATTATGTATTTATAATAACATCGCTTTTCTTTTTTTGCAATATGTGTTATAATTTTTTCGTGAACCTTTTGCAGTTTTGCAACGTATAACATTATGAAAGGGGTTAGAAATTTGAAACAGGCCGATATAAGCCGACTTATAGACCTGCATGGCAAAAAGCTTTATAACTTTTGCCTAAGGCTATGCGGCACTACATACGACGCTGAAGATTTGTACCAGGATACTTTTATTAAAGCAATGGAAAAAATCTCTTCAATAGATGAAAACAATAACCCCTCTGCCTATCTGTGCACAGTTGCAGTTTCCCTGTGGAAAAGCAAGACGCGTAAGGCATTACGCAGACAAGCCATTGCACCTACCGTCACACTCGAGGACAGCTATCACACGGCACAAACCACCCCCCTTGAGGAGGACGTTGTCCGCACGGAGCTTGTAAGCGATGTGAAAAAAGCAATTTCATCGCTTGATGAAAAGCTGCGCACGTGTATGCTGCTTCACTATATATATGATATGCAGATAGGCGATATTGCGCGCACGCTTAACTGTCCCGAGGGAACGGTGAAAAGCCGCCTTCATTCAGCGCGCAAAATCGTAAAAGAAAAACTTGCGAAAGGAGAACTCTGATGACAGACAAAGAGTTTGACAATTTAATAAAAGAAGCATTAAGCGCTGACAGTGTTCCGCAACACCTTAATGATTCATTGATATTTGCACTGCGGAAAAAGGCGCAGCAAAAGGCAAAAGTTCTTAAATTTGTAAAGGCGTGCTCATCCTGCGCGGCGGTATTTATATGCGCTGTGACTGTAATTTCCTATTATAACACTGATGTTCCGAGCCGCACTGAAAATACGCCCGAAGTTAAAAATACCGTCACAGAAAAAGAGGAAGAGGTTAAAAGGGAAGAAGCTCCCCCAAAGACGGAGGAACGCGTGAAAACGGAAAATATACCATCATCAAAAGCGCCGCGCCAAAAAAATGAAGTAGCGCAAAATACACCTGTGGAAAAGGCTGATACCGCTGCCCCCGTTGCGGAGACGGCAGAAATTGCAGCCGATGCAGCACTGGCGCAGGAGGATGCAATTACCCCTGATGTGGCGCAGGAGGAAAGCGCGCCTTCTCCAATAATTCGCAGTATTGCGCCGCCTGTACTCGGAGACCTGTTTAATGACGGCTACGATTATATAAGCGCAATTTCAGAAAGAATAAATGCGCAGATTGCAGTAATGGATTTTCCTGAAAAAATCAATTTTTCAGAAATTACGGGAAATGAAAGCTTTTCATTAAATGATAAGAATGTGCTTACAATAGAGTTTGCCGCAGGAACAATTGCATCCGAGGTACACGGAGATTTATTTTTCACTGTGGGAACAGTTCAGAACGGGGTTTTGGAATAATATAAGGATCTTTAATGATATATTTTTCTTACACTTTCATCACCAACAACATTGTATCATCAAATTTTAAATTTCAATTATTAATTATTCATCAGCGAAGCGACTTCATCATTCATTATTCATTAAAAATCCTGCCAAATTTAATGAATGATGAATATTGAATAATGAAAAATGAATAATACAAAACAAAAAATCCTATCTTTCGACAGGATTTTTTTGTTTTGGTACGCCTGATGCGATTCGAACGCACGACCTTCAGAGTCGGAGTCTGACACTCTATCCAACTGAGCTAC
>JAZODM010000021.1:0-4181 GCA_045596985.1 Clostridia bacterium
AACCGTTCGGCATCGTTTGTGATCTTCATACTTTGCTCAATAAGATATTCCCATTGTTTTACGAAAGCAAAATAAAAATCTTCAAAGGTCTTTATTTTGGCGATCTCGCCCGTTTTAATGCCTACTTGCTTATTCGTGGCAATATCAAAACCATTGGTAAACACAAATTCAACCGCTTTTGCTGCATTCACATAACCGGAAGTGGAAGAAACCTCGTTTGCTCGGACGCCTGTTTCATAGCAACCGCGGATATCATAATTCAGCGCTTCCTCGTATGTTGCACCATACCCCATAACTGCTTTTATCATTGCAGGTTCACAGCAAAAAACGAGGCTTGCATTTTTACGGCGCACCATATCAAAAGCTTTGTTAAGAATAAAATCGGGTGTATTCGTATTAATTTTTAACTGAATTTTCGGGTTATAAATGTCAAGCTTATCATATACATCTAAAATCGTTTCTGATAACGCATTATATTTTGTACTGCCGTCAAGATTTGTGCCGCCCATATAAAAAGGCTGCCCCCAATAGTTTCCTATTGCCGACCATTGCATTAAAAAGTAGGATAAATAGTTTCGTATGTCCTCTTCAGTGCATATGCCGGAATCAAGATCGTTTTTATAAAACGCATATAGAGACTGATCCAGCCCGTTTCCTAAGGAACGCACTTGATAGCTGTCTATTGATTCTGAAATTATAAAGAAAATATAAATTAGCTGCAATGCTTCATAAAAACTATTCGGTTTTCCGTCACGAAGGGTTTTAAGGCACTTTGCTATTTGGGGTGCTTTTTCAAAGCTTTGCTTTAAAGCCATGCGGTACATTCTGTCAATCAATTCAATAATGGCAGTGTACTGAATCTCAATCCCCTCAAAAAAGGCAGCCATTTCATCATCCAACGTATTGTTTTTCTTATGTTGTTCTTTGTATACTCTTGCTCTTTCTCTGATACCTGAAAACCCTAGCTCCATAAGTGATTTCCAGTCGGGAACAACGTGGTCATAATCTGTCCCAATCATTACCGCACCCGAATTATTAAAATCGCCTGCTTGTTGGACAAGTTGCTGCGCCCTTAAAGTACGCGATTCTGCTTCCCACTTTGAAAAAGTAACAGAATTTGCCAAACGCTTAAGTGAATATAAGCCCACAAAATAGTCGTGTTCATTGATATATACTCTTTCGTTTTCCAAAACGTATTTTATAGCCATTGCCCGCGAAATCGGATGCGGCAAATTTTCTGTATTTTTCGAAAGCTCTTCAAGTCCTTTTAAAAGCTCGGCATCATCAAGACCGCTTTCTTCTATATATCCAATCCCGTGATACGCCATACGCTGAAATGCATCAAACTCTTTTTCGGGATCGTGGTATTTTCTCTCGATATGGTATCTATCTGTTTTAGTTATCATAATACAACCGCCTTTCTAATATATATTACAACAAAACGATATAATTTACCATCAACAAAAGGAAAGTAATTGACTATTTCGAAAGTGAATTATATAATAAAATCGGTGATGATATGAGAAATTTTATGAATCATAATTTCATAATAAGCGAAATAACATTTGCAAACATTGTCAAAGCTGGCACAGGCGCAAAATTACACAAAAACAGAAAAAGTCATGGTCTTGCCATTTTCCCCGGCGGCGAAAGAACGTTTTATTTTGACAACAAAAAAATCAAAGTTGGAGGAAACGCGATCGTATATTTCCCCAAGGGCTCAAACTACACGATAAAGGAAAAAACAGCATATGACTGTTACGCTATAAATTTTGAAATGCCTGATGGTATCCACTTTGAGCCTTTTTCATATAAAGTCAAAAATATCAATATCTATCTTGAAAGCTTTAAGCAAGCGCAAAGACAACAAGCACGGAAAACCACCGGATACGACGCAAAAATCAAGTCCGAGTTATATAACATAATTTATAATATGCAATCGGAGTATAATCTGCCGTATACAAGCTCCAGAATTATAGAACCGGCAATAAACTATATTCACGCAAATTATGATAAAGAAAAGATTAGCATTGAATATCTCTCATCATTATGTGCAATAAGTACCGTACATTTTAGAAATACCTTTATCAAACGATTCGCGCGCTCTCCCGTAAAATACATACGAGATCTGAAAATGACTCGGGCAAAGGAGCTACTTGATTCACAGTTTTATACTGTAAGCGAAGTATGCTTTCTTTCGGGATATAACAACGAAAGTTATTTTTCTCGTGAATTTAAAAAGGCTTTCGGAATCCCGCCCTGTGAATATGCAAAAGGGGCTGTCTCACTAAGAAAGTGAGGCAGCCCTAAAAAATACAACGCCCGGCTCTGTACAAGAGCCGGGCGTTGGCGTAAAATTAAGTCGTGACACAAAAAACTACGCAAGTAGAATATACCGCATACGGGACGGAATATCAAGTCTGCTTGCCCATGAATTTAGAAATAATTATCCCGTCAGACGAACCGGTGAGATTACTAAGCGCTGTTTTGGAGGAGTTGGATTACAGAAAGCTGACAGCGAGTTACTCCCGCATTGGGAGAATTGGGTACTCACCCCGTCTGCTCTTCAAGGTGGTGCTGTATGCCTGCTGCCGTGGAATCTACAGTTCCCGGGAGATAGAGCGTGCCTGCCGTGAAAATGTGAATTTTATGTATTTGCTGGAAGGTCAGAAAGCTCCGGATCATAATACCATCGCCCGTTTCCGGAGCCAACATCTGCCAGATGCGGTGGAAGATCTGCTGCAGCAAATGGTAGAGCTGCTGGTGTCACACGGTGAGATCTCCTTTGAGGAATCCGCGGTATTTATCGACGGAACAAAAATCGAGGCCAATGCGGGCAGATACACCTTTGTTTGGAAGACCCGGGTAACCAAGGAACAGGAGAAGCTGGGGAACAAGATAGTTACAGAGTTACCGCTGCTTTTGGAAAAGGCAGGGGTTGGCGCTGTTGCGCCCAAGCAGATCACAGTGCAGCAGCTAAAGAAGCTGCGCAAGAAGCTATATGCCAAAAAAGAGGAACTGGAAATTGTATTTGTGTACGGAAAAGGACATCACAAAAGTGGATTGCAAAAGGCAACAGAAACCATAAACAACTGGCTGGAACGGCTGAAGAGGTATAATCTGGATATCCATATCTGTGGTGACAGGAACAGTTACAGCAAGACTGACCTGGATGCTACCTTTATGCACATGAAGGAAGACCACATGAAAAACGGGCAGCTAAAGCCGGGATATAATGTGAATGTAGCAACTGTCAGCGAATACATCATAGGCAATTACATCTCGGCAGACCGGACAGATACCAAAACACTGATACCGTTTTTAGAGAAGCTGTGTAGGAAGCATCCTGTAAAACGTGTTGTGGTGGACTCCGGCTATGAGAGCGAGGAGAATTACCATTATGTGGACGGGAGCGAACAGCTGTCACTGTTCGTAAAACCGGCTAACCACGAACAGAAAAAGAAACGGAAATACCAGAGCGATATAGGCCGCAGAGAGAATATGGCTTACGATGCAGAGAAAGACGAATACACTTGCGCACAGGGTAAACAGCTGACTGCTGTATCCACAAAACGCAGGAGATCGGAAACGGGCTATATCCAGGAAGTCACTGTCTATGAGTGCGCAGACTGCAACGGCTGCCCGGTTAAGGGGAAATGCATACGGCAGAAGAAGACAGACAAGACGCCTCTGGAAGACCGTGTAAAGCGGTTGAATGTATCAAAATATTTCACAGCTCAGCGAGAAGCGATGGAAGAAAAGATTTCCACAGAGGAAGGGATCCTTCTGCGGATCAATCGTTCTATCCAGGCAGAAGGTGTATTTGCCATGATCAAGGAAGACATGAACTTCCGACGATTTATGCTGCGTGGCAAGAAGAATGTGAATGTGGAATGGCATCTGGTGAGCATGGCATATAACATTCTGAAGCTGCACCATAAAATACAAAGTGGCCGGTTGGGAACGCACCTGATTGTTCCCAAAGTTGCATAACAGCAGTTAAACGAAAACAGCACACTTTTTTGAGAGGCAAAATTGCCCCTCAGAATTAGTGCGCTGTTTTTTGAATTTTGAGGTACTTTTTCCACAGCTTTGTTGCTACTCAAACAATGAAAGAGGTGCTGCCTCTTATGATTCTTTCAAATCATTGTGAGACAGCACCTTTGCGCTTATCGGATAAT
>JAZODM010000022.1:0-50633 GCA_045596985.1 Clostridia bacterium
GACAATATCCTACGATTTGTATATAATATAAATTGTAGGATATATTTATTGTATAAATAATAGGAGGTAGTTATGAATATAAATACTGAAACAATCACAACTATGACAGAAGCAAATCAGAATTTTTCAAAGGTTGCTAAAGTGGCAGAGAACAACGGTCAGGCTGTTATATTCAAAAACAACAAGCCGAAATTCTTGCTTATTGATGTGGATTCAAATTCATATTTTGATATTTCTGATGATGAAAAAATTGATGTGGCAGCAAAGAGGATTATGAATAGATTTAAACCTGCTTTTGAGGAGTTAGCAAAATGATTAAATTAAGTAAGGAAAAAGTGCTTTTACTTCACCAACTTATAGCACAAGAAACGGGCGGCGGTGTTGGTGTAAGAGATGTTGGTCTTTTAGAAAGTGCTCTTAATAATGCTTATGCTACTTTTGGTGGTGAAGAACTTTATAAGACTAAAGAAGAAAAAGCGGCTAGTCTTGGATTTTCGTTAATATCTAATCATGCATTTGTTGATGGAAATAAAAGAATTGGTGTTTATGTTATGCTTACTTTTTTAGAGGCGGAAGGCATAAAAATGAATTGCACAAATGAAGAGGTTGTAGATTTTGGTTTATCGGTTGCTTCGGGCGATATGAAATATGACGAGATTTTAGAATGGATAAATAAATTTAAAAAATAATTTTTTTAATCCGGTCTTGACACGAACTTGACATCAAAAAGGTTTGCATCTAAACCTTATGTGTCGCAATTGATAGGTGGACAAACATGCTCGTGGATAGAATGAAATGAAAATTAATTAAAATATGCTTTGCATCTTGATTTTCAGCGAGAAACATGTTAAAATATTCTAGAATTGAGATTTGTGAAAAAATCAAGAAAATTTTAAAGAAGGGGCTTGACAGGTATGCTTGCAGGATGCAAAATCGTTCATACACACATACATATGACAGAGTCCGCCTTTTCTTCGTATATCACAAATAAAATACAAGTTGAGAATAAACCCGCTTGCGAAGCATTTTAAGATGTTCCGCAGGTGGTTTTTGCTTTTTGGGAAAAAGGCATTTTTTAGGGGGTGGTTCCTTGATAAGAAAAATTTTGCGCAGTGTGGCAAAGCATACAGTAGTTTTTGCTGTAGTGTTGTTCCTGTTGTGGCTGCTTTTGTTTCTGTCAGCACTGATACCCAATGACGCAATTCGGGACAATATGGAAAAGAGTGCGCTTGCCTATAAAGAGCGAACCGCCTTTGAATTTACAAGCGGTGATAAGCTCAATTCCGTTGCAGACCACTATGCGGATTCAATATGGCTGAATGTTTCGTGGAATATGGGCGAAGGCAATCAGCTTGTATCTTCAATCCGCACAAATTATTATGATGGCGGAGAGCTTGGCGAAAATGCAGGACTGTATCTTTCGGTAACGCAAGGAGCAGCGCCGAATAACGACTACACACGCTATTGGCACGGAACGGCAATGTTTATACGGCTCGGACATCTATTTACCGATGTTGAAGGCGTGAGGCTAATCGGATTTATTGCCTTCCTGCTTCTTGTCGGGCTATCGCTTTTTATCTTTGCACGAAAAAAGCATTGGGATTTAGCGGTAATACTGGCTCTGTCGCTTGCAGCGGTGCAGATATGGAACATCAGGCTGAGTATGGAATATCAACCGGCATTTATCCTTGCCTTTGTGCTTATTCCGTTGTTTCTCGTTTTGGAACGGCGAGGCGATAAATGGCTGACGATATTAAGCATTGTAAGCGGAACGACAGTTGCGTTCTTTGATTTTCTCACAACCGAAACGGTAACAATACTGCTTCCACTCGCTCTTGTGATTGCAGTGAGGGCAAAGGAAGATAGACTTGGCAGCTTAAAGGAAAATCTGCTTCTGCTCTTAAAATGCGGACTATGCTGGGGCTTTGCCTACGGCGGAGCATTTATAGTTAAATGGCTTGTTGCAAGTATGGTAACAAATGCTAATGCATTTGAAACGGCTCTTTCTTCCGCTATGGAGCGTATGGGAAATAAGGTGGAAATGTATGCTGACAAGCCAAAATCAATTCTTTCTTCCCTTGCGGCAAATTTGTCAATGCTCTTTGGAAGTGAAATAAGAGTTGATGCAGGACGGACAGCATTCGGAATAATATTTACTATCCTGATTTTATTGTCCGTTTGGTATCTGTTCAGAGGCAAGCAAAAGAAACCTGCTGCGGCATTATTGCTGCTTGGACTTGGATTTCTTGTACTGATAAGATGTCTGGTATTAAATAACCATTCATACCTGCATTGCTTTTTTACATACAGAGCACTTGCGACGATGGTGTTTGCCCTGCTTTCGGCAATGTGGCTGAACATCGAGCTGCCTCAAAGGAAAGGGCGGCGGAAATGATGGAATTTACATTTTTAATGCCCTGTCTCAATGAAGCGGAAACATTGGAGTTTGCAATAAACGAAGCCAAAAGTGCCATAGAGCGATTAAAGCTCGATGCGGAAATTTTAATTGCCGACAACGGCTCGGTGGACAACTCGGCAGAAATTGCAATAAAAAACGGTGCGAGAGTTACAAACGTAGAAAAGCGTGGCTACGGCTCGGCACTAATAGGTGGTATCAAAGCTGCCAAAGGAAAATATATCATAATGGGCGATTGTGACGGAAGCTATGATTTTGCACATCCCGATTTGTTTGTGCAGGAGCTAAGGAAAGGTGCAAAGCTCGTTATGGGAGACCGCTTCAAGGGTGGAATTGAAAAAGGCGCAATGTCTTTCAGTCACAAATGGGGTATCCCGTTTCTCTCGGCATTAGCAAGGTGGCGGTTTAAGACAGACATCCGCGATTTCCACTCAGGAATGCGTGGCTTTGACAGAGAAACTGCATTAAAACTTAATCTTGTCTGTCCCGGTATGGAATTTGCGACCGAAATGATTGCAAGGTTTGCACAAAGCAGAGAAAAAATTGTGCAGGTTCCGACACCATTAAGATGCGACAGACGCTCCGGTGAGCCTCACCTTCGCACAGTAAGGGACGGCTTCCGTCATTTGAAATTTATATTGTTTAATAAATTGGAGGTAAGAAAATGAAAAAACGATTGAAAGGACTTGCCTGCTGGTGGTTAGTTCTTGTAATGCTGGTCAGTACGCTGGCAACTCCGGCTATGGCAGCATCGTCCAACTGGATATACATATATTCCGGAACAGAGCCGTTGACCTCCGGGGATATACTACTTGTAGTTTCGGATGTTGAGAGCCTAACAGTTCCCGAAGGTGGAGATATATCCACATTAGCGGCATCTTCGGAGGGCGCAACGCTGACAGGATGGAACCTTTGGGAATTTTCGGGTGACTACGGCAGCGGTTTTGTTAGAATTGCAAATAAACAGTGGACAGAGGACGCAGACTATACACTCACCGCTGACGATATCACCAACTACGCAAACGGAAAGTGTTTTGTTTTTGAGCCGCTGTATGAGTACTATGCAGATGTTGGTGTTTACATCGGTACGGATATACTTAGTAGCTATACTTCCGTTGATTCAGACGATATTAATAATCGACAAATCGCTCTTGATTCTGCTCTCAATGAACAAGATACGCTTTCAGACCGTGCAACAAATAACCTTATCGGCTGGAAACTTTGGGAGGTTGATTCGGGACGTACGCAGGATTATGATTTTATCGAAGCTGATGGAACACTGCTTTCTGTGGATAATGATGTAAGAAACCCACTTCTTGAAGCAATGTATGCAACTGCAGGTGTTGCAACAAATGACGAACCGCTTAGTGCAGATTCCACACCGGAATTTAACTGGGAAAAGCCGATATACTTAAACCTTGGTGAAGCACTCAATAAACAAAGTGATGTTATGGATGCTCTTGAAACTCCCGCAGGAAAGGTGCTTGACGGCTGGAAGCTTTGGAAATTCGGCGATAGCGGCTGGGTTCATGAAGTAGAAAATATCAGTCCGAAACCAGTTGCGAGCGATTATGCTGTTACCTATGAGGATGTTACAACCATTGGTGACATTGACTACGACTATTTTCTGATTCTTGAACCGCAATGGACATCCGCACCTCCCCATGAACACCCCGTTTGCGGAGAAGAGCATACCGACATTGGCGACCACGCGGGCGAGTGTGCGAATGTCGAGTGGACAGCGTGGGACGGCAAGACATCTTTCCCCGGCGGCAGTGTGTATCTGACCAAAGATATTCCCCTTACTATTACCCTTACCATTTCCAGCGGCACGGTCAACCTCTGCCTGAACGGACAAAGCATAAATGTCGAGAACAAAGCGGCTATCACGGTCTCAAGTGGTGCGACGCTGAATATCTGCGACTGTACAGGCGGTGGAACGATCAATGCCCCTGGCTCGTTTGGCTACGGCATTTATAGCGGTTTTGGCAATTCCATCGTCAATATCTACGGTGGCACGATTACCTCCGATAACAACGGCGTCTACAATAAAGGCGAGGTTACCGTGTGCGGCGGTCAAATTACTTCCACCAACGGCAGTGCAGTAAACAACGATGCTGGTACCGTAACTGTCTGCGGCGGTACGATAAATGGTAAGACCAGAGGCATCTATAACAACGGCACACTGTATCTTGAAGGTGCGCCAGCCATCACCAGCAACACCGACGGTATCTATCTTGCAAGCGGCAAGGTCATCAACATCGGTGAGGGTGGTCTGAGTAATACCGTGGCGTATACTGTGAAAACAGTCAGTGATCCCACAACAGATGCACCGATAAAGATCGTTGCGGAAAACGACACGGATTACAGTGCAAAGTTTGCGCCTGTTAATACAAACAGCTATCGAGTTGTCCGTGGTGATGATGACTGCCTTTATCTGGCGGTGAAGCCTAAAACCTATACCGTTTCCTTTGACGCAAACGGCGGCAGTGGTACAATGGCAGAGCAGACAATCAATTTTGGTACTGCAACCGCACTTTCTGAAAACACCTTTACAAGAACAGGTTACACATTTGCAGGCTGGAATACAAACGCAGACGGCACAGGTACAGACTATGCCGACAAAGCATCGGTAACAGATATTGCAAGTGCAGGCGAAAGCATAACACTTTACGCAAAATGGAGCAAAATTCCGGCAACAGCACCGAGAATTACATCTGCTCCTCAGGGCTTTGAGGGTGCAAACGCTTTAACCTACGGAAGCATTGGTGCAGATAAAAAGTTAAGCGTTGCGACAGATGCAGATGAAAATGAATATACCGTTACATATCAGTGGTATAAAAACACTCAAAACTCCAAAGACGGTGCAACCGCTGTTTCAGACGGCACATCAAAAGACCTTGCGGTTGAAAGTGGTCTTGTAGCAGGAGATTATTACTACTACTGCAAAATTACCGTTACGAGAAAAGACAACGATGAAGCTACAACAGTTGATACCGATTTGGTAAAGGTTACTGTGAACAAAGCAACACCGGGCATTTCCGCACCTACGGCAAAGACAGGTCTTGTATATGACGGAACTGATAAGGCTCTTGTAAATGCAGGAACAACCACCGGCGGTGAAATGCAGTACAGCCTTGACGGAAATACTTGGGGAACTGCAATTCCGCAAGGCAATTCAGCAGGCTCATATACAGTTTATTACAAGGTTGTCGGCGGAGATAACTACAATGATAACGAGGGCGGAACTGTTAATGTAACTATTTCCAAAGCGTCGCAAAGCGCTCCTGAAACGCCCGTTGCGGTTAATGAAACAATCAAGGCAAAAGCAGATGGTAAGCTGACAGGTGTAACATCCGATATGGAATACAAGCTTGAAGGTGCGAGCGAATATACTGCAATTTCTGAAACTGAAATCGCAAACCTTGCCGCAGGGACCTACCTTGTAAGATACAAAGAAGATGCTAATCATTTTGCAGGTACGGATAAAAAGGTTATCATTGAAGACGGTGCTATGATTACCGCAACCTTTAACTCAAACGAAGGTACAGCGGTAGAGAGCAAGACATGCGAATATAATCAGTCGATTACTGCTCCGGCTGAACCCACAAAAGAAAACTTTGTGTTTGCAGGATGGTATAAGGATAAAGAATGCCTTAACCTTTGGAATTTCAATAGCATATTGACAGAAGATATTACCCTTTATGCAAAATGGAATGACAAGCCTGTTTACTCCATCAGCGGCAGAGTGACAGATGGTGAATCCGGTCTTGGCGGTATTACTGTAACATTAAAGCAAGGCAATACCATTATTGCAACAACCACAACAGCAGCAGACGGCAGTTATTCATTCATTACGGAGGACGGACTTTATAACATCGTTGCTGAAAAGGTAGAAAACGATAACAGCACCATAAAGACTGTTAAAATCGAAGTAACTGAAAGTACTAATGTAAATGATGTTGTATTCGTTGCAACTGACATTAATTCCGAGCTTGAAATCAAATCTGATACACCTCAGATTATTGTCGGTGGACTTGATGAAGAAGCACAGTCTGTATCATCTAGTAATGGTAATGCCGATGTTACGGTGAAAATGACCGTTGAAAGCCAAGAAGACATAACCGGTAGCAATAACGTTGAGGGACAACAGCAGAGACAGAATGAGCAGAAAGAAATAAAGAAAGAGTCCGGCAACAGATATATTCAGTTTATTGAAATCAACCTAACACAAAGCATCAGCGGGGCAGAAAGCACGAAGTTGGAGGAAACCTCCGGTCTTATTGAAATTATTATTCCTTTTGAAAAAGGCGATAAGAGAAACATTACAGTTTATCGTTATCACGGCTCTGTTGCTGAAAAACTTGGCGAAGGTATCGAAAATGCCAATAGTGACGGCGAGTATTTCGAGGTAAAAGAAAATCACATCGTTGTATATGCAAAGAAATTTTCCACCTATGCAATTGGTTATGATTTGCCGAGCGGAGGCGGTGGTTCTTCCGTAACACGCTACACTGTTAAATTCGATACAGACGGCGGAAGCAGTGTATCAAGTGCGACAGTTACTAAAAATGCAAAAGTTACCGAGCCGAAAGCTCCTGAAAAAGAAGGCTATACATTTGGTGGTTGGTACACAGATGAAGAGCTTACCGAAAAGTATGACTTTGACAGCAAGGTAACTAAGAACTTCACTCTCTTTGCTAAGTGGGATAAGCACGATGATGAGCAGCCCGGCACAGACACACATAACTGCCCGTCATTGGCATTTGATGATCTTGACATTACAAAGTGGTATCACCTTGACACCGACTATGTAATCGAAAATGGTATCTTTAAGGGAACAACGGAAACAACCTTTGAACCCAATTCTGCTCAGACAAGAGCAATGATGGTTACAGTTCTTTATCGTGCAGAGGGCGAGCCTGCTGTAAACCGCAGTATTCCTTTCGCAGATGTGGATATGGGGGCATATTATGCAAATGCAGTTATCTGGGGACAACAGAATGGAATCATCAAAGGCTATTCCGAAACAGAGTTCGGTCCTGATGATAAGATTACCCGTGAACAGATTGCGGCAATTATGCATCGCTACGCACAGTACAAGGGAATAGATGTGAGCGTAGGAGAAAATACAAATATCCTCTCTTATGACGATTTTGACAGCATTTCCGAGTACGCAATTCCTTCAATACAATGGGCTTGCGGTTCAGGTCTTATTAAAGGCAGAACTGAAAGCACACTCAATCCGAAAGATAATGCTACAAGAGCAGAAATAGCAGCGATACTTCACAGATTTATTGAATCGAATAAGTAAATAGCACAACTTTCAAGGGCATACCGCAACTTAGGTATGCCCTTAATTTATAAAATCATATTGTTCAATCTGGGAAATTTGTTTGTAATTATTGTTTAAATGTTTTGTTTATGATATAATAATTAGAAAGTGCTTTAAGTAATATTAAAAAGCAGGTTAGAGAGATTTTTTGGTCCTAACACGACATGAACATGTCACCCAAAAGATTTGCATCTAAACCTTATGCCTCGCAATATAAAGAATGTCGAATATTATAGAAAAATGGGTTTTATCACAAAAACAATCAGGAGGAATATTATGGCAACATTACTTTTGGTGAGACATGGCGAAAGTGAAGCGAATAGAAGTGGTACTTTTGCCGGACAGACAGATGTACAACTGCTGCACAAAGGGATAGAGCAGGCGAGGAAAACAGCGGAATACATAGCAGAACATTATACCGTAAGCAGGGTGTATGCAAGTGATTTGAAGCGCGCTTACAAAACCGGAAGAGTGATTTCCGATTTGTTGCAAGTTGATTTGATTTCGAATGAAAAACTGCGAGAAATCAATGCAGGAGAATGGCAGGGGAAGATGTTTGATGAACTTGTTGCCAACTATCAGGAAGATTATGCTTGTTGGCTTAGTGATATTGGAAACTGTACTTGTACCGGTGGGGAAAGTGTAAAACAACTGGGAGTGCGTGTTGTAGAAGCGCTGACGGACATCGCAGAAGATAACATTGGAAAAACGGTGGTGATTGCAACACATGCCACGCCGATACGTGTACTGCAATGCCTTCTGCAGGGCCTTTCTCTTGATGCTATGAAAGATATACCTTGGGTTTCCAATGCATCTGTCACGGAATTGACTTATGAAAGCGGGAAATGGAACTTTGTTAATGTTGGAGAAGACAAACATTTATCGGAACTGAAGACGTCTTTCCCTGCCAATGTATAAAATGTAAGGATATGGTTTCATTGTGTTGAGCGATGTTTAAAGTTTGGTGATGACTTGACGCGAACTACAAAGTGGGAAGCATCTGAATTCACCAAAAAACCTCGGAAAATTCCGAGGTTTTTTGGCTATATAAGGTACTAGAAGTTTTGCAATAAGTATTTCTCTGCTTGAGCACACCACAGTCCGTTGTTTTCTTTAACGAGCTTGTCAAGAGCCTTAAATCTATCATCAGTTTCTCCAAGTTTTTCAAAGTCGGTGAGTGCTGTGAGAGGGAGTTCAATATGTGTATATATAAGCTTTTTGCCTCCCGGTATTTTTGGCAGATTAACGGTTGTGTCAATTGCTGTATCAATGCCGCCAATATGAGTTATCATAACAGAGGGATCAAGACGATTTTCGCCGATAAGGTCAACGATATCTCTCATGTCTTCGGGGGTGCTTCCGCTTGTTCCTGTAACGTGGTGCTGTGCATAATGAACATTATAAAAATTGAAGTTTGCACTGAATTTCTTATCAAGAGGTCCTGCAAAGAAGTTAAGAGAACCGTCAAATCCTAAAATAGAATCGCCAAGCTCAACAACTGCAGGAACAGGTGCGTATACAAACACATCATCAAAACCTGTACCGCCGGAAATATCCATAAGCTCGTCCTTGTCAGATGTTGCTGCAAACACAAGATCAATTCCATCTTCCTTTGCTTTTTCAGAAGGGAAGATAGAAGCGGCGCGCTCAAGTCTTGCCCGGTCAAGGTCTGTTACCACTACCATAGAGGGCTTGACATTTCCGTGAAGGGCAATATCAATGGCAACAAGTCCCATAGGACCGCAACCGGCAAGAATTGCAACCTTTCCGCCCGGCTTTATGCCGGTGACAGGGTTGTAGTTTTCATCAAGATGTAAACTTGCTTTGTATCCTCTTATAACGCAAGATGCAGGCTCAATAAGAGAACCATTAAAATAGGAATCGCTATTTAATTTTATTAAGAAATTGTTATCAAGGATGTGCTCATAAACAATAGAGTATGTAGAAACCCCACCAATATCCTCAAAGGTATATCCTACAGTCTCATATCCTCCAAGATATGAAAGAACCGGCGGCATAACAACCTTATCGCCAACAGAAAATTTATTTTTCCATTTATCGCCGACTTCAACGACCTCTGCACAAAATTCGTGACCGAGGATAATCGGATGTTCTGCTACATTATCAGGAACTCTTATATGATTTTTGCCCTGCATAATTGTCTTGTGTGTTGACATACATACACTGTCAGAAATAATCTTAATCAGAAGTTCGCCTGATGTTATGGGACGAAGCTCAAATTCTTCCAATCTTGCATCGTTGGCTCCGTAAAGACGGGCTGCTCTTGTTTTCATATTATCACCTTATATCCTTCCTGCACTGCCAAATGTTCTGAGTTTCTCGCGCACAACTTCCTTCATCATCTTCATGGCATCCTCATACACAAGGAAAGGCCAAGTTGAGGGATTTGTCATAGTGTTTAAATAATTCTTAAGTCCCTGATTAAGAGCATAAAGGACATCGGAATAAATGTTTATTTTTGTAATTCCGTGATGAATTGCGTTTTGCATCTGGTCATCGGGGGTTCCACTTCCACCGTGAAGTACAAGGGGTCTGTCGCATACAGCAGTTATTGCATCAAGTCTATCGATTCTAAGCTCGGGTGTCTTTTGATATACGCCGTGTGATGTGCCGATAGCAACCGCAAGGGCATCAACATCGGTAATTTCTACAAATTTTGCTACCTCCTCAGGGACGGTAAGACTTTCACCGGGGTCGGTGTCTTCACCTGTTTCACTGATGCTACCAACACTTGCGTTACCGACATGTCCCAATTCAGCTTCAACTGTAATACCCTTTTTGTGCGCATATTCAGTAACAATGGCGGTGTTCTTTGCGTTTTCATCAAAGGAAAGTACCGAGCCGTCATACATAACAGAACTGTATCCGTTGTCGCAACCATATTTTATGAAGTCAATATCGGTTGCGTGGTCCATATGAAGACAAATGGGAATATTAAAATATTTGGAAGCACCTTCTATCATAGAGGAAAGAAGCTGAAGATTTCTACCTTGTGTATCTACGCCCAGCGTCATAAGAAGTGCGGGTGATTTTTCCTCTTCGCAAGTTTCCAAAACAGCTTTCATCATTTCATAGTTGCTTACATCGAATGCAGGAATAGCATAATGGTTTTTCTTTGCATCTGCAAGCATTTCTTGCATGGTAACTAACATATTTATCGCTCCTTCATTTAATCTATATATGAATTATAACATCGCTTTTAACATTTGTCAAATACAAATGTTAAAACGTTGACTTAAAAATCAATTGATGATATAATAAAATCACAAAAACCAAGTAAAGGTGATTAATATGGAATTTCAGAAAAAACATATGCAGGAAGCGGCAATTTTATATTATGAAAAAAAACACACTCAGAACGAAATTGCAAAAATAATGAATTTATCCCGCCAGACCGTTTCTAAATTATTAAATGATGCGGTGAAAGAAAAAATAGTGGAAATCAAAATCCACGATCCCGAAATCACTTGCACAGAACTTGAACAGGCGATTTGCGTTAAATTTGGAATTAAAAATGCAGTGATATGCGGTGTCAGTGCCGATGATAAATCGCTCTCCCTGTTGATGACTGTAAAAAAAGCAGCAAACTATATTCAATCTATTATAGAAAAAGGAAATCAGAAAATTGCCATTTCTTGGGGACGCACTATTCAGAGACTTATTTGTGAATTTAGTGATATAAATACTCCGGATAATATTGTTTTTCCGCTTTTTGGTGCAACAGACCAGGAGCAGGCATATTTTTTATCAAATGAACTGGCAAGAAGTTTTGCAGATAAAATAGGTGCAAAAGTAAAATATGCATGGTTTCCTTACCGACCTGACTCTATTGATGATTGTAAACTTTTTAAAAATACTTCTTATTACAGAAAGCTTTACGATTTGTGGAGTGATATAGATGTTGCAATAATCGGCATAGGAAACAGTGAAATAATTCAAGCGTTTGGAAAGGTATTCGGATATAACGAAAAATGCACATCTGCGATAGGAGATATTTCTACGCATTTCTTTAATGCTGAGGGAAAATTTGTAGATATATATGAAAATACACTGTGTGCTTCAAAAGATAATTTAAAAAACGCAAAGCAAACAATCGCTATTGCATCCGGTAAAGATAAAACAGAGGCGATAGTGGGTGCTCTGCGGACTCAAATTATTGATACATTAATTACCGATGAATATACTGCAAAAAGGATATTATCTTTTTCAAACAAAAGCAATAAACAGTAACCGGCAATGTTGATTTTTTGGGTCTGAATTTGACATGAGCTTCACTTAAAAATTGGCTGCATCTAAACCTTATGTGTTGTATTCAACAAAAAAAGGTGCATTTAAACCATATATCCCTTATAAAATTTAAACTCAGCGATATAAATTCCTGAAGGAATTTGCGATATGTGCCTGCGGCATGCAGTATAAGAAAGGGGCAGCACTATGAAAGCAAAAATCAGTGCACAGGCTTTTTACGAAAAGATTTATAATATCCTTGGCGATGTGACACCGCTTGAGATTGATTGCGGAGGGCTTTGTAATGGCGCATGCTGCGAGGTAACGGACGAAATTACGGGAATGTACCTTTTTCCGCAGGAGAATGTGATGTATGCTGATATGCCTGACTGGGGCAGGATATATGATATTGATTTTACATATGACGGCAAAAAGTGTGTTGACCTTTTTACCTGCACAGGGCAGTGCGAAAGGGAAAAACGACCGCTTTCGTGCAGAATATTTCCGCTGACGCCGTATGCACACCGCGGCGCGAAACTTAAAATAATTATGGATGTGCGCGGCAGGGGAATGTGTCCGCTTGCAACTGCGATGAAGGTTGAGGATTTATCACCGCAGTTTGTAAAAAAGGTAACAGAGGCAATGACTCTCTGTATGCACGTTGAAGAAACGCGCGAATTTATATACGCACTTACAGAGGAACTTGACAAGATTGTTTTATGAAAGAGAGGGAATTTATGAGCAGTTGTTATTTTGCAATTATTGACCTTGGCTCCAATTCTGTCAGAATGAGCGTGAATGAGCTTGAGAAAAACGGTAACTGGCGCGTAGTTGAAAAGCTGCGCTGCACAGTGCGCCTGAGTGAAGGGATGAGTAGTGACAACTTCCTTAAAGAAGAACCGATGGCGCGCGTTATCGAAACGGTAAAGGCCTTTTGTGATAAGGCAAGGGAGTATAAATGTGTATCGATTGCCGCAATTGCCACCGCAGCACTGAGAAATGCTGCGAATAAGGAGCTTTTCATTGCACGTGTGAAAAAGGCTGCAGGAATTGAGTTTGAGATTATAAGTGGTGAGGACGAGGCGTATTTCAGCTATCTTGCCGTGCGAGAAACAATAGGGATAAAGGACGGAGTGATTTTTGACACCGGCGGCGGCAGTACGGAAATTACCCTTGTTAAAAATTCCTGCGTTGTTCACAGTATAAGTTTGCCGCTGGGTGCAGTTGTGATGACAGAAAAAATGGCACACAAAAGCCAGATGCAGCTTTATAAATATGTTATGTCATATATAGGGGCGATAGATTGGCTTGATGAGTGCGAGTCGCTGCCCGTATACGGAATAGGCGGCAGTGCGCGCACAATGGCAACGCTTTATAAAAAGCGTGCAGTGGGGACAGATGAGCTTGACGGAATGAAAATTCCCTACGGTGCAGTTGCAAAAATTTACGAAAATATATATAATACCCCTGTGGAAAAACGAAAAGATATTAAAGGTATGGATATTTCGCGTGCCGATATAATCCTCGCAGGAGTTACGCCTGCAAAGGTACTTATGGATATGATTGGAAGCCCGTGCGCATATATTTGCGCGTCAGGAGTAAAAGAGGGCGTATTTTTCAGAATGAAGGAAGAAATGCAAAAATGAGTTTGAATGTTGTATTAGTGGAGCCTGAAATTCCGCAGAACACCGGAAATATTGTGCGTACGTGTGCCGCAACGGGGGCAAGACTTCATATAGTAAAGCCGATGGGCTTTGAAATTGATGATAAAAAGTTAAAGAGGGCAGGTCTTGATTACTGGCACTTTCTCAATATTCAGTATTACGAAGGCTTAGATGACTTTTTTGAGAAAAACAAAGGTGGACGGTTTTTTTACCTTAGCTCCAAAGCGCCTGCATCGTATACGGAGGTAGAATACCAGGATAATGATTTCCTGATGTTTGGAAAGGAAACGAAGGGCCTTCCCGAAAAGCTTTTGATTGATAATCCCGAGCGTGCAGTACGTATACCGATGATAAGCAGTGCAAGATGTCTGAACCTTTCAAACAGTGTTGCAATCGTTGTTTATGAGGCACTGAGGCAGAATGAATTTAAGGCACTTACTAAAGAATCAGATTATTTATATGGAATAATAGATTAAAAAAAGCAAATGACGAGAAAATGAATTCTCGCCATTTGCTTTTTTAATTAAAACAATTAAATTTTTCAGGGTATTGTTAAGAAAACTTTCTTCTTCATCGAGAGGATGGCAATACCATTCTCTTATAATACAACGCCATCTTTGAATATTGAGATTTCCTCGCACTTGTTGATTTCGTTTTTAGCCTGCTTCCCGTTTGCAATATCGATGCAGTAGTCAAGAAGTGCCTCTGTCGGGTCAATCCCGTCAAGGAGGGGACTTGCATCAAAGTCAATCCAGTTTGCCTTTTTTTCGGCAAGGGAATGATTTGTTGCAATCTTAATTGTGGGAACGGGTGCACCGAGCGGTGTTCCTCTGCCCGTAGTAAATAAAATCATATGTACACCGCACGCAGTAAGGTTTGTAACGGCAACAATGTCATTTCCCGGTCCGTTAAGGAGTGAAAGACCATTTTCCTTAAGCATATCACCGTAATCAAGAACGTCAACAACCTCTGAAAGACCGCCCTTCTGCACACAACCGAGTGACTTTTCCTCCAAGGTTGTGATACCGCCCGCCTTATTTCCGGGGGAGGGATTTTCATATACAACCTGATTGTGACGGATGAAATACTGCTTGAAATTATTTATAAGAGAAACTGTTTTATCAAAAATTTCACGGTTTTTACAACGCTTCATCAAAAGGTGCTCCGCACCAAACATTTCAGGAACTTCTGTAAGAACGCAGGAGCCGCCCATTGAAATTAACAAATCTGAAAGTCTTCCTACAAGGGGGTTTGCGGTAATTCCGCTATAGCCGTCACTGCCGCCGCATTTAAGACCTATTTTAAGCTCTGAAATGCTGACAGGGGTACGGGGGATAAGAGCAGCCTTTTCCTGAAGCTCCTTTACAATTTTTATGCCGTCTTCAATTTCGTCACCAGAGTCCTGTGCGTTAAGAAACTTTACACGTTCATCATCCCACTTGCCAAGAACTGTTTTAAACTGGTCAATATAATTATTTTCGCAACCAAGACCTAAAACAAGGACACCGCCTGCATTTGGATGGTTAACAAGACCTTTGAGTACAAGCTGAGTTGTAGAGTGGTCGTCGCCAAGCTGTGAACAACCGAAGGGATGCGTAAATGCCTTTGCACCTGTCTTTTCAGCAATAAGTTTTGCCTGACTGTTTACACAGCCAACTGTAGGGATAATCCATACATCGTTTCTTATTCCCACACTACCATCACTGCGTCTGTAACCCATAAAGGTACGGTCTGTCTGGATTTTATCCTTTTTAACCTCGCCCGGCTCATATGTGTATTCAAGCTCACCTGAAAGGTTTGTTTTCATATTGTGTGTATGAACGTGCTCGTCCTTTTTAATATCGCATATTGCGTGACCGATAGGCTGACCATATTTTATAATGTTTTCTCCGCTTTTAATGTCAAAGCGTGCGTATTTATGACCGTCTTCAAGATTTACAATTACGTTATCAAGCTCATTTATTAACATACTTTTTTACCTCCTCGCAAAGATGGCTGAGGTCTTCGTCCCACAAGGAAGTGTTAGCAAGAATTTCCTCAACAGATGCATTCTTCATAAAATCGCAAACGTCTTTATCGTCGTTTGTCATATCAGTTCTGTAAAAATCAATAAGCTTTGCAAATGCAAAGATAAGTGTTTCGGGCATCTTGTCAAATCTCTTTATATATTCAAGGATTGACGGAAGAACACGCACCTTAAACTTACTTACAGAGTTAAGCGCAATTGATGAAAGATAGTGCTTTATGTAGGGGTTTGAAAAACGCGTGATTACGTTATCAGCATACTCTATAAGCTCCTCACGCGGGAGGTCAAGGGTGGGGATAATTTCATCATACACACATTTCTTTATGTGTGAAAGCATTTTTTCATCGTCAACGCAGGATTTAACAGTGTCAAAGCCCTCCAAAAGTGCGTACGGTACAAGAGAGGTGTGTGCGCCGTTAAGAATGCGCACCTTCCTTGTGCGGTACATTGCAAGGTTGTCAGTGATGATTACGTTAAGGTCGCATTTATCAAAGGGGATTTCACTGCAGAGGTTTTTGTAGCCGTCGATAACCCAAAGGTGGAAATATTCTGAAGTGTTGAGCATATTGTCATCGTAACCAAGGTCAATTTTTTCATCCCTGGGATAGCCTGTGTTAATTCTGTCAACAAGTGTGTTGCAGAATATATTTTCCTCTTTAACCCACTGAACAAAATCTTCGCCCAAATTCCAGAGCGTTGCATACTGAAGAATAACATTTTTAAGGTTTTCACCATTCTTGTCAATAAGTTCGCACGGCAAAAAAACAAATCCGTTAAGACCAAGGTCGAAACGCTTTTTAAGGAGCTGCGTAACCTTTGCAGGGAAGGAAACGGGTGGTGCATCGGTTAATTTATCGTTTGCGTTAAAGCATATACCTGCCTCCGTAGTATTTGACACGATAAAGCGGAAAGAGGGGTTTTCTGCAAGTGCAAGGTAAGCGTTATAATCCTCATAAGGCTTTACACAGCGTGATATAACGTCAATTTTCCTTGTGTCAACACCCTCGCTGCCACGGCAGATGTGTGTGTATACACAGTTTTGAGCGGTGAGCATATCGCACATACCGTTTTCGATAGGCTGCACAACAACAACCTTGCCTGCAAAATCAGTCTTTTCATTTACAATCTGAAGCATCCAGTCAACAAAGCCGCGCAAAAATCCGCCTTCGCCGAACTGTATAATTTTTTCTGAATACATAGATACTACCTCCTTGTGATTTCTTAACTTGAGTATATGTCAAAATTTTTGCAATTTCAATCAAACTTTTGCTATTTTTGCGTAAAAATATCAATTTTTTGCTTGAAATATGTGCCTGTAACTGTTATATTAAAATCAGGAGATAAATTTCACACACGGGAGGGGGCAGACTATGCGGCTTGCAATAGATGAAGTTATACAAAATTTTACTGTAACGCGTGAAAAGCGTGCAGGGGCGTACAATATGATAGATGCCCATTACCACGACCATTATGAAATATATTTTCTGGCAAAGGGCAGTGTACGTTACTTTATCGGGGATAAGGTTTTTGACCTTAACGAAGGGGATGTTGTCTTAATTCCGCCCCATGTGATACATAAGACGGCTACCCTGAAAAATCAGGGCGCAGAAAGGGTAGTAATAGCGTTTACAAACGAGTTTATTCTGTATCCTGCAAGTGACAGACTTTTCTCTTGCTTTGATATATCATATTTTAAGGAGCCGCCCGTAAGGGAGCTTGTGGAAAAGGCAGAGAAGGAGTTTCTTCGTAATGACCGCTACTGTGAGGATTTGGTTGCGGGATATATCCGCGAAATCCTTGTAAAGCTTAAACGCATAGCTGACGAAAATCGTCCCGAAGAGCTTTCGCCCAATAATTCCATTGTGCAAAAAGCTGTGCGATATATTTCAGAGAATTATGCATCGGAGCTGACTCTCACACAGCTTGCGCGGAGCTTTGGTTTGAGTGAGAGCCATTTTTCGCGCCAGTTTAAGATGTTTACGGGGTTTGGTGTCAGCGAATATATTTCAACTGTCCGTGTGAAAAGCGCTGAAAAAATGCTTGTTACAACAAATCTTCCTGTGACAGTGGTTGCACAAAACTGCGGTTTTAGCAGCAGCAGTTACTTCGCGGCAGTGTTTAAAAAGATAAGGGGGCTTTCCCCCGGGGAAGTACGCAGGAAAAGGAGGGAGCAGAAGTGAGATTCATAAAAAAGGTACTGAGCTTTATTTTTCTTGTGGTTTTTATAGTCACGGCAGTAATAATTGCGCTCGGCTACGGAAAGTATAAGCAGGCAATCGGTTTGCTCCCTATTAGCGAGGCTGCAGAAAATATCAAAAGCGATGATAGCTTTACACCGCTTGAGGAGATTTCCCCGACATTTAAAAATGCAATGGTAGCGGTGGAGGACAGACGCTTTTATAAGCATAAGGGAATTGATGTAATAGGCATCGGCAGAGCGATTAAAACAAATATCGAGAAACGCTCCCTTTCAGAAGGGGGGAGCTGCATTACACAGCAGCTTGCAAAAAATATCTATTTTATGCACGACACCTCCATCAGCCGAAAAATAGCGGAGGTTATGATTGCAATAAAGCTTGAAAAGGAATTTTCCAAGGATGAAATTCTGGAGCTTTATTTTAATGTTATCTACTACGGCAGCGGCTATTACAATATTGCTGATGCTTCCAGAGGCTACTTTGGAAAAAAACCGTATGACCTCACAGATTACGAGGCAACACTCCTTGCAGGAATACCAAATGCACCGTCTGTATATTCGCTCGATAACAACCCTGACCTTGCAAAAAAGCGGCAGAGGACAGTTATAGACGCGATGATTGATATGAAATATATGACTAAAGAATGGGCGCAGGAGCTTATAGAGATGAACTAAGGTGCGAGGTGAGAATTTATGGATAAATACAATATTACGGGAATGAGCTGTGCGGCGTGCAGCGCACGTGTGGAAAAGGCTGTATCGCAGCTTGCGGGTGTTACAAGCTGCAGTGTAAACTTACTGACAAATTCAATGATAGTAGAGGGAGTAGCAGATGAAGACGCAATCATTGCGGCGGTAAACGAGGCAGGCTATGGAGCAAGTAAGGCAGGCGCAAAGCGCAGCGATGCACACAAAGAGGATTTGTCGGGTGCGTATGAGCTTAAAAAAATGAAGGCACGTCTTATTTCCTCGGTAATATTTTTGACGGTGCTGATGTATTTTTCAATGGGGCAGATGCTTTTTGGATTTGAATACATCGGGATTTTCAGGGATAATATGATTGCCGTTGGAATTGCGCAGCTGCTCCTTACGGGCATTATAATGGTGATAAATCAGAAGTTTTTTATCAGTGCATATAAAAGCACGCTCCACCGTTCGCCCAATATGGATGTTTTAGTAAGTCTTGGCTCAGCGGCGTCATTTATATACAGTGTATATGCACTTTTTATGATGACGGATGCGCATATGAAGGGCGATATGGCACTGTCACATTCATATATGCACGAGTTTTATTTTAAGTCGGCGGCAATGATACTGACACTCATAACAGTTGGGAAAATGCTTGAAGCATATTCCAAGGGTAAGACTACCAATGCGATAAAGAGCCTGATGGATTTAGCACCGAAAACGGCAACTGTCATACGCGACGAGAAAGAGATAGTAATTGCGGCAAGCGATGTTAAAGAGGGGGACATATTCCTTGTAACCCCGGGAAAGAGCATCCCTGCCGATGGCGTGGTTATCGAGGGCAGAAGCAGTGTGAATGAATCGGCACTGACAGGCGAAAGTCTGCCCGTTGATAAGGAAGAGGGGGACAAGGTCTGCGCAGCGACAATAAATGAGTCGGGATTTTTAAAGTGCCGTGCGACGAATGTAGGCAGCGACACAGCACTGTCAAAGATTATACAGATGGTCAGCGATGCTGCAGCGACAAAAGCGCCGATAGCAAAAATAGCCGATAAGGTATCGGGCATTTTTGTACCGATAGTTATAGGAATTTCGTTTGTTGCAATAGTTATCTGGCTATTGTGCGGAGAAAGCTTCGGCTTTACACTTGCAAGGGGAATAAGTGTGCTTGTAATAAGCTGCCCGTGTGCGCTTGGTCTTGCAACACCGGTGGCGATTATGGTCGGTAGCGGTGTAGGTGCAAAAAACGGGATACTTTTTAAAACGTCATCAGCGTTAGAGACGGCAGGAAAGGTGAAAATTATCGCCCTCGATAAAACGGGAACAGTAACAAAAGGGGAGCCGCACGTAACAGATATTATCACAATGGAGGGCATAAACAGGGAAGAGCTTTTAATCCTTGCATATTCTCTGGAAAAGCAAAGTGAGCATCCGCTTGCAAAAGCTATTGTTAAAAAATGCAGTGAAGAAAACATTGAGCTGATTAATGCGGGAGGCTTTGCGTCACTTGCAGGAAGCGGTGTGCGCGCAGTAATTAACGGTGAAACCGTATTGGGCGGAAATCTTCGCCTGATGAATGAAAATATAGGGGCAAGCGAGGAGCTTTCGCTGAAAGTTCAAAAGCTTTCAGAAGAAGGAAATACCCCACTTATTTTTGCAAAAGGCACAACCATTATGGGAATAATTGCCGTTGCAGACGTAATCAAGGAGGACAGTAGAGAGGCGATAGGCGAGCTTAAAAAGCTTGGAATACGCACTGTTATGCTTACGGGTGACAATAAAAAAACTGCCGCAGCGATAGCCACGCAGGTCGGTATTGATGAAGTTATTTCAGATGTGCTTCCAGACGGGAAGGAAAAGGTGATACGTACATTGCAGCAAAGCGGCATTACGGCAATGGTGGGCGATGGAATTAATGATGCGCCAGCCCTTACAAGGGCAGATATCGGTATTGCAATCGGTGCAGGTACTGATATTGCCGTTGAATCTGCAGACATTGTTTTAACGAAAAGCTCGCTTTCAGATGTGGTAAACGCAGTGCGTCTTAGTCGTGCAACAATAAAAAATATAAAGGAAAACCTTTTCTGGGCATTCTTTTACAATGTTATAGGTATTCCGCTGGCGGCAGGATTATGGATACCCATTACGGGGTGGAAGCTTAATCCGATGTTCGGTGCGGCTGCAATGAGCCTTTCAAGCGTTTGTGTAATAGCAAATGCACTCAGGTTGAATTTATTTAAAACTCAAAAGAAAATAAAGGAGAAAAAGAAAATGGAAACTACACTTAAAATCGAAGGTATGATGTGCCCCCATTGTGAGGCAAGGGTCAAGACTGTTCTTGAAGAAACAGACGGCGTTACAGAGGCGATTGTAAGCCACGAAAAGGGAGAGGCAATCGTAAAGAGTGACAAGGAAATCCCCTTTGACACATTAAAAGGTATCGTAGAAGCACAAGGTTATAAGGTGTTGTGATTGAGAATTTTGACACTGTATATATCAGTGCAAAAATATAAATATACGGGTGTAAAAAAGTTGCTTTTTTACACCCGTTTTTCTATATTATAATTATCGTCTTTTTGCGGTCTGTGCATTTTATCACAGCCCTATTAATTCGCTTGCGGCATTCATTATAGCCAGCCTTGCGCTTTCATACGTTATACCGCCCTGCATAAAGCCAACATACGGCTCTTTTATGGGGGCATCGGCGCTAAGCTCGATGCTTGCACCTGAAACAAATGTGCCTGCCGCCATTATAACCTGATGCTGATAGCCGGGCATATCCCACGGCATAGGAAGTGCAAAGCTGTCAACGGGAGAGGCTTTTTGTATACCCTGAATAAATTTGATTAGCTTTTCCTTATCGTTAAACTTTATTGCCTGAATTATATCGTAGTGCTTCTGCACAGGGAGGGGATTTACCTCAAACCCTAATTTCTGCATAAGACCACCGCAGAAAATCGCACTTTTTATTGCCTGTGCAACAATATGGGGAGCCATAAAAAGTCCCTGATACATATATCTGTTCTGACCGAGTGTAGCACCGCATTCTTTGCCAATCCCCGGTGCGGTCTGACGGTATGCGGCAAGCTCCACATACTCCTTTTTACCTGCTATGTAACCGCCCGATTGTGCAAGTGAGCCGCCGATGTTTTTTATAAGTGAGCCAACAACAAGGTCTGCACCGTGCTGCGTAGGCTCTGTCTTTTCAGCAAATTCGCCGTAGCAGTTATCCACGATACAGCAAACGTCACTGCGGATGGATTTTATAAACGAAATCGCCTCGCCAAGCTTTTCACAGCTTAATGTGTCACGCCAGTCATAGCCTTTTGAACGCTGAAGAATAACTGCCTTAACATCAGGAGTTAAAGCCTCCTTTATACCGTCAAAATCAACATTTCCGTCAATTAAATCAACCTGTTTGTAGGAAATACCGAAATCCTTAAGACTTCCGCCACTATTTCCTGAAATACCTATAACCTCTTCAAGAGTATCATACGGTTTTCCCGTTGCGGCAAGGAGAGTATCACCCGGGCGCAGTACGGAAAAAAGAGAAATTGCAAGGCAATGTGTGCCGTTTACTATGTTGTGACGTACAAGCGCATCCTCCGCACCGAAAATGTCTGCGTAAATATTATCAAGCGTTTCTCTGCCTATATCTCCGTAGCCGTAACCCGTTGAAGGGTAAAGGCAGTTTTCAGCGACACGGTTTTTTATAAATGCATCAAGCACCTTTTCCTGATTGAAGCGTGCGATTTCATCTATAGCGGAAAGCTGGGAAGAATACTCCTTTTCAACTTCTTCCCCAAGTGCTCTTATTTTTTCGTTAATGTACATAATTACCCCCGTAGTTTTTTCCTTAGTTTATTAAGTCTGAAAAGTGTTCTGAAATAAAGCGGCCCTAAAATTGCCCACAAATAGAAGGGGAGAGAATTTGCACCGATATATTTGCCGCCGCGGTAAATTCCGCTGCAAACGGCAATGATGTTTTCATCCCGTATACCGTACTCATATTCAAACTGATGGTCACCGCGCATAATATACGCACCGTCACGCGATTTCCCTACAACTCTGTGCAGCACAAACTGACCGTTTTCCCGTCTGTAAAAAGCAATGTCGTATTTTTTTAGCTTTTCGCAAACTGCCGTAAGCTCCACCTCGTCAATACCCTGACGAAGAGTGGGGAGCATACTTGTCCCGTGTGGCTTAAAGCGCACTTTGCCGCCGCTTTCAAGCTGCTCACAGATTATCGGATACATTTCGTCAAGCGAAACATTAATTTCCTGCAAAATAATCAATCCTCCAATAGCTTGGCATCTTTGAGCTTTCCGATAAATACATCTATATCCTTTGATGCTTCCTCGGCACTTACATCATATTCCTTTAGCAGTGCTTCGAGCATTTCCTCCTTAGTTGCGCCTTTTGAAAGCAAATTCCAGAAGAATACACCCGTATCGTTAAGCGTAAGCATACCGTTAAAATCAAGCTGCGCCCCTACCGAAACAACTATATTTTTTCCAGCGACAGTGCGCAAAAGATAACCCTCACGTATTTTCATATATTATAATTCCTTTCTTAAATGAATTACGGCAGGAGCAAGCCCCTGCCCTACAGATTACTATAACATATCAGGCTATTAAAAGCAACTGATTTTAACATATAAATTTTGATTAAAATATCTTTACATTGACGGAGAAATATGATAGTATAACATAGATTAGGTATATATTAGAAAAAAGGAACAGGTATAATGAGACAGGAAAGAGTAAGTTTTCATATTATATGGAAAATATTAGTGGCACTTTTGCCTATATTATTCGGTATGCCCACAGTGGCAATGGTTATATGCGCATATAATATTGCAATGACAATTTTATGCATAGGTCCTGTAACGGCACTAGTTGCATCACTGTGTGCTATTTGCATATCAATGTTTTTTTGCGGCACATACGGGGAAACGGCAAAATTGCAGGGGCTTTTTATAGGGCTTGAGGCGGCGATGTGCGGAATTGTGTGTGCATATGCAATTATAAAGAAAAAAGGATTTTATAACGGTGTATTGCTTGCAGGCGGTGCGTTTTTGCTCCTTAGCTTTACGGAGCTTTATAACGTTGCCGCAAAGGCAGGAATGAGTGTGGCGCAGTATCTTACGGGAGTGCCGATGGAGCTTTTCAGAATGCAGATAGCGTCTTTTACTGAGGGCGGTGTAAATATTCCTGTAGAAACTATAGAAACATTAATTGACGCAATTGAACGCGTTGTCGTTATGATCGTGCCGTCAATTCTTGTAATATCCTCCCTTGCGATAGGGTATGGTGTAATGTGGCTTGTAACTGCGCAGATGAGAAGGCTGCCCGTTGGAATTACACATTCCTTTGCAAAGGTGCGTCTTCCCAGAACGGCTGTTATTATTATGGTACTTTCATTTGCACTCTTTTTTATGAGCCCGCAGGGAAAGCTTTCCTATATTTTCCTTAATGCGTTGATGGTGCTTGGTGCGGTAAGCTTTTTTGCAGGAATGTCGTTTGTTGACTTTTATCTGCGCCGCACTCTGAAAAGTACACCGATAAGAGCTATAATCCATATTTTTGTTTTCTTATTCGCTACTGTTTTTTCAGGCGTAAGTCCGTATGTAAATTTATTTATCGTTTATATACTGCTCGCATCAGTTGATGCGTTCGCAAATTTCAGAAAAATCGGGAAAGAAGAGGAAGGGGGAGATCCCAGTGAAGCAGAAGAACGAGAAAATTGATTCTATGCCCCGTGCGGCAACCCCGTTTTTTGCTATCTTTATATTTATCTGTGCGATTTTTATGATAAAAACCCATACAATTCTTTCGGTGGTTATCCTTATACTGTCGGCACTGATTATTCTGGAAAAAATAGTGTGGCATATGAGCCGTGTTAAGAAAATGAAGGAATATATAAGTGATGCGGCAAGCGATGATAACGAACTGCAGAATAACGAAGCCCTCTTTAAATCTATGAGTCCGATTGCGGGAATAAGGATAGACGGAACGGTTGCATGGTACAACTCCGCTTTTAAAGAACTTTTTGCCCCGATTTCAGATAAAAAAATCAGTGAGATAATTCCCCAGATTAAAATTCGTGAAATTTATGATGATGGAGGTCGCACCCCCATAACAGTGAATGTAGGGGAGGAAATTTATACAGTGCGTTCAAGCGTAAAACGCAGAACTGCACCTGACCACGCTGCGATAATGCTCTATATGGAAAAGGTGACAGAGCTTGTCCGTGCACAAAAAGCCCTTGAGGAGGCATCGTGTGCAGTTGCGCAGATTATGGTGGATAACTTTGACGAGGTTGTCGGGGAGCTTGGTGATGAAGAACGCCTTGATGTTCTGACACTTCTTGACAAAAATATCATTGGCTGGGTGCAGGATGCCGGCGGTCTTGTTAAAAAGATTGAAAAAGACAAATATCTGTGCGTGTTTACAAAAAAACAGCTTGATGAGTTTACGGAAAAGAAATTTGAGATATTAAACAATGTAAAGACCTTTGACCCATCGGCAAAAACCCCGCCTACGGTCAGTATTGGTATAGGCATCGGAAGTTCCTCGCTCAGCAAGAATGACATTTCATCCAAAAAAGCACTTGAAATGGCACTGGGCAGGGGCGGTGACCAGGTGGTTATCCGAAATCAGGGTAAATTCAGCTACTTTGGCGGAAACTCCAAGGAAACCGAAAAACGTACAAAGGTAAAGGCGCGCGTTATGGCAAGCAATCTCAGAGAGCTTATGGAGGCATCTGACAATATCCTTATTATGGGGCATCGTAACAGTGATGCCGATGCAATAGGTGCGGCGATAGGTGTTGCGAGCATGGCAAGCCATATTAAAAAAGAGGCGAAGGTGCTTCTTATAACAAAGGATGATACGGTACAGCTTCTCCTTAAAAAGATTGAGGAAAATCATTACCACGACGGTATGTTTATAGGAAAGCAGGGTCTGCGCGAATACATCACACCCAAGACGTTGCTTGTAATATGCGATACGCATATTCCAGAATATACCGAAATGCCCGAGCTTATTGATATGATAAAGACAAAGGTTGTTATAGACCACCACAGAAGAAGTGAGAGCTTTATTGATGATGCGGATATTATTTACCACGAGCCGTTTGCATCGTCAACGTGTGAAATGGTGGCAGAAATTATGCAGTATTTTGCGCATCATTATTCTGTTTCCACAGTTGATGCGGAGGCGCTCTATTCAGGAATAGCGGTAGATACAAAGAACTTTACCTTCAAAACGGGTGTAAGAACGTTTGAGGCTGCCGCATATCTTAGGGCAGCAGGTGTTGACACAATACGCGTTAAAAAGCTTTTCAGGGATTCTATAGATAATTACAAGCTAAAAGCGCAAATCGTAACAGAGGCGCAGGTCTACAGTAACAATATCGCAATTTCGCTTTTTTCAGGAACTGTGCCCCACCTTGTCATTGCGGAGGCTGCCGATGAAATGCTTGAAATAACCGATATAAAGGCAGCATTTGTGGTAGCGCGCGGCGAAAACGGCAATGTCGTTATCAGCGGAAGGTCACTTGGCGAGGTTAATGTTCAGGTTGTTCTTGAAAAGCTCGGCGGAGGCGGTCATATGATGGTTGCAGGCGCGCAGATAGAGCAAAGCTCTGTTGCCGATGCAGGGGAGTTGCTGAAAAAGGCAATTGACGAAGTGATATAAGGAGGATATAAATATGAAGGTTGTACTTTTGACAGATGTAAAAGGTCACGGCAAAAAGGGTGACGTGGTTGAGGCGAGCGACGGTTATGCAAGAAATTTCCTGCTTCCCAAAAAAATGGCGGAGATTGCAACGGCTGACGTGCTTAATAATATAAAAGGTAAGAATGAGGCTGCCGCTTTTCATAAGCAGCAGGAGATAGAGGCAGCAAAGGAAACTGCAAAAAGTCTTGAAGGTGCAAAAATCGTTCTTACGGGAAAAGCAGGCGATAACGGTAAGCTTTTCGGAAAAATTACAAATCAGAATGTTGCCGATGCAATCAAGTATCAGCTTCATCATGTGATTGATAAGAGAAAGGTTGTGCTTCCCGATGGTATTAAAACAATCGGCGAAACAACCGTGGAACTTAAAATTTACCCGGAAATTTCAGCTAAAATTACAGTTGTGGTAAATCCGCAGTAATGTACGAAAAATAATTAAGAAAAACGGTGATATAAATGGATATTCCAATAGGAAGAACCATGCCCTATAATCTTGAGGCGGAGGCGGCAATCCTCGGTAATATGATACTTGATGAAAAGGCGCTTGTTATGGCGATGGACAAGCTTGACGAGGACTCATTTTACGCAACTGCAAATAAGACAATATTTATTGCAATAAGCCACCTTTTTGAAGAGGGTGTACCCGTGGATATGGTTACACTTTCCGAAAGACTTGGTGACAAGCTTGACAGTGTGGGTGGCATTGCTTATATAACAAAGATTGCACAGAGCGTCTTTACAAAGGAAAATCTTGCACAGTATATAAAAATTGCGCAGGAGAAGAAGATGCTCCGAAATCTTATTGAGTCTGCAAGTCAGATTATGGATATGGGTACGAAGGACGAGGAGTCTGCCGCCGACATTATCGATAAGAGTGAGCAGCTTATATTCAGAATATCGGAGCAGCGTGGCACTAAGGGCTTTACACATATAGGTGAGGTTGTAAAGACTAACCTTGCAATGCTCGACGAGCTTAAAAAGCGAGGCGGTAAGGTTACAGGTATTAAAACGGGCTTTACAGGTCTTGACGCTTCTACCGCAGGACTTCAGAACAGTGACCTTATAATCCTTGCGGCACGTCCCGGTGTGGGTAAGACGAGCTTTGCACTTAACATTGCGCAGAATGCGGCAATTCGCGAAAGAGTGCCGGTTGCAATATTCTCGCTGGAAATGAGTAAGGAGCAGCTTGTAAACCGTGTAATTTCAAGTGAGGCGCTTGTAGAGTCGGGAAAGCTTCGAATAGGTGATATAGATGCAAGGGAAATGACGAAAATCGCACATTCGCTTAAGGATATAATCACCGCGCCCATATATATTGACGATACCCCCGGAATAACTGCCTCCGAAATCAGGGCAAAATGCAGACGCCTTAAAATGGAAAAGGGACTCGGTCTTGTCGTGATTGACTACCTGCAGCTTATGCAGGGCAGGGGCAAGGGCGAGAGCAGGACGCAGGAAATCAGCGAAATGTCGCGTTCGCTTAAAATTATGGCAAAGGAGCTTAACGTGCCGGTAATCACTCTTTCGCAGCTTAATCGTGCATCTGAAAAGCTTGCGAGAAGACCGATGCTCAGCGACCTTAGAGAGAGCGGCTCGATTGAGCAGGATGCCGATATTGTTATTATGCTGTGCCGCCCGCAGGAGGAAGGCGCAGAGGAGGAGAGTGCAGGAAACATTGTTGAATGTATCCTTGCAAAAAACCGTGCCGGTGAATGTGGCATTATAAATCTTGCTTGGCGCGGCGAATTTACTAAGTTTATGAATCTTGACAGCAGAAATTAATTGCAGCTTTTGGTATGTTTGGGTCAGCCTATATATTGTAGGGATGGGGCTTGCTCCATCCGCAATACAAAGATGGAGGGATATGCGGTGCTTGAAAGGGTACGTCGTACAATTGAAGAAAATGCCCTTTTAAAAAACGGCGACAGTGTTATATGTGCAGTGTCGGGCGGCGCAGATTCCATATGCCTTCTGCATACGATGCTTCGGCTTAAAAGTGACTATAACCTTACTATTTATGTTGCGAATGTAAACCATATGATACGCGGCGAGGAGTCTCTGGAAGACAGTGAATTTGTGAGAATTGTCGCAAAGGCTGCCGATGTAGAATTTTTTTATCGGGAATATGACGTTATAAAAATAGCGCGTGAAAGAAAATTGGGCGAAGAAGAGTGCGGACGCATTTTGCGCTATGAATTTTTTACAGAGCTTTCTGAAAACTTAGGCGGTGCAAAAATTGCCACCGCGCACAATCTTAACGATAATGCCGAAACGGTGCTTTTCCGACTTATACGCGGAACGGCGGCGCAGGGACTTTCAGGAATAAAATATAAGCGTGATAATATTATAAGACCGCTTCTTGACATCCCGCGAGAGGATATTGAAAAATATCTTCGCGCAAACTCCCTTACGTGGAGGGAGGACAGTACAAATAAAATTCCCGTATATGCAAGAAATAAAATACGCCTTTGTGTTATGCCCAACCTAAACGAAATATCACAAGGTGCAGAAAAGAAGATTGCAGCAGCATCACGCTATATTGCAGAGGATAATGCATTTATTGATGCTATGGCGCAGAAGATGATGGATGAATGCTTTTTTAAAGACCGCCTTATTACAAAACCGCTATTAAATGCGCCGATGCCAATAAAACGCAGAATATGCGCAAGCGTGCTTAAAGAGTGGGAGGCAGCGCAGGTAACTGCTGAAAAAATAGAACGCTTTTGCAACTTCGCTAATGGAGAAAACGGACGGATTTTTGATATTAATGCACGCCTTTATGCGCAGAAGTCGTATGATGCAATAATTCTTTGCAAAAGGGGCGAAAAAACAGATTTCAATCTGCTGCTTGACACTGAAAACGATGCGGTCGGCGAAGACTGGATTGTGTCAATAGAGTATTCTGATATGCCTTATGCGCGACACGGAAACAATATAGCCGTGTTTGACGGTGAAAAGCTAAGTGCGCCGCTGCTTGTACGCAGCAGAAAAGAGGGGGATAAAATTTCCCTCAAAGGTGCGGGCGGCACTAAAAAGATAAGTGATATATTTACTGACGAAAAGATAGAGCGGTCACAGCGCGACACCATCCCTATAGTGGAGAAAGACGGGGAGATACTTTTTGTATGCGGAATAAGGCAATCATCGCTCTATGAAACCTCAGAAAATACAAAAAAATATCTTATTATAAAATACGAAAGAATAAATAATTAAGAAAGGCAAGGACTTGAAAATGGAAAACATCAACAAACCGATTGAAAAAGTACTTATTTCAGAAGAGCAGATTAAAAACCGTATAGAAGAGATGGCAAAGGAAATTGACAGAGATTACAAGGGGAGAGAGCCGCTGATGCTTTCTGTGTTAAGCGGAAGCTTCATGTTTGCATCTGACCTGATGCGTGCCGTTTCAATTCCGGTTGGAATATCGTTTATTTTTGCGGCAAGCTATGGCGCGGGAACAATTTCAAGCGGAAATGTTGATATTCACACGGGAAAGGGTTTTGATCCCAAAGGACGGGATATAATAATAGTTGAGGATATTGTGGACTCGGGAAGAACGCTGAGCAAAATCAAGGAATACCTTTTAGAGAGCGGTGCTAAAAGTGTGGAGCTTTGCACCTTCCTTGACAAGCCCTCCCGCAGGGTTGTGGATATAGATGTTAAGTACACAGGCTTTGAGGTTCCTGACGAATTTGTTGTAGGTTACGGTCTTGATTTTAATTATAAATACAGACAATATCCTTTTGTTGGTGTGCTTAAACGCGAATATTATGAATAAAATGTGAAATAGATTGATTGAAGTTTTATTTTATGTTAGTATTAGTTGAAACAATTTACAAGGGGGTTTTGTTTTGAAAAAGTCTTTCAGAAGCATAAGCTTTTATATAATCCTGCCGATTATCATTATTATTCTTATGATGATGTCGCTCCAGCAGCCCGATTCGGGTGTAAAGTCATTTTCAGAGCTTGTAAACGCAATTGAGCAGGGAAAGGTTACACACCTTGAAATAGGTGATACTGTTACCGTTGCCGAAATTGACGGCAAAAACTATCAGGTTGAGGTAACGCAGGGAATACTTTTCACTGTGATTGGTGACGAGCTTGAAAAGCAGATTAAAGAGGGGAATATGACAGCGACAGTTCCTGCACCGGAGACGGTTTCGTGGTGGGTATCGCTTATCCCTACAATACTGATGATTCTTGTAATAGGTCTTTTCTGGTTCTCGTTTATGAAGCAACAGACGGGCGGACACGGAATAGGAAACTTTGGCAAGAGTAAGGCGCGCTCTGCCGCAGATAGCAAAAACAAAGTAACTTTTGCAGATGTGGCAGGTGCAGACGAGGAAAAGAAAGAGCTTGAAGAAGTTGTGGAATTCCTCAAAAACCCTAAAAAGTTTATTGATTTAGGTGCGCGTATTCCCAAGGGTGTACTTCTTGTAGGACCTCCGGGAACGGGTAAAACCCTCCTTGCAAAAGCAGTTGCAGGTGAGGCAGGAGTGCCGTTTTTCTCCATATCCGGTTCTGACTTTGTTGAAATGTTTGTAGGTGTCGGCGCAAGCCGTGTGCGTGACCTTTTTGAACAGGCACGCAAAAATCTGCCTGCAATTATATTTATTGATGAAATTGATGCTGTGGGACGTCAGCGCGGCGCGGGTCTGGGCGGCGGTCATGACGAGCGTGAGCAGACACTCAATCAGCTTCTCGTTGAAATGGACGGCTTTGGAACTAATGAAGGCATTATAATGATTGCCGCAACAAACCGCCCCGATATTCTCGACCCGGCGCTTTTAAGACCGGGCAGATTTGACCGTCAGGTAGTTGTTAACTATCCTGACCAGAAGGGTAGAGAGGCAATTTTAAAGGTACATTCAAAAAATAAGCCCGTTGACCAGGAGGTTTCGCTGGAAACAGTTGCAAAAACAACTTACGGCTTTACCGGTGCAGACCTTGAAAATCTTCTTAACGAGGCGGCAATCCTTTCTGCAAGAAGAGATAAAAAGACGATTACTGCCGATGAAATTGACGAGGCAATGCTCAAGGTTGTAATGGGCCCTGAAAAGGCTACAAAGCAGCATAATAAGGAAAATAAGCGTAAGACTGCCTACCACGAGGCGGGTCACGCACTGGCGGCAAGGCTTCTTCCCACGCAGGATACTGTGCATCAGGTGTCTATCGTTCCCAGAGGAAGAGCGGGCGGCTTCACCCTCAGTCTGCCCGATACTGATAAGAGCTATATTTCAAAGAACGAAATGCTTGAAAGCATTGTTATGATGCTTGCAGGACGTGCTGCCGAAAAGATAGTATTTAACGATATAAATACCGGTGCATCAAGTGACCTTGACAAAGCTACCTCTACTGCAAGGAAGATGGTTATGCAGTACGGTATGAGTGATAAGCTCGGTTATGTAACCTTCACAAACGAAGATCACGAGGTATTCCTGGGCAGAGATTTCTCGCAGGGTAGAAATTACAGCGAAAATGTTGCTGCGGTAATAGATGAAGAGATAAAGCGCATTATTGACGAATGTTATAAACAGTGCGAAACCCTCTTAAATGAAAACCGCGACACGCTTGATAATATTGCAAATGCACTTGTCGAGCACGAAAAACTCGATGCAAAAGAGTTTGAAGAAGTATTTACAAACGGAAGTCTTGGGGTAAAGGAAGAAAAGGAAGAAGAACAAAGTGTTCTTCCTGCGCAGACAGACAATATTGAGTAAAACACAAATACGGTGTGACATTTTGTCACACCGTATTTCTATTTTAGCATAAATGTAGTCGTAGCACCCTTTTTGCGCAATGTACGTGAAATTATCCCTCCCTTACCTTCAGGAACACTTACCGTAATGCTTGCGCACTGCGGATATTCCTCGTATGTCAGTATATCAAGCATCGTGCCTGATATTGCGCCGATAACACTCCCTGCAATAAGCCCTGTAAGTGGCGATAATACAAATGAAAAACCGCTGTAGGGTAAAAGCAGCAGAATAAATCCTATGAGTGTTCCTGCTGCACCGCCGATAAAGGTGCTTTTCACGCTGAAATCAAATGCCTGCGATTTTTCGGTGGAACGGCTCCCTATAAGTATTTCATTGCAATATGGAAAATTTTCGGAAAGGTCAAAGGCTGCCGCGCCTGCCGCCTCGCCGCTTGTAAAGTATGAAGTAAGCTTTTTCATTTTTTCTCTCCTTGAATAAATTGAAAATTGAAAATTAAGGAAAAAAATCAGCTTTTCCAATTTTCTTGTCATTTATATTATTTGTCGTTGTGCAAAAAAAACACACGTATTTTTGTTCTTTTATACAAAGCTTAAAAAAATCGACCAAAACAGTTGAAATGTTTCAAAAAAAGATGTATTATAATTATAGGTGATATAATAAATTATTAAGGAGGAGCAGTATGGAAAAGAGAGTGTTTTTACATACGCTTATTATTGGTGCGGCGTTGCTTTTATCTGCTTGCAATGGCGGTCAGACTATCAGTGTTAAGGAAAAAAATATCAGAATGAATATAGATGAAAAGTACACAGTTAAGCTTGTTGACGGAGAGGGCGAGAATGTTGTATGGACAAGTAATGACGAGGGGATTGCGCTTGTTTCGCCTGACGGAACAATAACCGCAACGGGTAACGGTATTACCACCGTCACGGCAAAGGCGGAGGATAGCTATGTGCACGTCGGTGTTATTGTAGGCGGAAACAATGACTATACAGATGAATTTGGTAACGTGGTTGAGGTGTTTGACGGGGAGTCAGATATAACGGAAATATCGGTAGGTGTTAAAAATGGCGGTAAGGGCGATGTTTCTGTGAAAGCAGGGGAGAGTTTTCAGCTTCGTGCGTACGTAACACCCTCTGATTCCAAGGATAAAATTGTGTGGCGCGTGCAGGATAGCTCTGTTGCACGTGTTGACGAAAAGGGGGTCCTGCAGACAGTGGGCACAGGAAAGACAACAGTTACTGCCTATGCACCAAACGGGGTAAAGGGCGAACTTATAGTTCGTGTTAAATAATATTACTAAAAGATTTTTATTATGTTACAGAAATGTTTCGTCAAACTTAACAAAGGGTAGGGTGTAAATTAGTTAAAAAAACGAAAAAAATTTTGCTTTAACCACTTGAAATTATTTTATTTACGGAGTATAATTTAAAATGTATAGATGATGGGTGGGGTCTATCCATATTTATACCTTATGTAGTAATTAAATTAATTTAATTTAATATAAAAGAAGGAGGAAAACAAAATGAAAAAGTTTATGAAGGCACTTGCACTTGCTCTTGCATTGTGCATGGTTCTTTCAGTATCTGCTTTTGCTGCACTCGTAGAGGATGAAGCTGATGGTATTGTTACTACTGCTACACGCACTATTGATTTTACTATAACAGGCTTTGAAACTACTGAGCAGGTAGCGCTCTTAGTTCTTAAGACAGGTAAAACACCTTCTACAGCTGCTGAGAGTGACATTCTCTACATTGACCAGAAGCTTGCTTCAAGTGGTTCAGTTACATTTGCAGCTGCAATTGCTGAGGGAACTGACAATGATGTTGTTGATGTTTATGTTGGTTCTACAAGCATCAGTGCTGCTGATGGTCCTGGCGCGGGTGAAGCTTGGGATGTTTACAAAGGTGTAGTGATTGCTGAAACAAGCAGCATCACAATCGCTGGTGAGGCAAAGAAGCTGAATGTTAACGAAACAGCTATAGTTAATGGTGCAGAAGTGACAATCACTCGCCCCGGTGCTGCAATCGGTATTACCATTAATAATCTTACACCTGCGAAGATGGTTTGGGCACTTAGGGGTACCAAGGATGGCGAGACAGAATACAAGTATTCTAAGCCAGTTGACATTGATTTAACAGGTGTTGAAACAGATGCTCCGATTTGGTTCACCGGTATATTCTCTTCATCAGTGCTTGAAGGATTCACAATCGATAAAGTTGCTGCAATCTTCCAGGCTACAGATGCAAGTGAACACTATGTTGGTGATGCTGATGAACAGCAGACCATAATGGGACACAAGAAAGCTAATTAATTTTCAGGAGGTAATGAAAAGATGAAAAAGTATATTAAACCAGAAATCGATGCATTAGCTCTTGAAACACTTGATGTAATCACTTTAAGTAACGCCTCTCGAATAACAGCTGAAGCTGTTGCCGGTATGACCGGAAGCGAAAATGTTGTTGCAGGTAAAGTTACTATCACAGACATCACTACTAATGAGTGGTCCTGGTAAGCGATTACATAGTTAAGAGCTAATTAAAAGGGTACGGAATTTTCCGTGCCCTTTTTACGTGCGTTTATAAAAACACCGATGCAATGGTTGCATCGGTGTTTTAACTTTGATTATATAATTATCTGTTAAGAATAAGCTTTGTAAGCTCAACAGGCTCAACAATCTTACCATCCTTATAAACACGCATATTGCCTGATGCAATCTCATCAATAAGAATAACCTCGTTATTGTTATAACCAAACTCAAACTTAATATCCCAAAGGTCAAGACCAATTGACTTAAGGTCATCAGCAACAATCTTTGTGATTTTGAGTGTCTGCTCCTTCATACTCTCAAACATTTCGGGAGACATAACGCCAAGTGCCGCAACACCCCCCCCCCTTACAAGGGGATCGCCCTTCTCGTCGTTTTTAAATGTACATTCAACGTAACCGCCCTCAAGCACTGTTCCGTCCTCAATTTTTTCTCCGTATCTGCGGATGAAGCTGCCTGTTGCAACAAGACGGCAGATAACCTCAAGGCCGTGACCAAATACTGTCGCAGGAAGAACCTCCATAGTAGCATCCTCGACATTAGCACTTACATAATGTGTTTTAATGCCTGCTTTCTTAAGAAGCTCAAAATAAAGAACGGAGGTTTCGAGGTTAGCCTTACCAATACCCTCGATAGTAAGACCTACAGAATTTTCACCCGGGTCAAATACGCCGTCCTTACCTGTGCAGTCATCCTTGAACTTAAGGAGAACATTACCGTTTTCAAGCTTGTACACATCTTTGGTTTTTCCCTGATAAAGTTTTTCCATAAAAAAGACACCTACTTTTTTAGATTTTTCATATGAGAACATTTTACCACAAAATTTCTTCTGTGTATACAATTTTTTTCAATATTTTGAAAAAAAGAATATTCTGTCAATATAGAGGGAGTTTTTGCAAACAAAAAGATTGAAACGTGCGTATATATATGATATAATAAATCCATTATAGTTACTATTTATTGAAGGAAGGGATAATCGATGCTTGAAAAGGAATGGGTATTTCTTGACGAAAATATTGATAATGCTCAGGCAGAGGCATATTCAGATATTTTTGATATTCCCGTTATTGTTGCAAAGGTGCTTTTAAACAGAGGTTTTACCGATGCAGCAGAGGCAAAGAAATTTCTTGACAAGGATTCAGGAAATTTTTATTCGCCCGATTTGCTTTGCGATATGGATAAGGCAGTTGCAAGAATTAAAGAAGCAATAGAAAAGAAAGAGCACGTTGTTGTATACGGAGATTATGATGTGGACGGAATAACGTCAACGGCACTCTTAGTAAGCTACCTGCGTAATCAGGGCGTTAATGCGCAGGCGTACATACCCGACAGACAAAATGAGGGATACGGTATTAACAAAGCCGCAGTTAAAAAAATTCATGATAGCGGCGCAACACTCCTCATAAGTGTTGATACAGGAATAACAGCTTTTGAAGAAACAGAATATGCAAAAGAGCTTGGTTGTGATGTTATAATAACTGACCATCACGAATGTAAGGCAGAGCTTCCAAATGCAGTTGCAGTAATTAATCCAAAGAGAATGGACTGCAGTTATCCTTTTAAGGATTTGGCAGGTGTAGGCGTTGCCTTTAAGCTTGTGTGCGCGGCAAGCGATAAGAGCGAGGCAGAGCTTCTTGATAAATACGCAGATCTCGTGGCACTCGGAACAATTGCCGATGTAGTATCTCTAAAAGGCGAAAACAGAATTATTGCAGCGCGCGGTATTGAAAAGCTTTCCAAAAATCCCAATACGGGACTTGCGGCTGTGATAGCAACACTCGGACTTCGTCAGAAGTGGAACAACTGCGCAGTTGTAAGCTATTCTATAGCGCCGAGGCTTAATGCTGCAGGAAGAATGTCAAATGCTATGATTGCAGTTGATTTGCTTCTTACAGAAGACCCGATCGAGGCGCAGGAGCTTGCGATAAAGCTTGATGAAGAAAATAAAAACCGCCAGTATGAGGAAAAAATCATATTTGACGAAGCGGTGGAAATGATAAATAATATTGATATTGCAGATAAAAAGGTGCTCGTACTGGCAAAGCGCAACTGGCATCATGGTATTATCGGTGTTGTTGCATCGAGAATTTGCGAAAAATACAACAAGACGTGTATTCTGATATCAATAGAGGATGAATGGTGTAAAAGCTCCGGCAGAAGCGTGGATGGAATAAACCTTTTTGACGCGCTGAGCAATTGTTCCGACATTTTGGAAAAGTTTGGCGGTCACGCATATGCGGCAGGCTTTTCAATCAAGGAGGAATATATAGGGGAGCTTGACAGACGTCTTAATGAATTTGTTAAGGAAAGCAACGAGTCGGGAAAACTACCAAGACTTCTGATTGATTCAAAAATTACAGTTAATGATATCAGTGCCGCAACCATAAGAAAAACGGAGGTACTCGCACCGTATGGAGCAGGAAATAAAGTTCCCGTTTTTGCGCTTATGGGTGCGAAAATTGTTGATGTAAAGACGCTTTCTGACGGAAAGCACTGCCGCTTTCTTGTTGAAAGCGAAAGACGCCTTGTTGAGGCGATTGCTTTCGGCGCAGGCAGTATGGCATCGGAATTTTATCCCGGTGATATAGTGGATATTGCAGGTGAACTTAACATCAATCTGTATAACGGTCAGACAAGACTGCAGATAATTCTCTGTGGTATAAAAATGACTGAAAAGAAAGCGGAGGATATGTTGCCTGACAGGCAGGATTTTGTCGATATGTACAGATATTTCAGGCAACAAAATACTATTAGCGAGGAGCTTTCAAGCCTTTCGGGAAAATTTACAGACACCTTCGGCAGACGAATTATGCGCGATAAAATTATAAATGTGCTTAGAGTGTTTAAGGATCTTGACATACTAAATTATCATAAGCTGGGCGACGTTGTGCAGGTGAGTGTGCTTGAGGGTGAAAAGGGCAGAAAAGTCTCGATAGATAAAAGCCCGGAATATCAGAGAATTAAAAAAGAGGTAGAAGGTGTGCACTAAGGCATAAGCTTAATATGCTTTAGGCGGCAAAGGAAGTGACAGTATGGATTATGCATTTGATACTTTAATGGAAAAAATCCGAAAATATAATAAGAACGCTGATTGTGACGAGCAGCTTTTGTATAAAGCATATAAAAGGTGCAGGGAGGAACATTCAAATCAGCTTCGCCACAGCGGGGAGCCGTATTTTGTCCACCCTTATGAGGTTGCGTGTATTTTGGCGGATATGGAGCTTGACTGTGAGGCTATTATGGCAGGTCTTCTCCACGATGTTATAGAGGATACACCATTTGGTTATGAGCAGATGAAAAACGAATTTGGCGAGCAGGTTGCAATGCTTGTCGAGGGTGTGACAAAGCTTGACAAGATTAAATGCATATCCAAGGAAGAAGCACAGATAGAAAACCTTCGTAAAATGTTCTTTGCAATGGCGGAGGATATCAGAGTTGTGCTGATAAAGCTTGCAGATAAGCTTCATAATATGCGCACTTTAAAGCATATGAAGCCTGAAAAGCAGCTTGAAAAGGCGAAAGAGGCACTTGATGTATATGCACCGCTTGCCTATAGGCTGGGTATTTCAAAAATTAAAATAGAGCTTGAGGATCTTGCACTAAAGCATCTTGACAGTGTTGCATATTATGAGATTGTGGACGGACTTTCACAAAAGCAATCAGAACGTGACGCCTACGTGCAGAATGTAAGGGACGTTATTGCCGACAAGATGGAGGCAATGGGAATACAGTGCCACATTGTTGCGCGTGCAAAGCATATATACAGCATTTTCAGGAAGATGTATAACCAGAATAAGACACTCGATGAAATATATGACCTTTTTGCGGTAAGAATAATAGTTGATACCGTGGCTGAGTGTTATGCCGTTTTAGGTATGGTTCATGAGGAGTATAAGCCAATCCCCGGACGTTTTAAAGATTATATTGCAATGCCCAAGCCGAATATGTACCAGTCACTGCATACAACGGTAATCGGCCCTGACGGTCAGCCATTTGAAATACAGATAAGGACATGGGATATGCATCGCGTTGCAGAGCGCGGTGTTGCTGCCCACTGGAAATATAAAGAGGGCAAGGCAGGCGATAAGGATAACCTTGAATGGGTAAACAGACTTCTTGAAATTCAGAGTGAGGCAGTTGACCCCGAGGACTTTATGCGCACGCTGAAAATAGATATGTTTGCAGATGAGGTGTTTGTCTTTACTCCAAAGGGGGACGTTATAGGTCTTCCTGCTGGGGCAACACCGATTGACTTTGCATTCTATATTCACTCAGCAGTAGGATATAAAATGACGGGTGCAAAGGTTAATTCCAAGATTGTAAACCTTGACTACAAGCTGCAAAACGGTGATATTGTGGAGGTAATAACCTCCGGCGCAAGCAAAGGCCCGAGTATGGATTGGCTGAAAATTGTCAAGACAAGTACTGCGCGCAATAAGATAAATTCCTGGTTTAAAAAGGAAAATCGCGAAATAAATATAGAGCGTGGCAGAAATGCCGTTGAAAATGAGTTTAAAAGGGTTGGAATGTCGCAATCTGACCTCTTCCAGAGTAAGTATCTTGATCCGATGCTCAAGCGTTACGGCTTTGCCAATGTTGAAGAGATGTATGCCGCAATAGGATTTGGCGGTATAACGGCAGCAAAGGTTGTAACAAGGCTACGCGACAGCTACCAGAACGACCATAAGGAAGCGGAAATGCCACCTGAAATCTCACTTAAGCAGGCGACACACAGAACTCAAAAGGGTGACAGTGGTATTGAGGTGCGTGGTGTTGATAACTGTCTTGTAAGGCTTTCGCGTTGCTGTAATCCCGTACCAGGTGATGAAATTATCGGATTTATTACAAGGGGCAGGGGTGTCAGTGTACACAGACGCGACTGCATAAATGTTATTCCCGACAATATGAGCGGAGAAATGCGTGCGCGTATGATAGAGTGCAGCTGGCTTGACGATATTTCAACTGCTTTCCATACGGAGCTTAGTATTGAGTGTACTAACAGAAACGGAATACTTGCCGATGTTATCGGCGTAGTGTCGGAGCAGAAGATAAATCTTATAGCTGCCAATGCACGTTCGCTTAAGGACAGAACAGCACTTATAGATATTACTATCGACGTAACGAGCAAGGAAGACATTGATTCCATCATAAGAAAGCTTCACCGTGTTCCCGGGGTTTATGAAATCAAGAGAACGGTGCAATAAGGAGAGGTATAATGGATATTAAAAGTATTGTTGTCGGTGCTTTGGAGGAAAACTGCTATATCCTCACCCATAATGGGGAGGCGGTAGTTATTGACCCCGGTGCGCAGCCTGACACAATTATAAGCAAAATCCAAGAAAGCGGCGCAACGATAAAAATGATTCTTCTGACACACGGGCATTTTGACCATATCGGTGCGGTAAGTGCACTTGCACGCTATAGCGGCGCACCGGTCTATATACATACGCTGGACGCGCCTATGCTGAGAGATAATAAAAAAAATCTCAGTTTGATGACTATGGAAGAGATTGAGCCATATAGCGGTGAAAACCTTCTTTCGGGCGGCGAGGTTTTAACCTTTGGTGAAACACAGATTAAGGTACACCATACGCCGGGTCACAGCGACGGTTGCGTATGTTATGAGTGTGGGGATAACCTTTTCGGCGGAGATTTGCTTTTCAGGGGAAGTATAGGGAAGTTTGACCGCAGTAATCTGTCTACACAGATGCGCTCGCTAAGATACCTTATGGATAATTTTAGTAATTGTGTAAAGGTATTTCCCGGTCACGGGGAAGCCACAACAATAGGACTTGAAAGAAAGACTAACCCCTATATTGTCAACCACATAAATTAGGAATGAACAAAAATGGAAATAATTACGCAGGGACACTCGTTTGAAGATGCCGTAAGACAGATTTTGCAGCTGTTTTTTGACCTTAACGCATCTTTTAGCGTGCACTCCCGACTTTATAATGAAAAAAACACATATAAGGCAACTGCTAAAATCACCCTCGGCGAAAAATACGCTGAGGGTGAAATAGAAACGACGATGCATTTATTAGACAGGCGACATCTTAGCGATTTGGTGAAAAAATCGGTGTTCTTTGCGTGCAAAAAGCTATCATCAATGCCGACACCGTGGGGAATTTCCACAGGGATAAGACCTGCGAAAACCGCCAGAATGATGCTTGATGACGGGAATTCTGATGAAGAAATTCTTTCATATATGGAAAGTGAATTTCTGGTAGCACAAAAAAAGGCGCAGCTATCCCTTGATGTAGCAAAAAGGGAAAAGAAATTGCTTGCGGGACGCGCTCAAAACGGTGTGAGTATTTATGTGGGAATACCTTTTTGCCCGACAAGATGTGCGTATTGTTCGTTTATATCGCAGGCAATGGCGCACAACCAAAAGTTTGTAGAACCATATGTAGACGCACTTGTTAAGGAGATTGAGCAAACTGCCCTTATGGCCGAGTCACTTGGTTTTGTGGTGGAAACAATCTATTTTGGCGGTGGAACGCCGACTACGCTTTCTGCGCAAAATTTGGAAAAGCTTATAAAAAGAGTAAAAGAATGCTTTGACATATCACTCTTGCGTGAATTTACTGTCGAGGCAGGGCGTCCTGACACCTTTACAGATGAAATGCTTTCTATGCTGAACGAAAACGGAGTTGACCGTATCAGCATTAATCCGCAGACAATGAACGAAGAAACTCTGCGCACAATCGGCAGACGTCATAGTGTCGAAGATACCATAAAGGCGTTTGATATGGCAAAAAAATATCCGTCATTTAGCATAAATGCCGATATTATAGCAGGACTTCCCGGTGAGGGATGCGATGAATTTGCAAAAACTGTTAAAGAGGTTTGCGCCCTTTCACCCGATGCGGTGACGGTGCATACAATGTATCTTAAGCGTGCCGCGCGGTTAATAGGTGACTTTGAAAAGCTGCGCTTCGCAAATGACACCGCCGATATGGTCGAGTATGCATATGACACCCTGAAGAAAGAGGGATTCAGTCCGTATTACCTGTATAAACAGAAAAACACATTGGGAAATCTTGAAAATACGGGATTTTCACGCGAAGGGCACGAAAGCCTTTATAATATATATATTATGGAGGAAATTCAGACGATACTTGCCCTCGGCGGCGGCGCATCTACAAAAATGGTGCGCGGTGATAGAATTGAAAGAGTTTTTAATCCAAAAGAGGCTGCTGATTATATTAACCGCATTGATGAAATAATTGAAAAGAAGAAAAAAGCACTTGAATTTTTGAGGTGATGTAAATGATTACTTTTACCTATGACAAAAAGAATGTTGTTGCTGACAAAAAGACTTCTCTCGGAGACTTTGTGAAAAGCATTAAAAAGGAGAAAAGCGTCCTTTCCTGCAAGGTTAATAATATAATCCGTGATAAAGATTATGTAATCAAGGAGCACGACTGTATAGAGCCAATTACAATAGAAAATGATGAGGGATATCTTATTTACAAAGAAACCCTTATTCTTGTATTGCTGCACGCGGCAGAGCAGATTGAAGGCTGCAATGCGCTCTTTGTACGCCAATCTGTAAATAAGTCCACATATTTTGAAATAGAGGCTGAGGGTGAAAACAAAGCGCACCTTGCAGAAAAAATAAAGGAAAAAATGCGCGAAATTATAGAGAAAGATACCCCTATGATGCAGATAGAGGTTAAAAAGAATGCCGCAGCGGAGATTTTTGCATCCTGCAATGAAAATGAGCGGGCAAAGGAAATAGCGCTTCTTCCCGTTGAGGAAATAAAGCTATGTAAAACCGCTAAAAGATACCATATTATGTACCAGCCGCTTGCCTACAGCTTGCACGCGGTGGAAACATTTGAAGTCAGGGTATATGACGAAGGCTTTTTGTTAAAATATCCCACAAACTACACTATTGATAAAATTCCCGAAATAAAATCGGGGGAAAAGGTTCACCGCGCTATTGAGGATTACCGCGACTGGATAACAACAATCGGTGCGGCGGACATTTTCAGTCTTAATAAATATATCCGCGAGAAAAAGGGGACAGAGCTTATAAACCTTTCAGAGGGACTGCACGAAAAGCGTATAAGCAGTATTGCAGATAAAATTAAGGAAAATCCAGATATAAAGATAATTTTGATTGCAGGCCCGTCTGCATCGGGAAAAACGACATTTGCAAACAGACTCTGCCTGCATCTTAAAATTAATCACATTGACCCGGTGGTAATATCGCTCGATGATTACTATGTTGATGATGAGCGTATGCCGCGCGACGAAAAAGGGGAGATGGACTTTGAATGTGTGGAGTCCATTGATTATATGCTTTTTAACGAGCATCTTTCCCGACTTGCAAAGGGGGAGAGTGTCGATATCCCCAAATATGATTTTAACATCAGAAAGCGTGTAGAGGGAAAGACACTTTCGCTCAAGGAAGGGCAGATTATAATAGCAGAGGGCATACACGCACTTAATGAGCTTCTTACAAGTAAGGTTGAAAGAAAGAATAAGTATAAAATATACCTTAGCGCACTGACAAGTCTGTGTCTTGATGAGTATAATGCGTTTTCTCCTACTGATAACAGACTTTTGCGCAGAATGGTGCGTGACGCGTCCTACAGAAATACGAGCGCAGAGGGCACGTTTAAGCTTTGGAGCAGTGTCCGCCGCGGGGAGAAGGAATATATTTTTCCGTTTGAGAGTGAGGCTGACCAGGTGTTTAATTCCTCGCTCGTATATGAGCTTTCAGTGCTGAAAAAGCCTGCAATGCAGCTGCTTATGAATATAGATGAAAAAAGTGAGTATTATAGCCGTGCAAGGCGACTTATACAGCTTTTGTCATATTTTGAAGATATGGAGCCGTCAGCCGTGCCGCCGACATCCATAATCCGCGAATTTATAGGTGGAAGCACTATAGTACACTAAAAAATAAAGGATGAATAGAATGAAGATTATACTTAATCCTAATGAAGAGGTTGTAAAAACCGTTAAAGAAGGTCTTGAAAGGACGGGCGGATACTGCCCGTGCCGTCTTGAAAGAACAGAGGATTTTAAATGTATGTGCAAGGAATTCCGCGAGCAGATAAAGAACAAAGATTTTGAAGGATTTTGCCATTGTATGCTTTATAAAAAAGTTAATTAACAGGAAATGAGGAGTATGCAGAATGTTTAATGCACAAAAGGTCAAGGACGAATGTGTCTGCTGGATAAGAAATTTTTTTGAAGAAAACGGCAAGGACTGTAATGCCATTGTCGGCATATCGGGCGGAAAGGATAGCTCCATTGTGGCAGCACTATGCGCGGAGGCACTTGGTAAAGAACGCGTAATAGGCGTGCTGATGCCCTGCGGTGAGCAGCACGATATTTCCTGCTCCCATATGCTGGTGGAGCATCTTGGAATAAAGAGCTTTACAATAAATGTAAAGGATGCCATTGAGGGGTTGAAAAAGAATTTCCCTGACGAAATTTCCCTCACTGCGCAGGCAAATACAAATCTTCCGCCAAGGATACGTATGGCAACACTTTATGCGGTGTCGCAATGCTTTAACGGAAGAGTTGCAAATACGTGCAACTTATCCGAGGATTGGGTAGGATATTCTACGCGTTATGGCGATGCGGCAGGGGATTTCAGCCCCCTTGCAAACCTGACAGTGACGGAGCTTAAGGAAATCGGACGAATTTTAGGACTTCCCGATGAGCTTGTTGACAAAACCCCCATTGACGGGCTTTGTGGAAAAACTGACGAGGAAAATCTCGGCTTTAGTTATGCTATGCTTGACAGATATATCCGCACGGGTGAGATTGAGGATATAGCGATTAAAGAGCGCATCGACACTCTGCACAGGAGAAATCTTTTTAAGCTTCAGCTAATGCCTGCGTTTAAATTTTAGAAAAAATACTTGATTTTAAATATTAGGGGTGTTTATTTTGATACTGAAAATTGGGATGTTGGTAGTGTTTTTTGCAGTTATGGTTGTGGTAGGTCTGTACTGCAGAAAAAATTCCACAGACGTAAACGGTTTTGTATTGGGCGGACGCAGTGTCGGCCCGTGGCTGACGGCGTTTGCCTACGGCACATCGTACTTTTCGGCGGTTATCTTTGTAGGTTATGCAGGACAGTTCGGATGGAAATTCGGTATTGCATCGACGTGGATAGGTATTGGTAATGCATTGCTCGGTTCACTGCTTGCATGGATAATTTTAGGAAGACGGACAAGGCTTATGAGTCAGCATCTTGAAAGTGCGACAATGCCGGAGTTTTTTGGTAAAAGGTATGAAAGTGATGCACTTAAAATTGTAGCATCAATCATAGTTTTCATCTTCCTTATTCCTTATACGGCTTCGCTTTATAACGGTCTTTCAAGACTTTTTGAAATGGCGTTTCCGGGAATTGACTACTCGGTATGCGTTATAGTGATGGCTGTCCTTACCGGTATATACGTTATTGCAGGCGGATATATGGCAACAGCGATAAATGACTTTATTCAGGGAATTATTATGCTTGTAGGTATAGCAGCGGTTATTGGCTCCGTGCTTTCTAAAAACGGCGGCTTTATCACAGCACTCGAAGGTCTTGCAAAGGTGGAGTCAGAAACCCCCGGTGCATTTAACTCCTTCTTCGGCCCTGACCCGCTGGGACTTCTTTTCGTTGTAATACTCACCTCGCTCGGTACATGGGGACTTCCGCAGATGGTGCAGAAGTTTTACGCTATCAAGAGCGAGAAGGATATTGAGAAAGGTACAATCATTTCAACTTTATTCGCAGTTGTAGTTGCAGGCGGATGCTACTTCCTCGGTGGCTTCGGAAGACTTTTCGGGGACAAGCTTGATGTTGTGGATGGAAGTCCTGCAGGTGGTTTTGACGCAATTATACCGACAATGCTTTCAAACCTCCCCGAAATAATTATCGCCGTTGTAATAGTGCTTGTACTTTCGGCATCAATGTCAACGCTTTCCTCGCTTGTGTTGGCATCAAGCTCCACACTTACGCTTGATATGATTAAAGGTCACGTTGTTAAGAAAATGTCAGAGAAAAAGCAGGTGCTTATTATGCGTGCACTTATCGTGGTATTCATAGTAATCTCAGCGTTTATTGCGCTTAATAAGGATAAGCTTGGTTACATAGCTGATATGATGGGTATTTCGTGGGGCGCACTTGCAGGTGCATTTTTGGCGCCGTTTCTTTATGGACTTTACTGGAAGAAGACGACAAAGCTTTCTGTATGGGTAAGCTTCATTTTCGGCGCAGGCATTATGGTGCTTAATATGCTTATGAGGGCGTCTTTCCCGGCTTTGTTGCAGTCACCCATTAACTGCGGCGTAATTGCAATGCTGGGCGGACTTGTAATAGTTCCCGCTGTAAGCCTCGTTACACCTAAAATGAAAAAAGAAAGTGTTGAGGCTATGTTTGAATGTTATAATCAGGAAGTAGTAGTGTCTAAAAAGAAATCACTTGGAAATTAACAAAAGCGCGGTGGCAAATGCCACTGCGCTTTTGTATAATTGTTGCCTTTTTGCGGTCTGGACTTTTTTTACATTCCCTTCTTTAAAATAGACGATATACGCCTATTACCTTACCGAGAATTGATACACTGTCAACAATTATCGGCTCCATAAAGTCGTTTTCAGGCTGCAGACGAAAATGACCGTTTTCCTTATAAAAGGTTTTAACGGTTGCACTGTCATCAACAAGGGCAACTACCATATCACCGTTATTTGCAACGGAGCACTGCTCCACAATTACATAGTCACCGTCAAAAATACCTGCGTTTATCATACTTTCACCGTGAACGTGGAGCATATATACGTTATTTTTCTTCGCAAAATCCATCGGTAGCGGGAAGGTACGCTCCAGATTTTCCTCCGCAAGGATAGGAAGTCCTGCGCTGACACGTCCTATTACAGGAACTTCAAGAAATTCCTTTTCCATAGAGGAAATATTTGTAGGAACATTAGCAAGGCGGATTCCCCTGGAACTGCCGGCATCCTTTACAATAAGACCGTTTTTTTCAAGTCGGCTGAGATAGCCGTGTACCGTAGAGGGGGAATTAAGCCCTACAGCCTCACAAATTTCCCTGACGGTAGGGGGGAAACCCTTCTGCGTAAGATGCTTTTCAATAAAATTTAAAATTTCCTGCTGCTTATCAGTATTAGCTGCCATAAAAATCCCTCCTGTAATTTATCTGATACCATTATAACACAGGTAAAAGAAAAAATCAAACATTTGTTCGTGAAATTGTAAAATTTTTATTACCAAACCTCTAAAAGGGATATTTTCCTTGACTTATTTTGCAGAAATTGATATTATATAGGTAGAAAATGTTGACTTATTGACAAAGGAAGTGTATTGATGAACACAGAAAATGAAAATATGCAGCCCTCTACAGCCAACGAAACAGTTGCTACAGAGGCTAAGGCTGAGAGTGAAAACGAAAAAAACGAGCGTGAGTTTATTTCTGAATTTGTGCCCGAGCCTATACAAATTCCTAAATACAATAAGGAAAAGGAACAGAAAAAGCACGAAAAAGCAAATGAAAAAATGAGAAAGCGCAACACGAAAAAGAGCCGGAAACGCCGTAAGCTTCTGCGCAAGATAATATTTGCAGTAAGAACGGTAATTCTGTTTGCAGTTTTGTTTTCTTTGCTTTTTGCGACGCTTTCCTCACTTGTTGTAAAAATGAATACCTCACAATATTCGATTGAGAGTGCAATCCGCACACATGAGCCGGAGAGCTTTGTTATAGGAAAGATAAAAAACCCCTCTAAAATTAATCTCAAGAAAAGCTCGCCGCGTGCAAGTGTTGCCGATGTAATCAGGGATAATTCACTTATTACAGTTACATATGCTGATATAGAGCAGGCAGTCAGAAAATCGTCATATCCTGATTTTGTTGCAGATGTAGCGCACGATATAATATCTTTTTATATCTATGGTAATGATTTTAAGGAGATAACTGCAAAGGATGTTTCGCAGATGCTTCTTAAAAATGTGTCTTATATAAAGCTTGTTACCGGTGTAGAGCTTGGTGAGAGTGCGTGCAATGACATTGCAAAATACGCGCTTAAATCGTCTGCACTCAAGGAAATATCACCCGATGCTTTGCAAAAGCAGCCAGCGTCGAAATACACCTATATAACCTCGGTGCTTTTTTCAATGATGGTGCTTATATGCCTTGTAATTGCGCTGATGCTCTTTTTGGTGCTTACGGTTGTAGCTTGTAACGGCTTTGCACACAGAATGATTGGTTGGGCGTGTATGCTTTCCGGCATAGGCGTAGGTGTGGCAGGATTTATCTTTAAGCCGGCATTTAAGGTTTCAAGTGACTTTTTGCAGTGCATTATAGATGCAATAACAAAGAGCTTCAACCAAAGCTCGCTTATATACGGCGGCGTAGTATTTTTGGCAGGTATTCTCGTTATGCTTATAGGTCATGCAATGGCAGACGATGAATATGAAGAAGTCCAGGAAGATGACGAATATATAGAAGAGCTTGAAGAAGCTGTTATTGAAGAGTAAAGAGAGATAAACGGGGTTGCGGCGAAATGTTTCCATTTTGTCGCAGCCCATTTTTATAGGTGAGAGTATGATTATACCAATATTTGTCCCTCATGAGGGATGCCCAAACGATTGCGCATTTTGTAATCAGCGCACAATAAGCGGTAAGACGGCTGCGCCAACGCAGGAAGAGGTTCATACGATAATCAGGGCACATCTTGCGCAAAACGAAGGGAAAGCGCAGCAGATTGCATTCTTTGGCGGCAGCTTTACGGGAATAGAAAAAGAGCGCAGACAGATGTATCTTGAAACAGCATATGAATATATAGAAAAAGGCGTAGTAGATAGCATACGACTTTCCACGCGTCCTGATTATATAGACGAGGAAATTATAAGAGAGCTTTTAAGCTATAAAGTGGCAAATATCGAACTGGGCGCGCAGTCTATGGACGAGGATGTTCTTATCGCTTCAAAAAGGGGACACAGTGCGCGCGATGTGGAGAAAGCCGCAGAAATTATTAATAAAAGCGGCATCACGCTGGGACTGCAGATGATGACGGGACTTCCAAAGGATAGCTATGAAAAATGCCTTTATACAGCAAGACGGTTTAAAGAGCTTGGTGCAAAGGAAACGCGGATTTATCCGACTGTTGTACTGCGCGGGACATACCTTGCCAGAATGTATGAGTGCGGTGAATATAGCCCGCAGAGCGTTGAAGATGCAGTGGAAATATCTGCAAAGCTTTACAGTTTTTTTAATGATAACGCTATAAAAATATTGCGTATAGGTCTTCCCGACAGTAGTGAACTCAGGGAAAATTTTGTAGCAGGGGCATATCACCCTGCATTGGGGGAAATGGTTATAAGCCGCGATATAAGGAATATGATTGAGCAGCGCGCGCGTGGAAAAAACACAGTAAATCTGCGTGTAAACCCCTGTTTTATATCAAAATTAAACGGCAACAAACGGTGTAATATCCACTATTTTAAGGAAAAGGGAATTACACTGAATGTTACCGTGACTTCTGAAGTTGAAAGTATAGTTATGGAAGAATTCTGACGGGAGTTCCTACTGACGTAATATCAAACAGAGCTTCAATATCCTCGTTATACATTCTGATACATCCGTTTGATGCTGCCTGACCGATAGAGGAGGGATCGTTTGTACCGTGTATGCCGTACCCCCTTGCAGAAAGTCCGAGCCATCTTGTGCCATAGGGCCCGCCGGGGTCAATCTCTTTATTTATAACTTCAAAAACACCAACAGGGGTTGGCGTATCAGGCTTTCCCGTGGCAACAATATATTCTCTGAAAATAGCACCGTTTTTATATACTGTAAGGCGCTTTGCCGAAATATTTACGATTATTTCAATAGGGGACGGAGCAAGCGGAATACAGATAATCTGCCCTACAGTGAGGTTTCGTGGGTCAAGCTGCGGATTTTGTGCCAGAATTTCGTTTGTAGTTATGTCAAATGATGCTGCTATTGCTCTTAGGGTGTCGCCACGCCGTATAACGTAAAAATTTCTGGTGGGGCACATAGGCGGCTCCTGAAATTTTTGTGAAATGCAGATGCGCTGTCCTACAATAAGGTTTTGTGGGTCAATATCGGGATTTGTTATAAGCAGGGACTCGACATCTGTCCCAAAGCGCTCTGCAATTGACGCGAGGGTGTCACCTGCGTTTATGTTATAGGGAAGTGTTCCCAAAGGACACCTGACCGGCTGCGCCGTTGCGGAAATGACGCAGATGCGCTCTCCCACGGGGAGGTTATCGGCATCTAAAGTGGGGTTAAGACGCAGAATATTCTGCGGCGTTGTATTATAGAGGGCGGATATAGAAAAAAGTGTGTCACCCTCTTCGATCACATAAAACTGTGCACAAGCCATCAGCGAATATTCACCTCCGTTCCTACTGTAACGAGATTAAATACTTTGTCCATATCATCTTCGCCCAGCAGAATATCGTTTTCCGAGCGCTGCGCAGACGGACTTGATATAGCACTGTCAGTTTCAAGCAGATTAAGGCGCTTCTTTCCTCCGAAAGAAGTGTCAATCTGCTTTTGTACTATTACGCTCGGTGTTGGTGCAAGGTTATGCGCGACAGGAAAGCTGAGAATATTTCCTGACGGGTATAAGAGCTTTAAAATCCCGTTTTCTATGCTGACGCATACGGGGGGCTTTGCAAGCGGTATGCAAAGAATCATTCCGCGGTAGAGATTATTGGCATCTATGCCGATGTTTGAGTAAAGGATTTGCGCCGTGCTTACACCGAAATAATCTGCAATACTTTCGATGGTGTCAGTTTCATTTACAACGTAGTAGTTTGTTGTCATACACGCAGGAAAATACTGCAGCGGCAGAGGAATGCATAGCCTGTCACCCGCGTTTATACTATTTACATTGGCAATGGAGTTAATTTGGGCAAGCCTTTCTACGGAGGTTTCAAACCTTTTTGCAATACTGTAGAGAGTATCGCCCTGCCGTATTGTATAGGGGAAGCTGCCGGGAGGGCAGTTCCAGCTAAAAGAACAACTCATAAAAAAACCACCTCATACATATTTTATGCTTGAGGTG
>JAZODM010000023.1:0-69797 GCA_045596985.1 Clostridia bacterium
TTCCTTTGCTAAAAGCTTGGGGGCGAGCATTACATTTTCAAGTGCGCTGTACTGCGGAAAAAGGTTAAAGGACTGAAAAACCAGACCGAAATGAAGCTGATTTTCCCTTATCTGTGCTGCGGTCAGCTTTTTCCCTGATGCACCGTCATAAATGCATTTTCCGTCAACGTAAATCTCACCGCAATCAGCCTCCTCCAGAAAGTTTATGGAGCGGAGAAGAGTTGTTTTACCACTTCCCGAGGAGCCTATAATTGAAAGCACCTGCCCCTTTTCCATAGAAAAGCTGACGCCCTTTAAAACCTCTGTCTTGCCAAAGCTTTTGCGAAGGTTTTTAATTTCAAGAATTTTCATAGACACACCTCACCCCTTATAGTAGTCGAGCTTCTTTTCTATGTAGCCGAAAATAAGTGTAAGTATTCCGCAGAATCCGAGATAGAATACACCCGAATAGAATAAGGGCCACAAAATATGCTCGCTGTTCATAAAGCGCTTTGCATTCCACGTGATTTCATAAATCATAATGGTATTTGCAAGCGAGGTGTCCTTTACAAGAGTAAGAAATTCATTACTCATCGGTGGGATAATACGCTTAACAACCTGCATAAGAATGATTTTAAAGAAAACCTGCGATTTTTTAAGACCGAGCACTGCGCCTGCCTCATACTGTCCTTTGGGAATACCCTCTATTCCGCCACGGAAAATCTCGGAAAAATAGCAGGCATAGTTAAGGACAAAGGCAATCATTACCGCAACAAAGGTGTCCATACCGCTTATTCCCAAAAGTCCCGGCCCAAAGCCGAAAACAATAAGCTGCAGCATAAGGGGAGTTCCGCGGATAACCCATATAAGGGTCTTTATGGGCCATTTTATAACCTTGATTTTGCTCATAGAGCCAAAGGATATAATAAGTCCCAATGGAAGTGCCATAAGTAATGTCAGCGCAAATATTTTAAATGTAGTTAAAAGTCCTTCTAAAAGACTTAATGTTACTGTAATAAATATAGACATAGTAAAATCCTTAAACACTACTGAAAAAGGCAGATTTCGCATCTGCCTTTTTCATAGAAAATTTTTTTAAAAATTCTTAGAATGCAAGATTAAGCTCATACTTTTCAGCGAGAGCGGGAAGAGTACCATCTTCGTTAAGCTCATCAATGATTGCATCAACCTTCTCTGTAAGCTCGTCGCCCTTTCTGAAACCGATACCGTATTCTTCTGAAGTAAGCTCAAGTGAATATGTGAGTGCATCATAGCTTGTGCCCTCTGCTGTCATTGATTTTGCCATTGTGATGTCGATAACGCACGCATCTGCCTGACCGCCCATTACTGCAAGAAGTGCATCTGTCTGAGCTGCTACGGGGCTGTATGCACCGTCAAGACCATTGTCCATAATTGCAGCTTCACCGGCAGAGCCTGCCTCTGCAGCAAACTTAAGTCCCTTAAGACTCTCTACATCAGCATAGTCTGCGATTACATCCTTTTTCATAACAACAACCTGTGCATTTTTAACGTATGCCTTGGAAACGTCACAGTTTTTCTTAACCTCGTCAGAGATTGTCATACCATTCCAGATACAGTCAATCTTCTTTGAATCGAGTGTAACAAACTTTGTATCCCAGTTGATTTCAACAAACTCAGGTGTAACGCCGAGCTTTTCACAAACTGCCTCGGCAAACTCTGTGTCAAAGCCTGTAAGCTTTCCATCTTCCATATAGTTCATAGGCTCATAAATTGTGTAGCCGATAACAAGCTTTTCTGCATCAGTATTTGCTGCAGGCTTCTTTTCGCCGCAACCTGAAATAAGGGTTACTGCGAGCATAAGTGTAAGTACAAGTGCCAATAACTTTTTCATAATAATTAACTCCTTTTTATTTTGTTTTTACGTGTGTTATTATATTACCACTCTACTGCGCTAAAGTCAAGAGGTTTTTAAAATTATTTTTATAATGAAGATTTCGGACGGATAATATCCGCCCCTACAATTATCTTTTATAAAGTCTGTTAAGGTCTTTATAATAATCTGTGTCAATGCTAAGTAGCGACTCCTGTGTCAAACGGAAGCACCAGTTACCCTCGGCAACGCCGGGATGGTTCATACACGTGTCGCCGCCAAAGCCGCACAAATCCTGCACGGGAACAATCGCCAAAGCTGCGCCCGATTGCCAGAGAGTGCGGATAATTGCACGGATGGAGGGGCTTTGCGCACCTCCGATGCCCCAATCCCCCTCAAAATTGCAGTAGCGGAGTGCATAGCGGCGGCTTTCTTCGCTGCTTTCCCAAAGCCATCCCAATATAGTATTGTTATCGTGCGTACCTGTGTAACCGACGGTCTTTTCGCTGTAATTATGGGGAAGGTGCGGTGTATCATCATTTGTTATAAACGCAAACTGCATAACGCCCATTCCCGGAAAGCCCGTTTTACGCACAAGGTCGCGTACGTCGTCATCAATATCGCCCAAATCCTCTGCAATAATCTGCGCATCGGGATAAAGCTCGTTTACCTTGTTGAAAAAGTCCATAGCAGGACCTTTTTCCCATCTGCCGCATACGGCACTTTCGTCTGCGGGAATTGACCAATATGCCGAAAATGCGCGGAAATGGTCTATGCGCACCGCATCGTACATAGAAAGTGCATGACCGATGCGCGATATCCATAAGGAATAATCCTCTTTTTTAAGGGCGTCCCAGTTGTAGAGGGGATTACCCCATTTTTGCCCCTCGTTGCAGAAATAATCGGGGGGAACGCCTGCGCACCGATCAAGGTGCATATCCTTATCAAGTGAAAATAAATGGGGATTTACCCACACATCGGCACTGTCATGGGAAAGATAGATTGGCATATCACCAATAATTTTTACGCCTCTCGAATTTGCATATTCACGCAGAGCGTACCACTGGCTGAAAAATTCAAACTGCAAAAATTCGTGGAAGGAAATTTCCTCATAAAGCTCCTCTTTTGCTTTTTTCAGGGCACTCTCCTTGCGCATTTTAATGCCATCTTCCCATTCATACCAGGGAAGATGGGAGTTTTGCTTTTCTAACGCGCAAAAAAGTGCGTAGTCTTTTACCCACGTGTTTTTTTCGCAAAAGTGGGCAATTTCTTTTTTTATATCGTCGCTGATGCGCAAAAAGGCACGGCGGAAAATATCCGTTCGTGTTTCGTGCAGAAAATCGTACTGCACTGTATAAATATCGTCGGATTTACAAAGCTCAAGCTCCTCTTTTGTGAGAAGGTTATCCTCGTACAAAGTTTCGGGGTCAATAAAAAGGACATTTCCTGCAAAAGCGCTTTTTCCGCTATAGGGGGAGTTGTAGCTGTCGCACGGGGAAAGGGGAAGTATTTGCCACGCGCCAAAGCCGCATTCGCAAAGAAAGTCCACAAACCCACGCGCGTTTTTCCCCAGCGTTCCAATTGCAAATTGCCCCGGGAGTGAGGAAATATGTATCAGTACACCGCCGCTTCTTTTCATAAAAAAACCTCCCAAAAAGATTTTGAATAAACATAGATGTTCCTATACCATTTTAACGCAACCCAAAAAAATATACAATAATTATTTTTTGGTAATCCGTAATTTTTGAGGCCTGGGCACCATATATTAAAACAGGTGAAAATTATGGATATTAATTCTTTTGCTATGCATTTCCCGTCAAACCTTACGGAAAAAATCCTTATGATGGGAACAAAGGATTTGCAGGAAATCCGTATAGTTGCACAAAAAAATGTGGTTGTGCAAAAAAGCGGAATGCTGATGGAAACGCAAATAAAAATAAGCAGTCAACAGCTTTTAAAGATTGTGGAATCTATGTGCCGCGGCTCTTTGTATGCTATGCAGACAAGCCTTGTAAAAGGCTACCTTACGATAGGAGGCGGACACCGCATCGGCGTTTGCGGAAGAGTTGTGTGTGAAAATGGGAATATAGTACATATGACAGACATTTCGGCAATATGCATCCGAATCTCGCGCGAGGTAATAGGGGCAGCAGATAGTATAATGAGCTATCTTGAATGTGACGGCAGGCTTTATAATACTCTTATAATTTCGCCGCCCGGCTGCGGTAAGACGACAATGCTGCGCGATATTGCGCGCCAGCTTGGAAATTTGCACAAGGTGTGCATTGCAGATGAACGCTCGGAAATTGCCGCCTGCAAGCAGGGTATCCCTATGCATGATGTTGGCAGATTCAGCTGTGTGATGGATGCCGTTCCCAAAGGGGAGGGGATATCAATGCTCCTTAGAACAATGTCGCCTGAAATTATCGTAACGGACGAGACAGGCTCCCCCATGGAGGAGGAGGCTATCTGCGAGATGATAAACTGCGGCGTGAAAATTATAACGACGGCACACGGCTACAGTGAAAGAGATGTCAGGAAAAGAAAGCACTTAGGAAGCTTAATTGAAAACGGTGTTTTTGAAAGGATAATTGTACTTGGAAACAGTAAAGGAATTGCAACGGTTGAAAAAATTATATCTGATGGCAGGGTGATGAGACGTGCTTAAACTTGTGGGCGCAGCGGTAGTGCTTCTTGCGGCAGGACTTATAGGTATGAAAAAATATAATGATTTATATGAACGCAGAAGAAATCTGTGTATAGTACGTGACGGTGCGCAAAAAATAGAAAACACTCTGCGCTGTATGTGTGCGCCGCTTTATGACTGCTTTCTCTCGGCAGGGAGTTTTTTTGAAAAGGCGGCAATATTGGTGGCGGAGGGGATGATGCCTTCCGAGGCAGTGCGGGAGGCAACACGCAGCGTAAGCTTTTTTACAAAGGAGGACAAAGAAATTTTCGAGCGCTTTGCAAACGGCCTTTGTGCGCAGGATGCTTTGGGGCAGCTTGCAAACCTGTCCCTTTTTATAAAGGAGCTTGATATAAACATTGAGCGCGCACAAAAAGATGTTAATACAAAGGGAACATTATTTGTAAAGGGAAGTATTCTTACGGCGGCGGCACTGGTGCTTATCATAATTTAGAAAACAGGGGGATAAATATATGGAAGTAGAACTCATTTTTCAGATTGCAGGGATAGGAATAATCGTTTCTGTGATGAATGTCCTCTTAACACGTTCTGGCAGGGAGGAGCAGGCGCTTATGATAACCATAGCAGGACTTGTAATTGTGCTTGCAATGGTGGTAAACAAAATCGCCCAGCTTTTTGAAACGATAAAGACGGTGTTTGGAATATGAATATGTACCAAATAGCAGCGGCAGCAGTGTGCATAGCAGCTGTTGCCCTGGCAGTAAAAAATGTGCGTGCGGAAATGGGGCAGCTTATATCAATTGCAGCCGTTATTGCGGTTTTTGCCGCCACAATGCCATATGTAATAAAAATCGTTTCCTCTATGCAGGAATTTGCAGCTCTTAGTAAAAGCGGAGCAAAGTATCTTGAACCGATACTTAAAATAACGGGACTTGCCTACATAAGTCAGCTTGGGGCGCAACTATGCGAGGACAGCGGCGAAAAGGCGCTTGCAGGCAGGGTGGAATCGGCAGGAAAAATTGCAATCTGCACAGTTGCCATTCCGATAGCAAAGGAAGCCTTTGTAAAAATTATAGGTATACTGACATGACGGATTTTTCGGTTAAGCCTGATTTAACAGTTTCGGCGCAGGAAAATATTGAAAGCCTTTTCGGGGATTTTCGTTTTGAAGATATAGTAAACGATATAGTAAGCGGAAAATTTTCGCCAGAGACGGGAAGCCTTATAAACAGGCTTTTGGGACTTTTTATGGGGGAGCTTAAAACGGCATTTGCGCTCATTGGCACAATTGCCGCGCTGGTGCTTATAAGTGCGTTTATAAATAATCTGCAATCGTCGCTCGGCAGAAAAACGGTAAGTGATGCAACCGCCTTTGCAGTATTTGTCTACATTGCAACCGTGGCAGCAACGGCGTTTGAATCGGCAGGAAAATTTGTTATCACAACGCTTGATGATATAACTGTGCTGGTGCATAGCATTATTCCTGCAATGGCGATGCTGTCTGCATCGGGCGGCGAGGTGGTGAGGGCAAGCCTTACGCATCCTGTAATATTTTTTGTATGCTCTGCACTGGCAGGAATAATAAGAAATGTTATAACGCCGCTTGTCCTTTTGCGCGCGGTGAGTGTGCTTCTTTGCGCAATAAGTACAAACAGCAGCCTTGATGAATTTGCGCAGCTTTTTGCAAAGCTGCATAAAACGGTGCTTGCCTTTTCAATGTCACTTTTTGCAGGGATTTTGGGGATAAGCTCCTTTGCAGCGGCAAGCTTTGATTCCCTTGCTGCGCGAGGGGTTAAATTTGCAGTCAGTGCATCCGTGCCCGTGGTCGGCGGCTCTATTGCCGAGGCTATGAGCAGTATTGCAGGCTCTGCAATGCTACTCAAAAATGCGGTGGGGCTTGGCGGTGTAATAATACTTTTTGCTATATTTGCAATCCCGCTTTTAAAGCTTTCGGCACTTTCGCTTGCTCTGAGGCTCACGGCGGCATTTACCTCCCCCGTTGCAGAAAAAAGAGTTGTAGACGTTTTAAAAAAATTAGGCGACTGTATTGATATGCTTTTTTCATCAATTGCGTGCATGGGAACGATAATGATAATTGCAATAGCCGCAATAATGTAAAAAGTGCGGAATGCAGAATGGAGGATGCAGAATGCGTGATTATATGATAGCTTTGGGCACTGTGATGATGCTGACGGCTCTTTCCAAAATGCTGCTTCCTGAAGGAAGTATAAAGAAGTTTGCGACACTTGCAATGGGGTTTATGCTTATCTGTGCGGTGACATCGCCGCTGCCAAATCTGATAAAGGAGGTAAAGCTTGATGCAAATTCCTTTGAATATGACGAGGCGGATATTAAAAAGGCGGAGGCTACCTACCGTGCACAGGTGATAAAAAAGCACCGCGAAAACTTAGGCGCATTAATAGAGGAGAAAATGGTGCACGGCTCAAAAGCGTATGTAGAAACCTCGGAAAACGGCGATATTATCAGCGTGACACTCAGACTGCGCGGCGATGAAAGTGCAGCCGTAAACTATATTGTCAGTGAGCTCTTTGTGCCAAGAGAAAGGATAAAGCTGATTTATGAGAATAATTGACAAAATTTTCAGGGATAAAAAAGGAAATACTGTAATATATTTATTATTAACAGTGGGAATTGTTCTGCTTGCCCTCGGCGGCAGCTTTAAAAGCGAGGCACCGCAAACGGCAGCAGAGGAAAATTTCCATAGCAGTAAGGAGCAAAAGCTCCAAAGCATTCTTTCCCATATAAACGGTGTGGGAGAGGCACAGGTGATGATATCCTTTTGCGAGGAGGAGGAAGACGGCTTACTCTTTAACGAAAAAAACGGAGAAGAGGGCAACGTAAAGGGTGTTGTAGTCGTCGCGCAGGGGGGCGCAGATGCAAAGGTACGCGAAAAAATTATCCGTGCAACAAAAGCGGCACTGGGCGTGGAAGCTCACAAAATCGAGGTTTTTGAAAGGAAGGAAAAACAATGATGATGGTAGTTAAGAAAAAGCAGCTTGTGATTGCGGCACTGGCTATAGTAATAGGAACGGCAGGATACCTTAACGCAGGAAAGGAAGAAGCAAACACCGAGGCAGGGCAGAAATACTTAGGGGAGGCGCAGCTTGTAGATTCGGAGGGTATAGCCGAGGAAACATCAGGCGGCGACTTCTTCTCTCAGGCAAGAATTGACCGTGAAGCAGGCAGAAGCCGCAGTATAGAAACCTTTAACTCTATAATTTCAAATGAGAGTGCCGACACTGCCGCAAAGGCAAGTGCTCAGCAAAGCGTGCTGGAGCTTGCGCAAAATACCGAAACGGAAACGGCTGTTGAAAACCTCCTGCGTGCAAAAGGGTTTGAGGATGCGGTCTGCTATATAAATAACGGAATGGCAAATGTCGTTGTAAAAACACAGGTGCTTGACAGTGCAAATGCCGCCAAAATTTCTGAAATTGTAACAGAACAGAGCGGAATACCCCAGGATAAGATAAAGATTATGGAAATGAACTGACCAAATACAGAAAATCCTTGATTATTTACTTCATTAGTGATAAAATAAATATAGGTTATTTTCTACACAAGAAAGGATGGATAAGAAATGGCTGAAAATTTTATTTCTACAGAAAACGGTAACATTAAAATCTCGGAAGAGGTTATTATTCGTATAAGTGCAATTTCCGCCCGTGAGGTTGAGGGTGTGGCAGGTCTCGGAACAGGCTCAGGCTGGGGCGATTTACTCAGCAAGAAAACACCTGCAAAGGGTATCAAGGTTGAAATTAAGGACGATGCAACAATCATTGATGTGCACGTAACAGTGAAATTCGGTGTAAAAATCAACGATATTGCCCTCAAACTCCAAAAGACGGTTAAAAATGCCGTTGAGTCATATGCAGGTCTTGACAACATCATCGTTAATGTATTTGTTGACGGTATTGAAAACGAAAACGCACCCAAAGAGGATAAAGAGGAAGAATAAGGTGGCATTATGAAATACGAGCATATAAATAAGGGTGTTTGTTCCCGAAAGACGGTTGTGGAGCTTTCCCCCGACGGCATTATAGAGGATATCTCAATCCTTGGCGGCTGCAGCGGTAATCTGCAGGGAATAATGTCGCTGTTAAAGGGTATGAACGCGCGCGATGCAATAAAAAAGATTAAGGGCATAAACTGTAACGGGCGCGGAACAAGCTGTCCTGACCAGGTTGCAAAGGCATTGGAGAATGCACTTGAAAATTTAGCATAAAAAAGTGGAGATGTTTAAAAACAAAGTTTTTAAACATCTCCTTTTTGTATGAGAATAAGAAAAACGGAATATAAAGATTTTTTTCATAGCAAAAAATCCACCAACATTTCGCATTTCGCACTTCACATTTCGAATTTCGAATTTCGCATTTTGCATACTGTATTTTTCGGTATGGATTTTTTATAACATAGGAAATTGCGCGCGTTGTGCGCAAGATTGCGTGTTTCAACAAAAATTACCTTATAAAAAGGTGAGCGAAGCGAGCATTTAATTGACGAAGTCAATTTTGTTCTAATACCATTACATTATCCATTTTTATATCATACTCATCGTGCGGAAGGCTATCTACCAAAAACTCCTTTTTGCATACCCCAAGTTTATATGGGGAGATGTCGCAAAGAAAGCGGTCATAATACCCCTTTCCGTAGCCGAGGCGAAAGCCCTCTTTATCAAAGGCAATCCCCGGAACTATGGCAAAATCAATTTTTTCCTTTGGAAATTCTACGGGGTTTTTCGGCTCCAATATACCAAAGCTTCCTTCTGCAAGGTCAGCGGGTGAATTAATTTTCACCGCTATCATATTTCCGCACTTGTCAGTGCAATAGGGAACGACAACGTCCTTTTCTTTTAAAAGCTCTTCTATAAGATTGTGCGTTCCCACCTCGCCGTGGGCGGATACGTAGCAGAATATAACCTTTGCATTTTTAAATTCAGAAAATGCGTTAAGGTCAGATGTTTTTAAATCTGAAGAAACGGCACAAGTGCGCAACGATAAAAACTCTTTGCGCATTTGTGCCTTTGTTTTACGCATTAGCCGCACGCTCTGCACTATTGCGGATTGCACTGATAGTCTCGCTATAGGGCTTCTTTGCAAAAACGGCGCTTCCTGCAACGAGGACATTTACACCTGCCTCTGCTGCAAGTGCTGCAGTCTGGGCATTTATACCGCCGTCCATCTGTATATCAATATCCTTTCCGTCCTTATGTGCGCGGATGTTTCTTACCTTATCAAGCACCTCACTCATAAACTTCTGACCGCCAAAGCCTGGAACAACACTCATAACGAGTACCATATCAAGCTTATGTAAAACGGGGAACAAAACCTCCTCGCTCGTAGCGGGCTTAATTGCAACCGCTGCTTTAACACCGAAGGAATGGATATAGTCAATGAGTTCATCCATATCCTCCACACATTCTGCGTGGAAGGAAATAAGCTCTGCACCTGCCTTTACAAACGGCTCTACAAACATTTTGGGGTCTTCAACCATCAGGTGGCAGTCAAAGAAAAGCTTTGAAGCCTCGCGAATGGATTTTACAATATCAGGCCCCATTGAAAGGTTAGGTACAAAGTGCCCATCCATAATGTCAATATGTGCCCACTCGGCACCTGCTTTTTCGATTGCGATAACATCTTCCCTGAGTGCACCGAAATCCGATGCGAGTATTGAGGGTGCAATTTTAATCATTTTTAAGTCAATCCTTTCTTTCCCAATCTTTAATGTCTTTAAGTTTATTGTAAATTTCAATATAACTTTCGTAACGGTGTTGTGCGATGCTTCCTCCGTCTACCGCTTCCCTGACACTGCATCCCGGCTCCCCGAGATGGTTACAGGTGCGAAAACGGCACGTTCCGTGAAGCGGCGTAATTTCAGGAAAATACTGCCACAAATCAGAGGCACGCAATGTGTCTGCTTCAAGACGTGAAAACCCTGGTGTATCAAAGACGTAGCCACCCGCCGCCTCAATCAGCTCAACGTGGCGTGTGGTATGCTTTCCACGCTCGATGCGGCTTACGCTTCCTACCTGAAGGTCTGCGCCCGTTATTCTTTTTAGAAGGCTTGATTTCCCTACGCCCGAAAGACCGGCAAACGCAACCGTTCTTCCTTTTATAAGAGCTTGTATTTCCTTTACGCCTTCGCCGGTTTTGGCACTTGCCGCAATGACAAGGTATCCTGCCTTGCGGTAAACTGTGCAAAACTGCTCTGCCTCATCATCTGTGACAAGGTCTGTCTTGTTAAGGCAGATTATACCCTCGATACCCTTGCTTTCGGCAGTTACCAAAAGCTTGTCAATCAAAAGATAGTCAGGCATAGGAGAGCGCGCCGCCGAAACAAGCACCAGCGCATCAACATTGCTTACACCCGGACGGATGAGAAAATTTTTGCGCTCGTATATCTGGCAGATGCTTCCCGTTCCTTCGGGATTTAAAAGCAGTGATACGCTGTCTCCGACAATGGGCGATAGTTCATCCTTGCGAAATTTTCCGCGCGCGTGGCATTCCACAATGCCCTGCGGTGTGGAAACATAGTAAAATCCGCCTATTCCTTTTATAATAATTCCTTCGGTGCGATTTTGTGTGTCTATCAATATTTTACCTCTTTCGTAGTTATATAAACTCCGTCATAGTAAACGTCAAGGCTGAGAGTTTCGTTTGTTTCAACTGTTATTGTTGCACTGCCTGACTGTGTTGAAAAATCCTTTTCATAGTAGGTCTTTCCGTCCAGAACAAGCCTGATGTTAACCTTCTCCCTGTCCTTGGGAAGGTTGCCAAGTGTGAGCTTAACGCTCTTTTTAGGGTTATCGGTGGGCGAAATTGTGTCGCCGCCACTTTCATTTTCCGAATCGGTCTTTTTACCTGTCGATACAGAAAGATTAATCTGGGTATCTATCGGCACTGTTTCAAAGGCAGCCTTACTCTGGTAGGAAACCTCGCCTTTAAGGTATTTGTCGCTTGCTTCCTCTTTCACTGTGCCGACCTTAAGGTCGTTTCTCTCTATTGCTACAATAGCCTCTTCAAGTGTTTTTCCGAGAACATCAGGAACAACGGTGTTTTGCGTACCTTTTGAAACATAAAGAGTTACTTCGTCGCCCTTTGCCATTTGTGTACCCTCGGCAGGAACCTGCCTGAAAATCATCCCCTCTTCATAGGTGTCATTATCTTTTTCTTCTATAATTACCTTGATGCCTTTTTCCCGGAGGGAATCCTGTACCTTTTCATAGGGCTTTCCGGTATAATCCTCAAGCTCCAGAACAGCAGGGCCAAGACTCAGTACAACCTTTATCTCCCTTGAACGCTTAACCTTGCTGCCGCCCTCGGGAATCTGATATATAATAGTGCTTTTTTCCTCGTCAGAATGCTCACTGCGCTCTACAAATACTTCAAAAACAACATCACCGTGCGATGCGTTTTCTGCCTCCAGTGCCGCCTCTTCGTATGTCATGCCTAAAAGGTTTGGAATCTGAACCTCGCTACCCGTTCCGAAAAAGAGTAAATAGAGTATAAAGCCTATAAATATCAGCATTGTGGAGGAAATAAACACTGCTGCGGCAATAATGCCTCGACTTATCTTGCTTTTTTTCTTTTTATTGGGGCTTACCTTTCTTTCACGGTGGATAGGCTGAGCCTTTTTGGGCGGCTCCTGCTCAGTATCATCATCCCAGGCGTTAAGCAGAGCTATATTCTGCGATGGATTTTGATAAACCGTCACAAGGTCTTCGAGAATTTGCGACGTGTTTTCGTAGCGGAGCCGCTGCTCCTTTTTCATTGCCTTTATGATAATAGCCTCAATCCCGGGTGGAAGGTCGCTATTAAGCTCCCTCGGACGTTTTGGCTCCTCGTTTAAATGCTGCATTATTACGGAAACGCTTTCCTCTGCATCAAATGGGAGGGAGCCTGTAAACATTTCATACATCACAACGCCAAGTGAGTATATGTCGCTGCGTAAATCGGTATAGCCGCCGCGCGCCTGCTCCGGGGAGAGGTAATGCGCGCTTCCCACAGCGCTGCTTCCAATGTTTACGGTGGTTGTATTATTTGCGGCACGCGCAATGCCGAAATCTGCAACCTTCAGCTTTCCGCTTTCAGTAAGTACGATGTTCTGCGGCTTTATATCTCTGTGTACAACGTGCTTTGAATGTGCATGCTCCAGTGCACGGCATATCTGCATTGAGAAGTTTGCCGCCTCTTTCCACGAAAGGGCACCGCCCTTTTCCGTTATATAATTTTTGAGAGTCTGCCCCTCAAGATATTCCATTACGATGTAGTGAAGACCGTCCTCCTCGCCGACATCATAAATCTGTGTAATATTCTGATGCGACAGACTTGCTGCAGCCTGAGATTCAATCTTGAAGCGGCGGATAAAATCCTCATTCTCCTTAAATTCTTCGCGCAGAATTTTTACGGCAACAAATCTACCGAGCATAATATCCTTCGCTTTATATACAACCGCCATTCCGCCCATACCGACGCGTTCAATTAGTTCATATCTGCTTCCCAGAACTTTTGATTCCATATTTCATTTCCTCCATAAAAGTTACTTGCCGAGCATTAAAGTGTTGCTACGATTACCGTAATGTTATCGTCACCGCCTGCATCATTTGCACGGCGGATAAGTTCGTTTGCAGCATTTTCGGGGTCTGGACTTTCCAAAACAACATTGCAGATGTCTTTTTCGCTGAGCATATTTGTAAGCCCGTCACTGCAAAGAAGAAGTCTGTCGCCCTCACTCAGCTTTAAAATAACATTATCCTCCTGCGCCTTTGGGGAAGTACCCAATGCACGCGTTATCACATTCTTTTGCGGATGATGCTGTGCCTGCTCGGGAGTAAGCTCGCCTTTTTCTATCATATATTCCATCAGTGAATGATCTTTTGTAAGGCGGTTTATTTTACCCTCTGGCGTGATATGATACACGCGGCTGTCTCCGATGTGGGCAATATATGCACTATTGTCATATATTACGCAAATGTCTATGGTTGTTCCCATTCCGTCAAGGGACGCGTCACTTAAAGAAAGGTTGTAGATGCATTCATTTGCGCTTTCAAGTGATGATGACAAGATGCTGAAAATCTGCGCAGGTATCAGCGGGCGGCAAAAACGCTCCTGCAAAACGGAAAGCACTGCTTCAATAGCCTCGCTGCTGGCAATTTCGCCGCCACTATGGCCACCCATTCCGTCAGCAAGTATAAGCACTGTATAATCTCCGATTTTCTTTGCAACGCAACAGTCCTCGTTATTAAAACGCTGCTTTCCTCGGTCTGAAACTGAATAAAACTGCAATATTACCACCTCATTTCAGTGTTTTTATTATAAGAGAATTTTGATAGGGATAGGAAAAAATGCTTCAGAACAGATCTGCCTGAGGCAAGCAAAGTCATAGATAAAGATTTTTTGCAAAGCAAAAAATCCACCAACATTTCGAACTTCGCATTTCGCATTTCGCATTTTCTTTTCCTTTGCTTTGGATTTTTTCACATCCCGTCAATTTCGTTATTACGGAGCTGTCCGCAGGATGCACTGATATCTGCCCCCAATTCCCTGCGGATTGTTGCATTTATGCCAAGACTTTCAAGTGATTTTTGAAAGTCCATTGTTTCCTTTTTGTTGGTGCGTATATTATTTCTCTCCGTTACGGGGTTTACGGGGATAAGGTTGACGTGCGCATTTTTGCCGCGAAGAAGCTCCGCGAGTTTTTTTGCATCGGCGTAAGAGGAGTTTTTCCCTTTTACGAGCGCATATTCAAAGGTTATGCGTCTGTGCGTTTTGTCAAAGTAATAGTCGCACGCATCCATAATATCGCATAGCGAGTACGCCTTTGCCACCGGCATAAGTATGCGGCGTGCCTCATCTGTGGGCGCATGGAGCGAAATGGCAAGGTTAATCGGCATCATTTCGTCTGCAAGCTTATATATCTTATCCGTAAGGGCACAGGTTGATAGCGTAATATGGCGAAAGCCAATCCCTTGCCCCTCGTCGTCGTTGATATTTTTCAAAAATGTAATAATATTATCGTAATTGTCAAGCGGCTCACCTATGCCCATAATTACAATATTACTGATTTTTACGCCTAAGTCTTTTTGTGCGCGCAGGATTTGCCCCTCGATTTCGTATGGTGTAAGGTTTCTTACAAGACCGCCCAGCGTAGACGCACAGAAGGAGCAGCCCATACGGCAACCGACCTGACTTGATATACAGATGCTTTTGCCGTGGAGGTAATCCATTACGACTGTTTCTATAATATTTCCGTCAGAAAGCTTTAAAAGGTACTTAACCGTTCCGTCAATTTTTGATACAAGCTTTTTATAAACTTCAGGAAGGAAAATTTCAAAATCCTTTGAAAGCTTTTCGCGCAGCGAAAGGGGAAGGTTTGTCATTTCATCGGTGCTTTCTATGCCACTGTGCACCCATTTAAAAATCTGCTTTGCACGGAACGCGCTTTCCCCTGCGCTTTTGATATATTCTTTTAACTGCTCTTTTGTTAAATCACCGAGATTCAAAATAGCTTACGTCCTTTCAAACGCGGCATAAAAGAAGCCGTCTGTTTTGTCCTTGTGCGGAAGAAGCTGCTTCTGCAAGACAAGGGTAAAATCACTGTGTCTGTCAAGAAAATATTTTACATTGTCCTCATTTTCAGCCTTGTTTATTGTGCAGGTGGAGTAAAGAAGTCTTCCGCCCTTTCTTACATATAATGCACTGTTATCTAAAATAGCACGCTGAATTTCTGAGAGTGAATTATTTGCGTCTTGCGTCTTTGTCCACTTTATATCGGGCTTACGCCGAAGAACACCCAGACCCGAACAGGGAACATCTGCCAAAACTCTGTCAAAGCGGTCTTTAAAATCTTTGTTTAAAACTGTTGCATCATTTACTGAAACAGTGGCATTTGTAACACCAAGGCGGAGGAGGTTATTTCTTATAAGCTCCGTTTTATGCGCGTGTATATCGCACGATACTATTTCGCCTGTGTTATTCATGAGCTGACCGATAAATGCGCTTTTTCCGCCGGGCGCACTGCAAAGGTCAAGCACGCGCATATTCTCCCTTACGTCAAGTGCCATTATCGCAAGCTGTGAAGCCGCATCCTGCACTGCTATATGCCCCTCTTTAAAATAAGAGGTATTTTCAACACTGCCGCCACCCGTATATGTGTATGTATAGGGCGTGGCAGAATGCTTTTCAAATTCTATTGGCAGGGTGTCTTTTTTCAGTGTGTTGAGCCTTATGGTTATCGGCGGCTCCTCATTCATTGCGGCGAAAAGCTCCTCGCTATAGCCTTGTTCAAGCCACAATTGTGTAAGCCACATCGGGAAAGAATACTTTATACTGATATATTCTGCGCCCGACTTTTCCTCCGGCAGAAAATCGCCCGATTTTGAAGCGGCACGAAGTATTGCGTTGACAAAGCCTGCCGAGGCGCCGTGTCCGTATCGGCGTGCCAGGCGCACACATTCATTTACTGTTGCGGCATCGGGCACGCGGTCAAGAAATTTTACGGAATAGATGCCAATTCTCAAAATATTGTGAATCCATACCGAAAGCTTGCGCAGCTTAACGGTGGATAGGTTTTCGATAATATTATCAATAAAAAGTCTGTTTTTCATAACGCCGAAGGCAAGTGTAGTGCACAGTGCCTTATCGCGTCCGTCCATATTACTCGCTGAAAGAATGTCGCGCAGTGCTATGTTAAGATATGCGCCGTCCTTATCAGCAGCAACAAGTGCCTTTAGTGCCGCCTCGCGCGGCTTTGAAAGTGCTGCCATCAGTCGTTGCGCCTTCTTCCGCTTGCAAGCATCAGGAACCTCAGGAGGTTTGCCACAGATACTGCCGCCGCCGCAACATACGTCATTGCCGCTGCGCCGAGCACCTTTTTAACTGCAGGAACTTCGTCTGATTCAAGGTACATTCCGCTTTCAAGGATTGACACCGCGCGCCTTGATGCATTAAATTCAACGGGCAGTGTTACAAGCTGGAAAAGCACCGCAAAGGAGAAAAACCATATTCCGACGTTGAGTAAAATGTCGCTGAGACCGCCGGAGAGGATAAGTCCGATAAGAATAAGATACGGCCCTGCCATAGAGCCTATATTTGCAACGGGGACAATGGCATTTCTGACCTTTATCGGCACATAACCCGTTGCGTGCTGAACTGCGTGACCTGCCTCATGCGCGGCAACACCCACCGCAGCAACCGAGGTCGAATTTTTCACAGAATCGGAAAGACGTATAACATTGCTTCTGGGGTCATAGTGGTCGGTAAGATTTCCGCTGACCGATTCAATGCGCACGTTATAAAGTCCGTTTGCATCCAAAATTCCGCGTGCAGCCTGCTCTGCAGTAATGTTACGCGCAGTTCTCTTTTGCGAAAATCTTTTAAAGGTTGAGCTTACCCTTGCCGAAGCAACAAGTGAAAGAAGTGCTGTTATAAGCACTAAAATATATCCGCTGTCAAAATAATATCCATAGCCAAAGCCGTACATTAAATCATTCCTTTCCGAGAATAGTCCCCTTCTCAATGGCGTGTCCGCGAAGATAATCGCCGACGCTCATTTTCTTTTTGCCCTCTACCTTAATATCCTTTATTATAACAGAGCCTTCGCCGCACGCAACAACAAGACCGTCTGCGTCTGCGCGCAAAACCTCGCCTGGTGTGCCGCCTTGCTCGCACTTATATACAAAATCTACCACAAAGCGCTTACCTCCGATAAAGCTATATGCCATCGGCCACGGGTTTAAGCCCCTGACCTTATTATAAATAGATTCGCTCGTATTATGCCAGTCTATTTCACCTTCAGCCTTGGAAAGCTGCGAAGCATACGTTGAAAGGGCATCATCCTGCTTTTGTGGAGTAAGAGAGACGTCCTTAAGTGCGTCAAGCGTTTGGAGAAGAACTTCCCCACCCAAAATTGCCAGTGCATCGTGAAACTCTCCTGCAGTCATTGTAGGCGTAATAGCAAGCTCCCTCTTAAGAAGCATATCGCCCGTATCAAGCCCCTTTTCCATATACATACTGGTTACGCCGCTGACCTTTTCACCATCAATTACGGCGCGCTGAATAGGTGCGGCACCTCTGTATTTGGGAAGGAGTGAGCCGTGGATGTTTATACATCCGTATTTGGGGAAGCCCAGCACATATTCAGGGAGAATTTTTCCATATGCAACAACGACTATTATATCGGGACAGTACTCTTCAAGAAGAGGCAGGATCGCCCCGTCCTTAAGAGTTTCGGGCTGATGCACAGGGATATTCTTTTCCAGTGCCAGCTTCTTAACATCACTCATAGCCATTTCATAGCCCCTGCCCTTGGGCTTATCAGGCTGTGTTATTACGCACACAACGTCACGTCCGTCATCAAGAAGTGCCTGAAGCGACACCTGTGCAAACTCGGGTGTTCCCATAAAAAGAATACGCATAATTCCCTCCGAAAATCAGTCTTCTTCGTCTTCTGTCCCATATTCGGGGTCAACAAACTCTGTTACCTTTTCAACATAGAGCTTTCCGTCGAGGTGGTCGCACTCGTGACAGATGCATCGTGCGTACAAATCCTCGCCCGTAAATTCAAAAGGCTCGCCATTCCTGTCAAGAGCCTGTACAGTCGCCTTTTGCGGGCGCTCGACAATACCTGCCTTGCCGGGTACGCTAAGACACCCTTCAATACCGCTCTGGCTGCCCTCTGTATGCGTGATGACAGGGTTTATAAGCTCAAGCATTCCCCCGTCCTCGCCAAGGTCTATTACAACTACTCTGCGAAGTATACCCACCTGCGGTGCGGCAAGTCCCACACCGTTTGCCATAAGTAAGGTTTCTTTCATATCGTCAAGCAAAGTGTGAAGCCTTGCATCAAATTTTTCTACCTCTCTGCACTTTTTGTTAAGGCAGGAATCTCCGATTTCTCTGATGTTTCTTAATGCCATAATTTTCACTCCCTGATGTTTCGTTTCGGTTAGTTCATACTGTAAGGGTTAATGTCTGCAACAACCACAAGGTCACCTGTGCGCTTTGCATCCTTTTCGTGCAAAACTTCTCGCAGAGCACCTATAAGGGTTTCGTCAGCGGTGCATTTTATCCACAATCTGTAGCGGTGACGCCCCTGAATTTTTGAAAGCGGCGCAGCCGACGGCCCGTAAAAAATACAGTCCTCATACGCACGCAGAGCCATTTTCAGCTTCATTGTAATTTTTGCAATGGCTTTTTCAGCCTCCTCCTTGTCAGAGGAGCTTACTGTTATATTTATTATATCACAAAACGGCGGATAATAAAACGCGCGTCTGTACTCAATTTCCTCTTCAAAAAATGATTTGTAATCCTGCTTTGCCGCCATAAGAAGCACTCTGTTTTCCGCGTCATAGGTCTGCAACACCGCACGTCCCTTTTTTTCTCCTCTGCCGGCTCTTCCGCACACCTGGGTAATAAGGTTAAAGGTACGCTCCTGCGCACGGAAATCATCAATGTTAAGCGATGCATCGGCAGCCAGAACGCCAACCAGTGTCACGTTTTCAAAATCAAGCCCCTTTGTCACCATCTGTGTGCCGAGAAGGATATCCGTCTTTTCTTCGGTGAATTTATCGAGCAGCCTTTCGTGACCGCGCTTCGTGCTTGTAGTGTCTGTGTCCATCCGCAGTAATTTTGCATCGGGAAAAATCCCCTCAATCTGCTCCTGCGCCTTTTGCGTGCCCTTTCCAAAATCGCGCACCTTTGTGCTGCCGCATTTGGGGCAGACACTTTTAATGCTTTCACAGTGACCGCAGTAGTGACATTTTAAAACGTCTGAATTTTTGTGATATGTCAGCGATACACTGCACTGCGGACAGGAAAATACAAAACCGCAGTCCCTGCAGGAAACAAAGGTGGAATATCCGCGTCTGTTCAAAAACAAAATAGTCTGCTCACCTTTTTCAAGGTTTTGCGCCATTTCGCTTGCTAAAAGCCTGCTCAAAACGGTTTTATTTCCCTCTTTAAGCTCGTTTGACATATCTGCTATATAGACCTCTGGCAGAGGCTTTTTGTTGTATCGCTCCAAAAGCTCAATAAGTGTATAGTCACCGCATTTTGCCTTGTAATAGCTTTCAACGCTCGGTGTTGCCGAGCCTAACACGAGAGGACAGTTATGCACCTTTGAAAGAAAGAGCGCAATATCCCTTGCGTGGTAGCGTGGCGAGGATTCGGATTTATATGACTGCTCGTGCTCCTCGTCAATTATTATTACGCCGATATTTTCGCACGGGGCAAAAATTGCACTGCGCGCACCTATGATAACGCGCGCCACGCCCCGCCTGATTCTGCGCCATTCATCGAGCCTTTCCCCGAGGGAAAGCGCACTGTGAATTACGGCAACACTGTCACCAAAACGGTCGAAAAAGCGCCTTGTCATTTGCGGAGTAAGGGAAATTTCAGGAACAAGAAGGATTGCCTGCTTACCTTTTTTCAGGGCGTCTGAAACAATGCTCATATAAACCTCGGTCTTTCCGCTGCCGGTAATGCCGTGCAGAAGAAAGGTTTTATTGCCCTGACCGATAACAGTATCGGCAGCCCTTTTCTGCGCGTCTGTAAGAACAAGGGGAGGAAGCTTAGCCTGCTCCTTTCCCTCAAGCGGATTTCGAAGAACCTCTACCTCGCGGTAGTCTATAAGCCCTTTGATAAAAAGTGCCTCAACGGCATTTCGCGTTGCACCCGATGCTGCTATTATGTCAGGCACACTAAGCTCACCAAATTCGCTTAACGCTTTAAGTACAGCCGCCTGCTTGGGAGCCTTTTTTTCAAGCTGTGCTATATGGGTGGAAATTTCATCTCCACCGCAATAAAACGCAACGCGCACCGATTTTTCGTTTGCCCTGCGTTTATCGCGAAAGCTTTTTTCGCAAATCTCTTTTTTTACAAGAGTATTTACTGTGGCGCGTGCATTTTTTCCAAGCACGCTTTTTATCTGCGCCATTTCGGCGGAGCCTTCACTCTCCAGGAGAAGCTTTATAAGTTGCTCCTGACGGGGAGTTTTTGCGAAATGGATGTTTTCGTAATACTTGTGGGTAAGGGAAATCCACTCCTCAAACCTTGCATCTGTTCCGGGGGGCAGCATCAGTGCAGCCGCCTCGGAAAATGTACAAAAATACCTCTCGCGCATATGAAAGCACAAATCCATACTGCTTTTTGTAAGCACGGGGAAATCGTCCGTCACCGAACGGATTTGTTTGAGGGAGCTAAAACTGCTTTCTTCCTTTAAAAGTGTAACGTATGCCTCTTTAGGCAGATTTGCGCCGCCAAAAGGCACCTTGACCCTGCTTCCCAGAGAAATCTTTTCCTCCAGAGCCGATGGGACAAGGTAGTCAAAGCTTTTATCAATATTCAGGTTTGTTGTATTTACATAAACCTGAGCAATCATAGATTATTCCTCTTCCAAAAGTGTTTCGTCTGCACCCTTTTGTGCATTGGTAAATTCTGCAACAGCATCGGAAAATCTTTCCTCACGGCTTCCTTTCACGCATCTGATTTTGCCGTCGGCAATCTCCTTTATAGCACGGGAAACCGTCTTGTCGTTGCTTGCATCGCAAACAAGCTGACGTGCCCTTTTTGCGGTAGCAACTACCAGAGAGTAACGTGAATCAAAGCCCTCCATAAGCTTTGCAATTTCAGGGTATAACATATTATCAAAACCTTTCTATCAATCTATATATTCGTTTTTTAACTCTTTATAATTACGTGACATAGAACACTTTTCGGCGTTTATTATATCGCCCAGTGTCTTTGCCGCGTTTTCCACAGTGTCATTGACAAGAACATAATTATACTTTTCAATAAACTTAAATTCTGCCTTTGCGCGCTCAAGTCTTTCCTTTATAACTTCGTCGGTTTCTGTATTTCTTCCGCGCAGCCTTTCCTCCAAAACCTCAAGCGACGGGGGAAGAACAAATATGAAAACGCCCTCCGGATAGTGTGCGCGCACCTGCATAGCGCCCTGTACCTCTATTTCAAGGATAACGTCTTTTCCGTCATCTATCATCTGCATAACGGTGTCCTTGGGTGTGCCGTAGTAATTTCCGCAAAATACTGCGTGCTCCAAAAATCCGCCTGCATCTATCTTCTTTCTGAATTCATCTTCTGAAAGGAAGAAGTAATTTATACCATCCTTCTCACCCTCACGCGCTTTGCGCGTGGTTGCCGATACGGAAAGAGAACATTCAGGGTGGTTTTTAACGTATTCATTGCAAACTGTCCCCTTACCAACTCCTGACGGCCCCGATACAACAAGGAGCAATCCTTTCTTATTCATCTGTGTCAATCCTTTCTTCGTAAGACGGCAAACTTTCGTGACCGCCACTTTGTCTTTGCACAATTGCCTCAGGTGGGAGCGCCGATAAAATTATATGCTCACTATCCGTTACAATCACGCTTTTCGTTTTTCTTCCATATGTAGCATCGATAAGCATACCCTTCTCGCGCGCCTCCTGGCTGAGCCTCTTGACGGGGGCGCTTTCGGGTAGGACTATGCTGACAATGCGTATGTCGGACACTAAGTTTCCAAAGCCGATATTAATTAATTTCATATTAAACAATCCTTTATAAGTGCGAAATTCGAAGTTCGAAATGCGAAATGACGGAAAGAAAATTGAAATCAATTTTCTTTTTATTCCCGTATAGGAAATTCCTTCATGGGGATTGTTAAGGGGTATCCCCTTAACAAATAAATCCGTTTAAATCGGGGGGCGTGTACCTCGATTTAAACACCTTGCAAGGGCTACCGCGGTAGAGCGGTGCGCGAGCGCAAGCCCTTTTTTCGCAAGTAAATGTTTTGCAAGGCAAAACTTTGCTTGCGAGATGATGACATTGTCATCATCTTTTTACTCTACGTTTTGTATCTGTTCCCTAAGCTTTTCGATTTCAGCCTTTACATCAATAACAATCTTTGCAATGTCAAGGTCATTTGACTTGGAGCCGATGGTGTTTATCTCACGGTTCATTTCCTGGATTAAAAAGTCAATCTTTCTTCCCACGCAGCCGCCGTCATGGAGCATTTTCAAAAACTGTGCAACGTGGCTTTTAAGCCTTACCGTTTCTTCGTTTACGTTCACCTTATCTGCAAAGATTGCAACCTCTGTCAGAAGGCGTGTTTCGTCATACGTTGCAGCACCGAGGATATCACGCATTCTCTCCTCAATACGTGCGCGGTATTCGCTGACAATCTGTGGAGAACGCTTCTCAATCTCCAAGGTGGCATTTTCGATAAATGCAAGATGCTCACAAAGGTCAGATGCAAGCTTTTCCCCCTCGGCAGTACGCATAGAGTCAAATTCGTCAAGTGCATTGCCGAGCGCTTTCAAAACAGTGTCCGTGATAATCTGCGCATCATCAGGTGCTTTTTCCACTGTAAACACATCGGGAATACGCAAAAATGTTTCTGCTGTTGCATTGCTTGAAATTCCAAGTGACTCCGAAAGCGTTCTGAGGGCATTAAGATATGCCCCTGCAAGCGCGCCGTTAAGGTTTACAACACATTCTTCATCACCGCTTGATTCTACGTTTACGTATATATCAACCTTACCGCGGTTTATTCTTTCCCCTGCGGCTTTGCGCAGCGGGTCTTCCAGAAAGGTATAAACCCTGGGCATTTTTACGGAAAAGTCGCTGTAACGGGAATTTACCGATTTAATTTCAACGGTGAAGGTTTTGCCGCCGCCCTGGGCACTGCCTGCGCCGTAGCCTGTCATACTCTTAATCATAAAATGCTCCGTTCCGCCGCTTTGTTGCGGCATAGAAAGTTATAGAGGGTATATCACCCCATAATTATTTTACATTATATCACAGATATGGCTTTTTCGTCAACTGTTTATATTCTGCACTTGCAAAATACAGTTTTTAAGTTTATTTTAAGGAAGAAGTAGTATCCTTTATCCTGCATAATTATTATTAGGAGGAAAATATGATGAAACTGCCGGAGAAGGTTAAACCTTTCATTAATACGATGGGCGAAAAAATCAAAAAAGTCAATTTCAAAAAACCTGTCGAAAAGTTTAAGAAACTCAAAAAACCGATAAAAATTGCAATATGTGCCGTGCTGGTGCTTTCAATAGCACTGGGTGTCTTTGGAATAGGAAAGATGCGCAGCGCAAAAAAAGCTGCCTCCGAAGCGAGTGCAGACACCTCAATTGTAATGCAGGGAAGCGTAGTAAACAGCATTACAGGCTCGGGTACTGTTGAGCCTATTGAGCAGAGGGATATTGTTCCGCTCGTAAACGGGAAAATAATTGAGTCTCCGTTTGAAGAGGGGGACGAGGTTAAGGAAAACGATGTTTTGTACCGCTTTGAAATGACTGCTGCGGAAAATGCGATAAAAACCGCGCAGAATAATGTTGAAAAAGCTCTCACAACGCTTTCAAACAGAAGCAACAACATAACTAAGGTACAGGAAAATATCAATGCACTTACAATCAGGGCGACTGCCAGCGGAAAGGTAAGCGATTTATCCCTTAAAGTAGGGGAGGAAGCGTCGGGTAAAATCTGTACTGTTACAAATTATAAGGAACAGACGGCAACAATCCCGTTTGGCGCATCGCAGATAGATGCCATTAAGGTTGGAGACAGCGCAAATGTGGCGATAGATAAGTATATGATAAACGCCCGCGGTACAGTGCTGCGTAAATACAGCGCGCCCGAAACGCTTTCAAGCGGTGCGATTACATATAATGTAGAAATCCGTCTTGCCGAGGAGTACGTTGTTGAGGAAAATGTGAATGTTACAGCAACAGTTAATACTGCGAGGGGTGATGTAAGCTCTGCCTCATACGGCAGCATAAAATATGCAGACCCCGTTACCGTCAATGCTGAACAAAGGGGTAAGGTTTCTAAGGTCAACGTCAAAAACGGAGACTGGGTTAACAAGGGTGACGTTATAGCCGTGCTTACAAATTCAGACCTTACAGACGAGCTTAAAACCGCAAGGCAAAATCTCACCGATGCGCAGATGAGTCTTTCCGAGGCGGAAAACAACCTCGAAGACAAACAAGAGGCAGCACAGGATTACATAGTAACCTCCCCCATAAACGGCACAATTCTTACAAAGGATTATACTGTGGGAGATACTGTTGGCGGACAGAATGCAACAAGAATGATGGTTGTTGCTGATATGTCAAAGATGAAATTTACCATATCTGTTGACGAGCTTGACATTTCAAAAATAAGCCTCGGGCAGAGTGTAACGGTAACTGCAGATGCATTGGAAAACCAAATTCTCACAGGGAAAATTACCTCCGTATCAAAACTTGGCACTGCATCAAACGGTGTCACGACATACCCCGTAGAGGTAACTATAGACGAGCCGGGTGACCTTATGCCCGGAATGAACGTCAGTGCACAAATCATAGTAGAGCGTGCTGACGGCTGTCTCTACCTTCCTGTAAGTGCGGTTGAATATTTTGGCGGAAAGTATTATGTAACTGTTGTGGGAGAAGTGGAAAATATGCCCCAGATGCCCCAAAGACCGCAGATGAATACCGAGAGAGAAGAGAGTGCGCCAAAAGATGCGCCAAAAGACGCACAAGCGCCTGAGAGTGCGCCATCTACGGAAACTCAAAATGCAGGTGACGCCAAAAAAGCCGAAGGCAGAATACCGGGCGGCGAAAACGGGCAAATGCCCCCGCGTGGCGAGGGCGGACAGATGCCTCAATTTGGTGAGGGTGGACAAATGCCAGGGCGTGGCGAAGGCGGACAAATGCCCCCGCGCAGTGAAAATGGACAGATGCCCCAGCGTAGCGAAAACACAGAAGAAAGCACTGCTAAAAAAGAAGAAGGCAGTAAGGACGCTGAAAAATCACAAAACAGTGAGAAAACTTCTCAGAAAGAAGCCGAAAACAATCTGCCCGGGCGCGGAGAAATGCCGCAGAGAACACAGCGCAGCGAAATGAAAATCAAGCTTTCAGGAAAGCAGGAGCGGATAGAGGTTGAAATCGGTATCAGTAACGATGAATATTACGAGATAAAGAGCGGTGTGACGCTCGGTCAGGTAGTTAAAAACACCTCGCAGCAATCAGGCTCATCAAGTAATAATATGATGGGCAGAATGGGCGGCGGTATGATGGGTGGTATGCCCGGCGGTATGGGCGGTAGAATGCCCGCAGGCATGGGCGGCGGTATGAGCGGAGCTATGGGAGGAAGAAGATAAGTCTATGATACAGATTAATGATATGTATAAAATCTATAAAATAGGCGAAATAGAGGTGCGTGCCTTAAACGGCGTATCCCTTAATGTAAAGCCAAAGGAATTTGTGTCAATCATCGGCCCGTCGGGTAGCGGCAAATCAACTCTTATGAATATGATTGGCTGCCTTGACACGGCAACAAGCGGCGAATACATTCTTGACGGAAGAATTGTGGAAAATCTTACCGAGGATGAACTGGCAAGCATACGCAACGAGAAAATCGGCTTTATATTTCAGGGCTTTAACCTTTTAAACAAGCTTACTGCGCTGGAAAATGTGGAGCTGCCACTTGTATATCGCGGAGTGGACGCTGCGCGCCGCAGAGAGCTTGCAGAGGCAGCGCTTGTGCGCGTAGGACTTGAGGAGCGTATGCATCACCGCCCGAAGGAGCTTTCAGGCGGTCAGCAGCAGCGCGTTGCAATAGCAAGGGCGCTTTCATCCAAGCCTCCGTTGATTCTCGCTGACGAGCCAACGGGAAACCTCGATTCCAAAAGTGGTGTGGAGGTTATGAAAATGCTCAAGGAAATCCATAGCGAGGGGAATACCATTGTGCTTATAACACACGATTCCGACGTTGCCCGTCAGGCGGAGCGTGTTGTAAGAATTGCTGACGGACAGATTACCAGTGATACCACTGCCACAGAGGATGTGAAATGTGAATGAATATATTTATGTCATTTAAAATGGCGCTTGACAGTATCCTTAGCTCAAAGGTGCGCTCCTTTTTGACGATGCTTGGTATTATAATCGGTGTTGCGGCAGTAATTATACTTGTAAATATGGTGACGGCAACTACCCTTAATATGCGTAACCAGCTTGAGAGTATGGGTACAAACCTTATCAATGTTACCATAAGCCGTGGCGGATGGGGTATGACCAGAAGCGTCAGCGTAGCGGAAATTGAAGAAATAGCTGCCGAAAACTCTGACTGTATTGAGTACATAACTCCCGTGGTTAACAGCCGCGGCACAGTTAAATACGGCAACAGCAATGTTTCAACTACCCTTTACGGTGTTAACGAGCATTATGGCTCAATCCGTAACCGCAGCATTTCGAGCGGACGGTTTCTTACGCAAAATGACATCGACAATCGCTCCTCGGTGGTGATTATCGGTGAATATGTACGCACAGAGCTTTTTGGAGGGCAGGATCCGGTCGGACAGGAAATCAAGATTAATAATGAAGTGTTTACCGTTATAGGCCTTCTTGAACAAAAGTCCTCAAACGTGTCGCAGGGAAGTGATGATGACATTATCCTTATCCCTTATTCAAGGGCAACGCGCCTTATCAGAAATGTAAACATAAACTCCTTTGCAGTATCTGCGGTAAGCGCAGACACTATGGCGCAAGCTACAACTGCGATAGAAAATGTTCTTTACAGGAAGTTCAAGTCCAATAATTACTATACAGTAACAAATCAGGCAGACCAGATTGACACCATTGACGATGCGCTTGGCTCTATGACGCTTTTAATGGCAGGAATAGCAGGGATATCGCTTATCGTCGGCGGAATAGGAATAATGAACATTATGCTTGTAACCGTAACGGAAAGAACACGGGAAATAGGCATACGAAAAGCTATCGGTGCCAAAACGGGAACGATACTTGTGCAGTTTCTGATTGAATCGGCGGTTGTAAGCTGCCTTGGAGGTCTTATCGGAATTGTATTAGGCGTCGTCAGCAGTTACTTTACCTGTATAGGTATGGGTATGCCGACGGTGCCGCTATCGCAGCAGACCTCAATCATTTTAGGATCATTTATATTTTCGGCGGCAATAGGAATATTTTTTGGCTTGTATCCGGCAAGAAAAGCTGCAAAGCTTAATCCTATTGAAGCGCTAAGATTTGAATAAGAGGTGGTAGTATGAAGGTGAAAATAACGGCGCTCATATGTGCGCTCATAATGATATTAAACGTAAATGCACTTGCAGTATTTTACGATGTCGATACAACAAGCGATGTGGGAAATGCTATCTCTCAGCTTTCTTCCCTGGGAATTATTAACGGCTTCGCTGATGGCTCCTTTCATCCTGACGAAACGCTTACCCGCGCGCAGTTTGCAAAAATTGCCGTTTATATGCTCGGGGAGCAGGAGAATGCCGCAGCGCGCAGTGCGAGTATGGTTTTCAGTGACGTTCCCAAAGATAACTGGGCAAGCGGGTATATAAACTATATTGCCGAAAAGGAGATTATCAACGGATACCCTGACGGAACCTTCGGCGCAAACGATACGATAAATTATGCACAGGCGCTGACAATCCTTATCAGGCTTTTAGGCTATAGCGGAGAGGATGTAGGTTACAGGTGGCCCGACGGGTATATCAGCAGAGCGAGCGCCCTCGGCATAACAAGGAATATGAGCTTTGACACATACGAAAACCTCACACGCGGTAATGCGGCATACCTTGTATACAATACACTTTTAGCTGAAAAAAAGGAAAATTCATCCATAAATCTTTTGAGCACTTCAAGTGTGGAGGATGTCGTAATTTACGGCGACGGGGAAATTGATGCAAGCCTTGCAAGCGGAAACATTATGACCACAAAGGGTACATACAAGCTTGCAAACGCAAGTAATATAAATAGCAGTATGTACGGAAAAATGGGAACTCTCTACCTTGACGGTGAGGGCAGGGCAACTGCATTTGTCCCCGAAAAGGAGACTGTGCGCAATGTTACAATAGTCAGCGCCGCAAAGAACAGTGACATCGGCAAAGTGGAAATAACCTTTACAGAAAATACAAATACAAAGACGGAAAGCTTCGGACTTAATGCACCCGTTTACTACAGCGGAAAAAGTTCAACACTTGAAAATGCAGTTTCAGAGCTTGAAACAGGTCGGGAGGCGGTGCTCTTCTTTAGCGAGGGCGGCATTTTTGAAAGAATATATCTTAAGGAAAGTTCTCTTGAAGGACCTGTAACGATTTCAGGCAGTTACTCGCAAATTTATTCTTCCTTTAATATATCCAATAAATCAGCACTTTCAGTTGTGCGTGACGGACGTAAATCAAATGTTGAAAGCATCAGTATGTATGATGTTGTCTATTATATGAGAAGTAATAACACCATATATGCATATACTGACAAAATAACAGGCATATATGAGGAGGCATATCCCATAAAGGCAAATGTGTCAAGCGTGCTTGTTGCAGGCAGGGAATATCAGCTTTCCTCGCAGAAGGCTATCAGTAAAATGAATGAGAGCAGTTCTTCCTTTGATATAGGGGAGCGTGTAACATTGCTCTTTGGCAGAAACGGCGAGGTTATTGACGTCGTTGATATGAGTGCGAGCGGAAATCTGGATATAGCCGTTCTTACAGAGTGCTACAGCGAAGTTTCAACGGATGTTGATACAAACGGTCAGCATACAAAATATGTAAAGCTTGTTCTTCCCGACGGAAACGAGGTAACCTATAAAACAGATAGAGATTATAGTAATTATACAGGAAGCGTTATGCGTGTTACCTATTCAAATAATATGGCACACCTTTCCGTAGTGGGGAATAACACAGTATACGGTGATTTTGATGCGTCAATCCCCTCCCTTGACGGACACTGGCTTACAGGTAACTGTGCAATTTTAGAGCTTACGGAGAATATAGAAGGAGAAAAGGCAACTGTCAGGAAAATAGATGTAAAGGACATTGTTACAACCTCCCTTACCAAAAATCAGGTTATTCACGCCGAGGTTACGGGCGATATGAAGGATATAAGCTTCCTTTATGTGCAAAACGTCACGAAGGCAGATGCGGATTTTGGTGTTGTAATGAAAAAAAGCGGTAACAGAGCTACTGTTCTTATCGGAGAGCAGCAAAAATCCTTTACGACAAACCTTGCTCTTTCAAACGGCAGTGCGGTTGAGGTTATAAATACTGCCGACGGAGAAAAGGTAACTGCTCTTACAAAGGTTGGCTCAGGCACTGATGTGTCGGGTTATTCCTCGGGCAGGGTAAGGGTAGGCTCAACCACATATGCCGTCAGCGACTATGTAAAAATTTACGGCGGCAGAACGGCAGAGGATTACCGCACTATGTCAATAGAGGAAATGCTTGACAAGGATAATGTGACAGGGGTCACGCTTTATTCAGACAGAAGCCTTGGGGGCGGCGGAGTAGTAAGAGTGATTGTCCTTAAAACAAATAAGTAATGAAGAACGGGGCATTGGCAGTGCGCCTTTGCCCCGAAAACTTCCTTACTATATAACATAAAACGTCTGTTTTTTGAGAATGTAGAAAAAAATAGAAAAAATATGTTGACAATAAAAAGCTAATGTGTTATAGTTATTGTACCTCGCCAAGAAGGCTTTTTTTACGTGCGTAAAAAATTGGGGTAAATATTCATTGGAGGCGCAATTATGAGAGTTAAAATAACTTTAGCATGCACAGAGTGCAAGCAGCGTAACTACAATACTGTGAAGAATAAGAAGAATCATCCCGACAGACTCGAGATGAATAAGTATTGTCCTTTCTGCCGCAAGCACACACTGCATAAAGAATCTAAATAATAGAGGGTGAACTTAATGGGAGAAACTGTTAAAAAGGACGGCATTTTCCGTCGTATTCTTAAATCCATAAAGGCTACAAAATCCGAATTTAAGAAGGTTGTATGGCCGACAAAAAAACAGCTCATTAACAACACTTTGATTGTTATCGCTGCTCTTATTGTTATTGGTCTTATAATATTTGGTTTGGATACGCTCTTCATTTCTTTGAGTAAGGTTGTTCTCGGCTAATTTTTAAAGAGGGAGGATGGGCGCTTGCCTGATGTATTATGAGTGCTGAATTTAAATGGTATGTTGCTCATACTTATTCGGGATATGAAAATAAGGTAAAAGACAGCATTGAAAAAACGGTTGAAAACCGCGGCCTTGGTGATCTTATCGGCGATGTGTGCATCCCTGTTGAGGAGGCAGTCGAGGAAAACGACAAGGGCGAAAAGAAAACCGTTACGAGAAAGATTTACCCCGGATACGTATTTATAAAGATGCAAATGACCGACGAAAGTTGGTATGTTGTCCGCAACACCCGTGGATGTACGGGCTTTGTAGGACCCGGAAGCAAGCCTGTTCCGCTTTCCGAGGCGGAGGTTATGAGTCTTGGCGTTGAAAAGACACAGGTTGACCTCGGCATTGATGTCGGCGATACTGTAAGAATTACCGACGGCAGTATGGAAGGCTTTATGGGTGAGGTTTTGGAAATTAACCATGAAAAACGCAAAGTCAGCGTTATGGTTACTATGTTCGGCGGCAGAGAAATGCAGGTAGAGTTTGAGTTCTACCAGATTGAACCGCTTGAATAAACAGCAAAATCAGTTAATAAGCCGCAAGGCTTGTTATAGATGGGAGAACGCGTATAAAGCGTTCGTTATTACCACATTTTTTCTCTAAGGAGGTGCAAACCATGGCTCAGAAAATCGCAGGTTATATCAAATTACAAATCCCCGCAGGTAAGGCTACTCCGGCTCCTCCGGTAGGTCCGGCTCTCGGTCAGCATGGTGTTAACATTGTGCAGTTCACAAAAGAATTTAACGAGAGAACAGCTAAAGACGCAGGTTTAATTATCCCTGTTGTTATTACCGTATATGCGGACAGGTCTTTCAGCTTCATCACAAAGACACCGCCGGCTGCAGTGCTTATTAAAAAAGCTTGCAAAATCGAAAGCGGTAGTGGTGTTCCGAACAAGACAAAGGTTGCTCAGCTTTCAAAGGCAGATCTTCAGCAGATCGCAGAGCTTAAAAAGCCCGATCTTAATGCAGCAAGCCTTGAGGCAGCTATGAGCATGATCGCCGGTACAGCAAGAAGCATGGGCGTAACGGTCGAGGAATAATTAAAGAGAATGTGGGAGGGAGAAAGTCCCGATGAACCACAAGGAGGTAACAGTATGAAACATGGTAAGAAATATTTGGCCGGTGCCAATCTTCTTGAAACCGGCAAGCAGTATGACCCTGCAGAAGCTCTTGACCTTGTTGTAAAGACTGCAAGCGCGAAGTTTGACGAAACAATCGAATTCCACGCAAAGCTCGGTGTTGACTCCCGTCACGCTGACCAGCAGGTAAGAGGTGCTGTTGTTCTTCCCCACGGTACAGGCAAGAAGGTTAAGGTTCTTGTTTTTGCAAAGGGCGAAAAGGCAACAGAGGCGCAGAATGCAGGTGCCGATTATGTAGGCGCAGAAGAGCTTGTTGAAAAAATCCAGAAGGAAAACTGGCTCGACTTTGATATCGTAGTAGCTACTCCCGATATGATGGGTGTTATAGGTCGTATCGCAAGAATTCTCGGACCTAAGGGCCTCATGCCCAACCCCAAGGCAGGTACAGTTAGCATGGATGTTGCAAAAGCTGTAGCTGACGTAAAGGCAGGTAAGATTGAGTATCGTCTTGATAAGACAAACATCATTCACTGCCCCATCGGTAAGGCATCATTTGGTGCACAGAAGCTTCAGGAGAACTTTGATGTTCTTATGGCAGCAATTCTTAAGGCTAAGCCCGCTACAGCAAAGGGTCAGTATGTAAGAAGCCTTGCAGTAGCAAGCACAATGGGCCCCGGAATAAAAATTAATCCGGCAAAAGTAAACTAACTCTTGACAAAGCTTAAAATACGGTGTATAATGACCGTGTTGTTTCCATAGACAGCAGGCATAAAGGTAAGTCCTGCCGAGGAAGTATTCCTATAAAAATTTCGGGATTCTTTGTGTCTATGGGCAAAGAATCCCTTTTTCATTATTAATTGTGAGGTGAGAATATGCCAAGTCAGAAAATTCTCGAAGAGAAGAAGCAAATCGTGTCTTCTATGGCTGAGCAGTTCAAGACCGCTGTTTCCGGCGTTTTCGTTGATTATTGCGGACTTACTGTTGAGCAGGATACACAGCTTCGTAACAAGCTTCGTGAAGCAGGTGTAGAGTACAAGGTTATAAAGAATACTCTTACACGTTTTGCAGCGAAGGAAGTTGGCTTTGATGAGCTTGATCCTATCCTTAACGGACCTACATCTCTTGCTCTTAGTATGACAGATGAGGTTGCTCCTGCTAAGGTTATTGCAGATTTTGCAAAGGATAACGAGCAGCTTGAAATCAAGGCAGGCTTTTTGGATGGTAAGGTGCTCGCTCTTGACGAAGTTAAGAAGCTCGCAGCTACACCCAACCGTGAAACTCTTATTGCTAAGATGCTCGGCAGCTTGAACGCTCCTATCAGCAATCTTGCACGTACATTGCAGGCATTGGTTGATAACGGCGTTGAACCCGCTGACATCAAGGTAGAAAAGGCTGAGGAAGCAGCTCCCGCAGAGGATGCAGCTCCTGCAGCAGAGGAAGCTCCGGTAGCAGTAGAGGAAACTCCTGCAGTAGAGGAAGCTCCCGCAGAGGCCGCTAGCGAAGAAGCAGCAGCTCCCACAGAAGAATAAAATATTTTGAAACTTATTATTTAGGAGGTAAGTAACAATGAGTAAGATTGAATCAATTATTGCTGAAATTAAAGAATTAAAGCTCCTCGAAGTAGCTGAGCTTGTAAAGGCTATGGAGGAAGAATTTGGTGTAAGCGCAGCAGCTCCCGTTGCTATGGTAGCAGCAGCTGGCGACGCAGGTGCTGCAGCAGGTGCTGAGAAGACAGAGTTCGACGTAGTTCTTGCAGATGCAGGTGCTGAGAAGATTAAGGTTATCAAGGTTGTTCGTGAGATCACAGGTCTTGGCCTTAAGGAAGCTAAGGAGGCTGTTGATGGCGCTCCCACAACTCTTAAGGAAGCAATCTCTAAGGATGACGCTGAAAAGATTAAGGCACAGCTTGAAGAAGTTGGCGCAAAGGTTGAACTTAAGTAATTTTTGTTTGCCTGGTTGCAGAGGTTATGCCCGACGGCATAGCCTCTGTTTTTTTGAATGGAGGGACATATAATGTCTGATTATATAGTTAACGCAATCACATCAAATGGCGCAATACGTGTCGTTGCTGCAGATACTACAGAGCTTTGTAACCGTGCCCAGAAAATCCATAAGCTTTCACCTACGGCGGCGGCAGCTCTGGGCAGAACACTCACTGCGGCTGCAATTATGGGCAGTATGCTTAAAAGCAGTGAGGATGCAATTACAATCCAGCTTTGCGGTAATGGCCCTATAGGCAGAGTGATTGCAGTTGGTGACGGAAGTGCCAATGTAAAGGGCTATGTGGATAATCCCCTTGTTGATTTGCCCCTTAATTCAAAGGGAAAGCTTGATGTGGGCGGTGCAGTAGGTACAGACGGTATGCTCAGCATCATTCGTGATTTAGGGTTAAAAGAGCCTTATGTCGGTCAGGTGCCTCTTGTAAACGGTGAGGTTGCAGAGGATTTGACGCAGTACTATGCAACGAGTGAGCAGCTTCCCACCGCAGTGGCGCTCGGTGTGCTTGTTGATGTGGATTACTCAATAAAGGCAGCAGGCGGTTTTATCCTGCAGGTTCTCCCCGGTGCATATGATGAGGATATTGATAATGTTGAAAAAACAGTTGCGACAATTTCCTCTGTAACGGAAATGCTTGACAGCGGTAAAAGACCTGAGGATATTGTAGAGCAGCTCTTAAAGGATTATGAAATAGAGTATTTTGAAAATATGCCCACGCAGTATAAGTGCGACTGCTCACGCGAGAGGACAGACCGTGCGCTTATCAGTATTGGCAAGGAAGAGCTTGGAAAGCTTATAAACGAGGATGGCAAGGCGGAAATTACCTGCCACTTCTGCGATAATGTATATAATTATACAAAAGAGGATTTGGAGGCACTTTTGGAAAGTGCAAAATAAAAAATAGAATTTTAAAAGGTCGTAGCGTTTTTGCTACGACCTTTTATCATCATAAAAACAATCTTCTTTCCATTTTAAATGGTTTGTGTCAATGTATTGCCAAATTTTTTGGTAATCATTTTCATTTCTTATTATGTGGTCGTGAAATGAAGATTGAAATAAGCAGTGCCCAGCAAACCCCAGTTTTTTGCAGTAACGTGTTGTTAATGATTTATATGAACAAATTATATCTGATAATGTAGGGCAGGGGCTTGCTCCTGCCGTTTCGTTTTGAATAACAAAAATAATATGTATGTGATTAGGCATTATAATGTATTTGTCAATTTTAAGATGATTATATCTGCTTGGAAGTATAAGCAACTGTTCCTCTGCAATCTTGCCATATGCTGAAAGATTGTTTTCGGCAGGAGCAAGCCCCTGCCCTACGATAGATGTAATTTTCGAGAGAATTTCTTTTCTGTCTTTTGTGCAAATGGTTACAAAATACGCACCGTTTTGACTATAATCATAATTCTTTAATCGGGTAGGTTTACGCTTGGGTAATTCCATAACAATCATACCTTTTGTGCTACTTATTTTCTATCTTTGCAATCTGTTTCGCCTAAAATATAATCGCAGCTAACATTATAAAATCTTGAAAGTGCAATTATATGGTGTACAGGAATTTCATTAGTCCCATTTTCATATCGTGAATACACCTGTTGTGTAGTTTTTAAAAATGCAGCAACATCTGATTGCTTAAGGTCATTATCTTCTCTGAGACTTTTTATTCTTTGCGTATATGTTTGCATATTACCACCTCGAATAAAGTGTATCATAGAATTTAATAAAATGTTGACAATACACCTAATGTGGTGTATAATGAATGTGGGGCATACGAAATTGTTGCGACACAAACAAAAACAAACGGAGCTTAAACATTGTTTAAACTCCGTTTGTTTTATATTAATCTAAAAATCTCGTTCGCAAAGCGAACATATATAATTGGTCAAAAACGGGGGCGTGTACCTCGTTTTTGACACCTTGCAAGGGCATTGCCATCCTATATCTCCCGTCTGCCTTCCATTGCCCTTGCCAGCGTTACCTCGTCGGCAAATTCAATGTCACCGCCCACAGGTATTCCGTGTGCAATACGTGTGACGGTAATGCCCATTCCTTTAAGAAGGCGTGCTATGTACATAGCAGTAGCCTCTCCCTCGACGGTGGGGTTTGTCGCCATAATAACCTCTGTCACCTCGGGTGTAAGACGTGATATAAGCTCCTTTATTTTAATATCATCAGGACCTATACCGTCCATCGGGGAAATAGCCCCGTGCAGTACGTGATAAAGTCCGTTGTATTCCTTTGTTTTTTCCAGTGCAGTAACATCCTTGGGACTTTCCATTACGCAAATTGTACTTCTGTCACGCTTTGTGGATGCACATACATCGCAAAGCGGCTTGTCCGTAAGGTTCTGACACTTTGCGCAAAGATGCACGTTTGTCTTTGCCTTGTTAATTGCGCCTATAAATTTATCCACCTTTGCCTCAGGCATATTCATCACGTGGAAGGCAAGCCTGACCGCACTTTTATGACCAATGCCGGGCAGCTTTTCAAATTCGTTTATAAGCTCCTCCAAAGAAACGGGATACATAGAATCAACTCCTGCAAACGCTCCCTTATATCAGGGGGATTATTAAGGGGTACTCCCCTTAATGTATAAATCTGTCAAAAACGGGGGCGTGTACCTCGTTTTTGACAAACAGTAATTTTAGCTGAAAAGATAGCAGCGATAGCGAAATCTTTTCAGAGAGGAAAAACAAAGGTTGTGAATTGAGCTATTGAGCGAAATGAAACCGACCTTTGTTTTGACGACGGCACGGTGAGTGCCGCGCGAGCGAAAGCCCGTATCTCGAAAGAGAATGTTTTGCTTGCAAAACTTCTTTTTCGAAAGGCTGACCTTGTCAGCCGTCAAAACAAACCGGGGATGCCCATACCGCCGGTAATATTTTTAAGACTGCCTGCAGCCGCCTCGTCAGCTTTTCTGAGTGCTTCGTTAACTGCAGAAAGAATCATATCCTCCAGCATTTCAACATCATCAGGGTCTACCGCATCGGGAGATATTTTAAGCTCAATAAGCTCCTTTTTGCCGTTAATTTTTACATTAACTGCACCGCCGCCAACTGACGTTTCAATAATCTGCTCGGAAAGCGCCTCCTGCGCCTTGAGCATTTCCTCCTGCATTTTCTGTGCCTGCTTAATCATATTGTTCATATTTCCCATACCGCCCATGCCCATATTGCGTGGGAATCCGCCTTTAGCCATTTTAAAACATCCTTTCGTTTATTCTGTAGTAGTTATTGGAAGGTTTATAATATCCTCCAGGGGGTCGTGCTTATCTTCCTTTTTTACATTTGTGAAAAAATCCCCCTCGAGCCTTGTCACAGCGTTCGCATCAAGTCCCGTATGCGCCTTTACCGATGCGTTTATATCGCCAAGACCGCCCTTCACCATATCCTGCATCTCTATTCCGCCATTGTCGGGGAAAACAAGGGCGAGTTTTCCGTTTTCTTCATAAAGCATAACATTTTCAAGTGCCGCAAAGAGCATAATACTGCTTGATAAATCGTTCATTATTTCGGGCCATGCACTCTTTATCTTGTCAAGAAACTCACTGTCAGGGAGATCTGGTCGTACATCTTCCTTTGCAGTCTCCTTTTTGGGAGCTTTTTCCTTTGACGGTGCAGCTGCCTTTTTCCCTGAAACCTCGGGGGCGGTAATACTGCCGCTCTCAAGCCTTCTTTCAAGCTCCGCAATACGTGACATAAGTGCATCAGGTGAGCCGTCATTTCCCTTTATACACAGCTTTATGAGTGCCGCCTCATAAACGACACGTGGGTTTGTCATAAAGCGCGCCGTGGAAACCGCCTCCGAAAGGGTCTTTATCGCGTACAGAAGCTTTTCGGTTGAGTAGCTTTGCGCACTTCTTAAAAGCTCATTATATTCGTTTTCATCAAAATCGCTTTTACATTTTCCCGAAACGGATATAATAAGCATATCGCGCAGTGCGCGGATAAGCGTTTCTATAAACGGGGAAAGGTTTTTACCTCTTGAACACACATCGTCAATCGTGTCTACAACGCCCTGCGTATCACACTGACCAAGAGCGCGGCAAAGCTCCAACACAGCATCGTTTTCAGCCCTGCCCAGAAAATCTGCCACAAATTCTGTATCAACCTCTTTACCTGCTGCGATACACGGGTCAAGGCAGCTAAGTGCATCGCGAAGTGAGCCGTCAGCGTGCAGCGCAATCATCCGCAGTGCCTTTTCCTCTGCCATAATACCCTCAGCATTGCAGATGTAGTCGAGTCTGTCATATATATCATCGGGTGTTATTCTCTTAAAATCAAAGCGCTGACACCTGGAGGAAATCGTTTCAAGCACCTTGTTCGCCTCTGTAGTTGCAAGGACAAATTTAACGTGTGAAGGCGGCTCCTCCAAAAGCTTTAAAAGAGCATTAAACGCATCGTTACTGAGCGCGTGCACCTCGTCAATAATATAAACCTTATACTTTGTAACGGCTGCAGTATAGCTTGCCTCCTCGCGAAGGGTGCGGATATTGTCAACACCACGGTTACTCGCAGCATCGATTTCTATAATGTCCATTATACTGCCGTTTTCAATCCCTGTGCAGGTAGCACATTTGTTACAGGGGTTTCCCTGAACTGGATTTTCACAGTTTACAGCCTTACTGAGTATTCGTGCGGTGGAGGTTTTACCCGTTCCACGGCTGCCGCAGAACAAAAATGCATGTCCGCAGGCGTTATTCTTTATTTCGTTTTTAATAGTTTGCGTGACGTGCTGCTGACCGACAACATCATCAAAGGTTTTCGGTCGCCATTTTCTGTAAAGAGCCTGATACTCCATGTGCTTACCCCCTTTTTTTATGTAATATAGAAAAAACCGCCAAAGGCGGTCTATAAGACATTTTATTGTTGTACACCCCGAAATCGACACGATTTTATATGCGGAAATCATACAGTTAGCTCTGGTCAGGCACCCTCGCGGCACATCCCGGGAAATGCTTATCGCTGCTCGGTTCCCCGCCTGACGAGGTTCACACTCCGACATTGCGCGAGACCCGACCGTCAACACCACTTATATGCTCCTGCCATACAAAAAAATGCCTCAATCGGGGACATAACCTCCGCTATAGCGGATTGCGGATACAGGGCACCGCTACCTCCCCGGCCGGTACAACAAATAGAGTATAACACGAAAACACGATTTTATCAATAGTTTTTGTTATCCAATAATGTATTTTTTTCTAATATTTATGAAATTTTTGATAAAAAAAAGGAATTTTGAAATGAGTGTCGAAAAATAATTATAGTAAAGAGAGGGTTGTGAAATGGCTGCTTTTTATTCGGACGAGCTTGTGAGCGAAGTTGTCGCGGCGAATGACATTGTGGATATTGTTTCGGCGTACGTCCGCCTGAAAAGGTCGGGAAGCAGCTATATGGGATGCTGTCCCTTCCACCGTGAAAAGACCCCTTCTTTTCACGTAAGTGCGGACAAGCAGCTTTACCATTGCTTCGGCTGCGGTGCAGGCGGCAGTGTAATTCAGTTTGTTATGAATGCCGAGGGGCTTGATTTTCCCGATGCGCTCCGCTTCCTTGCAGACAGGGCGGGGATACGTCTCCCGGAGGATGGCGGTGCATTAAATGAGGAAAGGCATAGCAGAAAACAACAGATTTATGCGATGAATCGCGATGTGGCACGCTTTTTTAGGGAGTGCCTGCTCTCGCAGGAGGGCGCAGCGGCACAGGAATATTTGACAAAGCGTGGACTTTCAGGGAAGACAATTGCGGCATTTGGAATAGGCTTATCCCCCTCAGGCTGGGACGGACTTTTAAAACACCTACAGAAAAAGGGGTATAACCGTTCCCTGATGGTGGAGGCAGGACTTTGTATACAGAATGAAAAGGGGCATACGTATGACCGCTTTCGCGGTAGGGTGATGTTCCCGATTATAGATGTGCGCGGAAACATTATTGGCTTTGGCGGAAGAATACTTAGCGGTGACGGCGCAAAGTATATGAATTCGCCGGAAAGTATCGTTTATGATAAGGGCAAAAACCTCTTTGCACTGAATATTGCTAAAAAAAGCGACAGAGGGTATTATATACTTGTAGAGGGTTATATGGACGTAATTTCGCTGCATCAGGCAGGGATAAATGCGGCAGTTGCAGGCTGCGGAACGGCACTCACACGGGAGCAGGCGCGTCTTATCGCAAAAAGCCCCGTCTACCTTTGCTACGACAGTGACGAGGCAGGTGTGAAAGCGTGCGAAAGAGCGGCAGAGATTTTTAAGGAATTTGATACAAAGGTGCGCGTAATTACAATCCCGGGCGCGAAAGATGCCGACGAATTTATTAAAAAGCACGGCGGCGAAGCCTTTGAGGAGCTTCTCCAAAAGGCAAAAACAGTTACCGAGCATAGACTTGATATGCTGCTTCGGGATGTTGATTTAAACGATGCCTCTCAAAAGATTGAGATGATGGGGAAGGCGGCAAAGCTTTTTTCCGGAATTTCAAACGCAGTCGAGAGGGAGGTTTATATCAGCCGCCTTTCCGCAAAAAGCGGTATCAGCGTTGACTCTATAAACAGTGAAGTGCGTAAGATGAATGCGAAAAACATCCGCAGGGAGGTTTCGAGTGAGCTTAGGAAAGCGGTCGGCACATCTTCATCACAGCAACGGTCAAAACGGCGCACACTCGCCGAGGCAGGGCTTCTTTCCATGCTGGCGGAAAATGAGAAGGTTTTTTCACAGCTTGCAGAAGAGTTTACCGCCGAGAGCTTTGGCGAGGACATACATAAACAGATTTTTAATCATATTTGTACATATTATAAAGAAAGCATAGGCGGCAAATGCGCGGATTACCTGCTCAAAGCTCTGCCGGGAAATGAGAAGGAAATTTCAACAGTTCTTATGGCAGTGCAAAATGTGGAAAATCAGGCGCAGGCGGCACACGATTTTGCCGAGGTGCTTAAAAACGAAATTTTTAATGAAAAATTGCAGAAGGCTCAGAGTGAGGGCGATATAGCACTGATAAGTGAGCTTTTAAAATCTAAAAAACAAAAAGCCTGAAACAGTGCGGTGAAAGGATTGGTAGTACATGGGTGAAACAGTAAATAAAAAAACAGTTGTGAAGGAGCTTATCGACAAGGGTAAGCAGAAAGGAATGCTTACAGAGCAGGAGATTGAGGATGCGCTTTCCGAGCTTGAGCTTGATGCAGAACAGATTGAAAAGATACACGATAATTTTGAGGCGCTCGGAATAGATATCGTCGGCGATATTGAACAGGAAATCAAAAAAATCGAAATCTCGGAAGAGGATTTGGAGGATCTGTCCGTTCCTGAGGGTATTAATGTGGATGACCACGTAAGAATGTATCTCAAGGAAATCGGTAAAGTCCCGCTTCTTTCCGCTGACGAGGAGATTGAGTTTGCGCGCCTTATGTCAGAGGGTGACGAGGAAGCGAAGAAAAAGCTTACCGAGGCAAACCTCAGACTTGTTGTAAGTATTGCAAAGCGTTATGTGGGAAGGGGTATGCTTTTCCTCGACCTTATTCAGGAGGGTAACCTCGGACTTATCAAGGCGGTTGAAAAGTTTGACTATACAAAGGGTTATAAGTTCAGCACATATGCAACGTGGTGGATAAGACAGGCAATCACACGCGCTATTGCCGACCAGGCGAGGACTATCAGAATCCCCGTGCATATGGTGGAAACCATTAATAAGCTTATCCGCGTTTCAAGACAGCTTCTTCAGGACTTGGGCAGAGAGCCTTCACCCGAGGAAATTGCGAAGGAAATGGGAATGAGCCTTGAAAAAGTGCGCGAAATAATGAAAATCGCGCAGGAGCCTGTTTCCCTCGAAACACCTATCGGTGAGGAGGAGGACAGTCATCTTGGCGACTTTATCCCTGATGACGATGCACCTGCCCCCAGTGAGGCGGCGTCCTTTATGCTCCTTAAAGAGCAGCTTATGGACGTTTTAAACACCCTCACCCCAAGAGAAGAAAAGGTTTTAAGACTTCGCTTCGGTCTTGAAGATGGCAGGGCAAGGACACTTGAAGAGGTAGGCGGCGTGTTCGACGTAACGCGTGAGCGTATCCGTCAGATAGAGGCGAAGGCACTTCGTAAGCTCCGCCATCCGAGCCGCAGTAAAAAACTTAAGGATTTCCTGGAATAATTTTTATAAAAGTATTGATTTTTTCGGCTTGATGTAATATAATAAATTCGTTAAGCCGATGTGATGGAATTGGCAGACGTAACGGACTCAAAATCCGTCGGTGGCAACACCGTGCGGGTTCGACCCCCGCCATCGGCACCAAAGTCATAGTTATCCTTGAAGAGGATGGCTATGACTTTTTTTGTTGAAAAAAGGGGGGGTCGAACCCTGAGAGGGCAGCAAGCGTCAAAAAACGATTGATAATCGTTTTTAGTGAAGCTGATGTGCAGACGGGTACCAAAATGCAAAACATTTTGGTCGTCAAGCAGGCAAGATGCGAAAGCATCTGTCCCCCGCCATCGGCACCAGAACGCAGTTATCTTCGAAGGAGGATAGCTGCGTTTTTTCTTGTTGAAATAAACTTTTTCCCAAAACCCTATTGACAAGATGAATTTTCAATGCTATACTAACTGTACTAATACAAGTAATACAGTTGGCACAAACTGAAAAAACGGAGGTGAGAAGATGATAAACTTAGATTACAAGGATGGGCGCACACTTCATGAACAAATTGAGGACGGCTTTCGGGGTCTCATAATAAGCGGGATTTTAAAGCCTGACGAGCAGCTTCCGTCGGTGAGGGAGCTTTCCATAAGCCTGACGGTAAACCCCAACACAGTGCAAAAAGCCTATAAGGAACTGGAGAATGCAGGCTTTATCTACAGTGTAAAGGGTAAAGGTAATTTTGTGGCGTCAGCCCCATCGGTGGAGGACAGCCACCACAGGGAAGAGCTGTATGAGAGCCTTGCATCAATAGTCAGGGAGCTTAATTACCTTGGTGAATCAAAGGAAGGCATACAGAACCTTGTAAATAATATTTACGCTGAAAAGGAGGAAGAGTAATGATACAGGTAAAAAATGTTAGCAAGTATTTTGACGACTTCAAAGTGCTTGATGATTTTTCACTTAATGTAAAAAAAGGCACTATATACGGTCTTGTAGGCCCTAATGGTGCAGGAAAAACAACTATAATAAATCATATAAACGGAGTTTTAAAGCCTGATGACGGAGAAATTTACATAGACGGCGAAAAGGTTTATGAGAATAGTAAGATAAAGGAAAGTGTACTCTCTATTGCAGATGACTGGTTTTATTACAGTACATACACTATTAAACAGATGGCACATTTTTACCGTGACATTTATCCGTCATTTAATATGGAACGCTATGAGGCGATAAAGGGAATTTTCAAGATTGATGAAAAACGCCAGATAAGAAAGCTTTCCAAAGGTATGAAAAAGCAGGTTGCCTTCTGGCTGACACTCTCTGCAATGCCGTCTGTACTTATCCTTGATGAGCCACTTGACGGACTTGACCCCGTTATGCGTAAGCAGGTGCTTAATCTTGTAATTGCTGATGTTACGGACAGAGAGATGACAGTGCTCGTTTCCTCGCATAATTTGAGGGAGCTTGAGGATATTTGCGACTGGGTAGGAATTATTCACAAAGGTAAAATGATTATAGAAAAGCCGCTTGATGACCTTAAGGGCAGCGTGCATAAATATCAGATGGTAATTGATGAGAATTGCGCCAAAAAGCTTGAGGAAAATGCGGATGTGCTTCACATTACAAAAACGGGTTCTGTTTATAATGTAATTATGCGTGGAGATGCACAAGAAACCCACAGCAATATGAAGGAGCTTTCCCCGCTTTTGTGTGAGCGCATAAGCCTTACTTTAGAAGAAGTGTTCATTTACGAGTTAGGAGGTTTGGGTTATGATTTCAAGAGCATCATTATTTAATAAAGGCATATATAAATCAACCCTCAGGCGTTATCTGTGGGGAAGTGTGCTGTATTTTATACTTCTTTTTATGATTACAGGGATGTCAATTCTTCTCAACTATTCGCACGATTACCGCTATCTGCCGATGGTTAACGGAAGGCAGACAAGCATAATATTAAGTAATGAGTTTATACTTCTGCCCATTTTGTTGTCGATAGCAGTTCCGACAATTGCGGGACTTCTTATTTTCCGTTTTATTCATTCGAAGAAAACTTCGGTGTTTGTCCATAGTCTGCCCGTGAAAAGAACGGCAAATTACATATCCTCCGTTCTGGCAGGATTAACGCTGATGATTGCTCCCATAATCATTAATACAGCCGTATTGATGATAATTTCACTATCAGGATATTCGCAGTATTTTACTGTGAGTGATTGCGCCACCTGGATGCTTCTTAATATATTCAGTATCTTTATAATGTTTTCCTGCGTGTGCTTTGTTGCGGTGCTTACGGGAAACAGCTTTGCAATGATTGTGCTGAATATTCTTTTCCATACCTTTATTCCTCTTTTGACGGCAGGCTTCAGCCTCGTTTGTGAAAAATTTCTGCACGGCTTTGCCGGCGAGAATGAGCTTTTGACAAGAGTTGTTAATAATAATTTCCCTGCACGTATAATGAGTATTGTTTCATCGTGGAATTACGAGCATATAACGGCAAAGTCCTATACGTCAGATTTTGTGAAGTTCAGCCTTATTGCAATTGTGCTTTACGTTATAAGCGCAGTTTTCTATAAAGCACGTAAAATGGAAACTGCGGAGGATGTTGCAGGCTTTAAGTGCCTTAACCCCATCTTCAAATATCTCATTACCTTTATGGGCGCAATAGCAGCATTTTCAATTTTCAGTGATTCTATTGATGAGAATGAATTTATCTTCTGGTGTCTTGTCGCGCTGGTGAGCGCAGTAATATATTTTGCAAGTGAAATGCTTCTTAAAAAGACTTTCAAGGTATGGCATACCTACAAGGGATACCTTGTTTTTGCGGCAGCATTCTCTGTGCTGATGTGCCTTTTCTCGCTGACAAGCTTTTTCGGATTTGAAACGAATATTCCGCCAAAGGATAAAATCGCAAATGTTGCGGTGTATGATTATTACAGAAACGAAAAACCCCTTGTAGCAAATGCAGATGTTATCGACCGTGCACTTAACATTCACGGAAAAATGATAGCAAACGCACAGCGGATAAAGAAAATGGGTGAAACAGCCATCCACATTGAATATCAGCTTGAAAACAAAAAAATAATTCACCGCAGATATCCCATAACAGAAGATGAGCTGCACGAAATAATGAATTCGCTTTATAAAAATGAAGAATACAAAATGAAGCGAGAGGAAGTTTTTGAAGAGGCAGAGGAAATTTATAAAGCGAGCATTAATCATAATTATGGCAGTGAGGATATTTTAGACAAGGAGAAGCTTGCTGCACTTAATGAATGTGTAAAGGCTGATATTATGGAGCTTGATTATGATGAGCTTTATAATAATTCCTGGAACTTTAATATAGAGCTTGACTTTATTGTTAATGATGAAAAAGAGGGGTATTACAACACCTGGCAGGGTGTAGATGATGACGGAAAGCGTATAAAGGTCAGATACCTGCATCTGAACGTAAACCCAAATTACAAGCGCACAATGCAGTGGATAAAGGATAACGGCTACTGGGAAATGGTAAAAATAAAGAATGAGGGCTTTATATACATCTGTAAGGAGTGGGAAAATCTTCCCTTCGTCGGGAAAACACTGGATATAGCCGCAGGAGAGAGTGTAATCTCCAAAAAGGAAGAAAAGGATATTATAAAGCTTGAAAATCAGGAAGATATTGAAAGACTGATTGAATATGCACACACTGCGCCAAGCAGATATATAAGCCAGGACAAGCGTTATACTGTCTACCAGATTAAGGATGAGGCAAATAAGGATTATATCTTCCTTACACGAATGACAAAGGAAGAAATAGAAGCTCTTTTTCCCGAAAAAGATTTTTCAGGAAAGTTTAACTAAAATGTATTGTAAATTTTGTCCCGATGGTATATAATAGTCATCAGGAGGTGTTTTTATGGCAAAGGTAACAAAGGACACTATTATTCTGGATGTTCTGACAATGGATGCAGGCACAGCACCGTTTTTCCTTGAAATAGGTATGCACTGCCTGGGTTGCCCTTCTGCAAGTGGTGAATCAATTGAGGAGGCTTGTGCAGTACACGGGGCAGATGCCGATGCACTTGTTGCAAAGATTAACGAATATCTCGAAAACAAATAACAAATCAAATAAAAAACGGTTGTTGCTTACGCAATAACCGTTTTTTTATGGGTTCAAATCTGTTAAAACCGGGGGCGTGCACCTCGGTTTTAACTCCTATAAAGGGCTGGCACGGTGAGTGCCGCGCGAGCGAAAGCCCTTATCTCGAAAGAGAATGTTTTGTATAACAAAACTTCTCTTTCGAAAGGATGACCTTGTCATCCGTGTTATATGACACGAACTTTAATTATTCCGTCAATTGCCTTAATTGCATTAACAACATCGTCGTCAACGTCGGATGCAACATCGAGAATTGTGCAAGCGTAGTCATTCTTACTCTTATTCATCAGGTTTTCAATGTTTGCTGACTTTTGTGAGAAGATTGATGTAATGCTTGAAAGGATATTGGGAACATTCTTGTGAAGAATTGTAAGTCTTGTTGTGTTTTCTGTTCTTGCAAGCTCGCAATTGGGGAAGTTTACGGAATTTACAATGTTTCCGTTTTCCATATAATCAATAAGCTCTTTTGCTGCCATAACAGCACAGTTATCCTCACTTTCAGCACTGGAAGCGCCAAGATGCGGAATAGCAACCACGTTATCAAGACCGAGCACCTCGTCAGAGGGGAAGTCAACAACGTATGAGGAAATAAGACCAACCTCAAGTGCGCTTTTAAGTGCCTGAGAATCAACAAGCTCACCTCTTGAGAAGTTGAGAAGCTTTGCACCCTTTTTAACTGCGGTTTTGAAAAGCTCGGCATTAAACATACCTTTTGTGTCGGGAGTCAAGGGAAGGTGAAGCGTAATATAATCAGCCTCTGCCAGGGCATCCTTAAGCTCCGTCTTGATTACTGTGTGACGGTCAAGGCTGAGTGCCGCCTTAACGGAAATATACGGATCATAGCCGATAATATCCATACCAAGGTGATGTGCCGCATTTGCAACAAGTACACCGATAGCGCCAAGACCGATTACGGCAAGCTTTTTACCCTTGATTTCGCAGCCTGCAAAATTGCTTTTACCCTTTTCAACCATTTTGCCGACCTCTGCGCCGTTTCCTTTAAGTGTCTGTGCCCAGTTAACTCCGCCGATAACATCTCTTGATGCAAGGAAAAGACCTGCAATGGTAAGCTCCTTTACGGCATTTGCGTTTGCACCGGGGGTATTAAATACAACGATACCCTTTTCGCTGCACTTATCAATCGGGATATTATTTACACCTGCACCTGCACGTGCAACTGCCTGCAAAGAATCTGAAAGCTCCATATCGTGCATATTAAAGCTTCTGAGAATTATGCAATCGGGGTTATCGCAGCTATCTGTGATAGAATATTTAGCCTTGTTAAAATTGTCAAGACCGCATTTTGCAATTTTATTAAGCGTAAGAAGATCATACATTTTAATAAACCATCCTTTACCTTTATTTTAAAGGATAAGCTCGAATTCGAAGTTCGAAGTGATTGTGACTTTTCGCCAAAGCAAAAATTTTCCGTCATTTCGCATTTCACATTTCGCACTTCGCATTTTTGGCCATCCGTTTTATTTATTGTTTTTCTCAAACTCTGTCATAAAGTCAACAAGTGCCTGCACGCCCTCGATAGGCATTGCATTGTAGATGCTTGCTCTCATACCGCCGACAGAGCGATGCCCTTTAAGGTTTACAAGGCCTGCTTCTGCGGCTTCCTTACAGAACTTCTTATCAAGGTCAGCGTCACCTGTAACGAAGCATACATTCATCATTGAACGGCTATTTTTCTCTGCTGTTGGTTTGAAAAGAGTTGAGTTATCAAGGAAGTCATAAAGAATATTTGCTTTCTTCTCGTTTCTTTCCTTCATTGCCTCAAGTCCGCCGTTCTGGAGCGCCCATTTATAAACAAGACCTGCAATATAGATTGCGTAGCAGGGAGGGGTGTTGTACATTGAGTCGTTATCAGCCATTGTCTTATAATCAAGCATTGTGGGAATATCCTCACGGGCATTTCCCATTAAATCCTCACGGATAATAACAACGGTAAGACCTGCAGGAGCCATATTCTTCTGTGCGCCTGCATATATAACGCCAAACTTTGTAACGTCTACAGGCTCACTTGTAATGCAAGATGACATATCTGCAACCAAAACTTTGTCGCCTACATTGGGAACTTCGGGGAACTTTGTTCCGAAAATTGTGTTATTATAGCATACGTGAACGTAATCAGCATCCTCACGCACCATATCGGGTGTGATGCAGGGGATATAGCTGAAAGTCTTATCTTCAGAAGTTGCAATACACTTCGCATCGCCGTATTTCTTAGCTTCCTTAAAAGCTTTACCTGAGAACTGACCTGAAACAACATAGTCAGCCTTACCTGTTTTCATAAGGTTAAGGGGAACTGCCGCAAACTGTGTTGAAGCACCACCCTGAAGGAAAAGCACCTTGTAATTATCAGGGATATTCATAAGCTTTCTGAAGTTTGCTTCAGTCTCTTTGATTATTGCATCGTAAACAGGTGAACGATGGCTCATCTCCATAACACTCATACCGCTGTTCTGGTATTCAATAAGCTCCTTTTGCGCAGTTTCCAAAACTTCAAGAGGAAGCATACTGGGACCTGCAGAAAAATTGTACACTCTTGCCATTTAAAAAGCCTCCTAAAAAATAATGATAATGACACTATTATACTCCTATTTTCGGGCAGTGTCAATTTATTTCGCCCTTTTTTTAACGATTTTTCTCCGAATGGGAGAATTTTCCTTAGAAAGCAAAAGAGAAAATCAACCATCGGTTGATTTTCTCTTTTGCTTTCTAATTGAATTGAAGCCACTTACGATTTCCCTTATCCCAAAAATCAGTATGAAGATACCAAATAGTCGACCAAGAAGCTTTGAGGGAATGTTCACGCAAAGAAATGCGCCAAGCAGGGAAAAGGGAACGCCCGTAATAATTATCGGAAGTGCCGCCTTAAAGTCAATATTCTTCTTTTTAATATGGACAATCAGGGCGCACAGAGCAGAGGGGATAAAGCAAAACAGATTAATGCTTTGTGCCGACTGCTGATTTATATCGAGAAATATTCTTAGCGCAGGGATAAGAAGCATTCCGCCCCCAACACCCATTCCGCTTAATATTCCCGAGAAAAAGCCTATAACAGATGTAAGCATTTTTTACCTCCACCAAGCGTACAGTCACCCCATAAACATTCTGAAAGAGGAGATTATCATTACGATTCCAAAGCCTATACGGATATAGTTTGAGGGAAGCTTTGAAAGGAGCATTGCCCCAAGCAGTGCGCCGGCGGCGCTTCCCACGCCCGTGCGCAGAATAACGGACATATCGGAAAAGCCTTTAACGGTGTATATTACAAGCCCCGCAATCGTCAGCGGCAAAATAATGGCTATAGAAGTTGCGTGTGCCCGCTTTTCCTCGAGGGAGAAAAACTTTTTTAATATAAGCACCGCAATTATTCCGCCGCCGGAGGCGAAAAACCCATTGGCAAAACCGACAACGCTTCCCCATAAAAGACCACGCTTTTTCATCAGGATACAAGCATCTCCAGTCTGAGCTTATCTGCAATCATAGCAATAAATTCAGAATTTGTGGGCTTTCCTTTATTATTGCTTACAGTATAGCCGAAGAGCTTGTAAAGCTCTTCCTCGTTTCCGCGGATGCAGGCAACCTCGATAGCGTGACGGATTGCTCGCTCAACACGGCTGGGTGATGTATTGTGGCGGTTTGCCACCTTTGGGTAAAGCTGCTTTGTTACTGCGTTTATAAGCTCGGTGTCCTTGATACTCATAATAATTGCATCACGCAGATACTGATAGCCCTTTATATTGGCAGGGACACCGACAGAATGTATTGTATTGGTTACGGAAATTTCAATCGCTCTGTCAGAGGGGCGGTCACTTGTTTGTGTATCGCTTCCGAATGATGCTTCGCCAAGGGATGTCGGGGAGAGCTTTGGCATACACAAAAGGCGAATCCTTTCATAAATGGTTTCTGCCTCACATGGCTTTATCATAAAGTAATCTGCACCAAGCTCCATACAAAGATTTGTTACGTGCTCCTTTTTTGCGCCTGTCATTACAATAGTGACGGGACGGTGAATACGGGGGAGTGTGTTTATCTTTTTAAGGAGTCCTATTCCGTCCATTCCCGGAAGAACAATGTCCATCAGGACAACGTCGGGGCGGTATTCCCTGATTTTTTCGGCAGCCTCCAATCCGTCAGTTGCACAGCCGATAAGCTCAATATCGCTTTTTGTGTCAAAAAAAGACTTCATCTGTGATAATAGTTCCGTGTTACTGTCTGCCATAAGCAGTTTTATCGTGTTTTTCATTCTATTTCCTCCTGTATGTTGTTGTTTCATTTAGTATATTACCATATTATGGAAATTATTGCAAGAAGTTTTTACCAAAAAATGGTAAATTTTTGGTAAAGGGAGAAATACAGCCATTTATAACACTTTTAAAATGAAAATTTGACAAATCTGCTTGATATTGCAAAAGTAAGATAATATAATATAAATGATTTTTTCTAAGGAGAAATTATAATGAGGACGAAATCAATGGTAAAAGGCAATCCGTATACGCTTTTATTAAGGTTTGCCATGCCGCTTATTGCGGGAAATATATTTCAGGAATTTTATAATATAGCTGACACTATAATTGTAGGTCAGTTTTTAGGTGTTCAGGCACTTGCGGCGGTAGGCGCAGGCGGTTGGTCAATATGGATGATGCTTTCTGCGGTGCAGGGACTTAGTCAGGGCTTTAGTGTGCCTGCTGCACATTCTTTCGGGGCAGGTGACACGGAAGGTGCAAAAAAGCATATGGGAAATTCCATTCTTCTTTCCCTTGTTTCGTGCGCTATCCTATGCGTTTTTGGAGAGCTTATTTTAAGACCTCTTTTAATATGGCAGAATACTCCTGCAGAAATTTTTGAAGATGCGCTTTTATATCTTCGTCTGTATTATGCAGGCTGTCCCATTATTATGACATATAATTACGCAGCGAGCCATCTGCGCGCTTTTGGAAACAGCAGGGCGCCGCTTCGTGCAATGATAATTGCATCGATTGTAAATATTGTACTTGATATTTTATTTGTAGGGCCTTTCGGCTGGGGGATAAAGGGTGCAATTATTGCAACACTGATTGCGCAATTTGTTGCGGCAATATATTCAATGAGATGCCTGATGAAAATTGAATTTGTTTCTTTTTCGAAAAATAATTTACGCCTTTCTCCCTCGCTTTGTGCAAAGCAGCTTTATTTAGGCGCGCCGATAGCGTTGCAGAATATCATAATTTCTATAGGCGGTCTTATTGTGCAGCTTGTTGTAAATCGCTACGGCATTTCTTTTATTGCAGGTGTTACAGCAACAAACAGGCTCTACGGTCTTATTGAAACTGCAAGTATTTCATACGGCTATGCCGTAACGACATATGTGGGGCAAAATGCAGGAGCAGGTGAATATAGCCGTATAAAAAAGGGCTTTGCAAGCGGAAATGTAATTGGTCTTCTGACTTCAATTGTTATAATGCTTTTGATGATTCTTTTTGGAAAAAATCTTTTGATGCTTTTTGTTTCGGGAACAAAAGAAGAAATTTCTTCAACAATAGAGGTCGCTTACAGATATCTTTTTATAATGAGTGCTTTTCTGCCGGTGCTTTACTTCCTTAATATAACAAAATCTGCAATAGTAGGACTTGGTAACAGCATCATACCAATGCTTTCAGGAGTGGCAGAGCTGATAATGAGAGTGGGATGCTCGTTTTTAATCCCCGTATATTATGGAAAAATGAATTTGTTTTTTGCAGAGCCGGCTTCATGGGGTGCTTCGGTAATTGTGCTTTCTGCAGGGTATATTTACTGTGTCAAAAAAATAAAAAATACATTAACAGAAAAATAAGGCAATAAAAAACAGGGGTTCGCTAAAAACGAACTCCTGTTTTTTATTGCCCCTTTTTCGTGGGGGATAGGAAAAAATGCTTCAGAACGGACAAACTGAACCCGCAGGGGTTACCCGAAGGCGTACGATGGTACGCCGAGAGGTGAAGTTTGTTCGTAGCAAAAAGGCTTAAAATCACAGAAAAATCGAATAAAATGAGATTTTTCAACGAAACTATAAAATTCTATCATTTTTGCACACATTGCATTTCGTATATTAATCGCCTTTTTGCGGTCTGGACTTTTTTTACATCCCCTTCGATGACTAACAAAACAAGAGTATGCACCCTTTGTACATACTCTAATTTTAAGCAATCAAGATATAAGCTACTTACGCGAGGGCTGCAATAGCCTTTGCAAGCTGACTCTTCTTGCGGCTAACAGTATTCTTGTGATATACACCCTTGCTGGCAGCCTGGTCAAGCTTCTTAACACAGATATTGTAAAGCTCCTGAGCAGAAGCCTTATTTCCCTCTGTTACAGCAGCGTCAAACTTTCTAAGCTCTGTTCTGATAGCTGATTTAACCATACGGTTTTCAAGAGTTTTCTTCTCGATAACAAGAACTCTCTTTTTAGCTGATTTAATGTTAGGCATTATATTTTCACCTCCAACACATTATGAAACAAGATGCATTATAGCACACATTATTTCAAAATGCAAGTTTTTTTTTATTAAAATAATTAATTTTTATTTATTTGTTCCATACTGTACTTTTCCCGGAAGCCGTCAGTAGTAATAACCTCTCCACCTTGCGTGATTAAAAGTGCATCTGTATCAGGGAAACTGCTGCACAGAGAAAGACCCTTTTCGCCTAAAATATATATAGCTGTTGAAAGTGCATCTGCATGCATTGAGGAGGGTGAAATCACCGTTACCGAGGAAAGTCCTGCATCGGCACACTGTCCGCTGCGCGGGTCTAATATATGGTGATAGCGTTTTCCGTCATATTCAAAATAGCGTTGATATGCACCGCTTGTAACGGCGCTCTTATCCTTTAGCGTAATTTTTGCAAAAAGCTCCCCGGGGTTAAAAGGGTCACGTATACCGACACTAAACTCCCCGATAAGGGCAACGTTTCCGCCTAAGTCTATTATAATATCCTCTGCGCCATTCTTTTTAAAAAAGTCTGTAAGTCTATCTGCCACATATCCCTTTGCAACTGCGCCTAAATCAAGCTGCCTGCCGCCAAGGGAAAGCGGTGACAGGGTAATTTCTTCATATCCTATATGGGAGAGAACATTCTGAATTTCATCGAGTGTGGGCGGTGCGGTGCGTTCCTTTATATTCCACAGCTTTGTAAGCGGTGCGACGGAAACATCAAATGCACCGTCTGTAAGAGATGAAAACGAAAGCGAGAAATCAAGAATTTTGCGCATATCCTCAGAAAGCGTTGCGTTTTCCCCAGCATTAAGCTTATAAAGCTCGCTTTGCTCCTGCGTGCGGCTGAAAACATCCTCATACCTATGGCAAAGGCCAAGAGCCTCGTTTGAAAGCGCGGATGCCGTCTTTGGCGCAGTTATGTTTATAACGGTATCAAAGGCATAGGTGTGCACCGTTTGCCGCTCTTCCCCTGCGCGCAGTAAAAAAACACCCGTCAGAAGAAGTATCACTATTAATAAAGGAAGAAAAAACTTTTTCACATTACCCACCTGTCAATAAAGAAATTCATAGATTTTATAATAGCTTTTGATTTTTTCGCAGTGTCTTTTTGTTTCGCCGAAGGGAATATCGGAGAGCGTTTTTCCGTCAGGGGAAAGGGAACTATCCTGCAGCCATTTATCCACGTTGGTTGCCCCCGCGTTATAAGCGGCAACTGCATTTGTAATATCGCCGTCATATTTTTTGAGTAGGTAGGATATATACCACACCCCTGCATTGATGTTGACATCAGGATTTGAAATATCTTCCCCGGAGGCATCCTTGCCCAGAACATTCATACAGTGCTCAAACGTTTTGTCTGTAAGCTGCATCAGCCCCCTTGCACCGGCGTGGCTTACCGCATTCTCGTTAAAATTGCTTTCTGCCTTTATAAGTGCCATCACAAGATGGGGCGAAACATCAAATTCGTCGCAGTATTTGTTGATAATGTCACTGTGCTTTGCCGGAAACAATCTGTAAATGATTACGGCGCAAAGCGTGACGATTAATAATATGATTAAAAGTGCAATCGCTGCCCTTAATAAAATCTGTACAAGCCTATACATTTGCTTCCCCCAAAAATTGTTGGTATAAATCAGTTACGGCGGCCTTTAACTCATTAAAATCGCCGTTGTTATCAATAATAATTGCTTTTTTGCTATAGTCTTTTTGTGCGCGTATTCTAAGACGCGCGTCATCTATAGAGATGGCATCACGCTCTGTTATACGGCGCAGCCTGACCTCCTCGTCTGCACGTATAACCACAATATGCGCACATTTTTTATCGGCACCGCTTGCCTCAAGCTCCGACCCGTCAATAAAACAAATGTCTTTGCCCGAGGTTATGCACATATCTATTGCCTTTTTCACAATTGCACTGTGAACAATTCCGTTTAAAATGGTAAGCTTTTCCTTGTCAGAGAAAACTATACCGCCCAAAGCTTTTCTGTTAACACTGCCGTCCTTATCAAATATGCTGTCCCCAAAATTTGCACGCAGCTTTTCCTTAACATCAGCGTCCAGAAGAACCTCATGCGCAATCAGGTCGCAGTCAGCAACGAAAGCGCCCAGCTCTGTCAGTATTTTGGCGGCGCTTGTTTTTCCGCTGCCACTTCTTCCTGTAAGACCTATAAGCATTTTCATAAAATCTATCCTTACACTATTTTGTTTCGTACCAGCTCTTGCCTATCTTTACATCTGCTTTAAGCGGTACGCTGAGAGAAACGGCGTTTTCCATTTCTTCCTTTAATATCTGTGCGGCAATCTCTGCGTGCTCTTTTGGAACTTCGCAGATAAGCTCATCGTGTACCTGAAGGATAAGGCGCGCAGACGGACATTTTTCGCGCAGACTGTTATAAACCTTCACCATCGCGATTTTTATAATATCGGCTGCAGTGCCCTGAATGGGTGCATTCATTGCAACCCTTTCACCGAAGGAACGCAAATTGAAATTCTTTGCCGCAAGCTCGGGGATATAGCGCCTTCTTTTAAATATGGTTGAAACATATCCGCTTTCTCTTGCGTTTTCAATGGTGCGTTCCATATATTCTTTAACACTGTTGTAATTGTTGAAGTAGTTTTCGATATATTCCTTCGCCTCTTTGCGCGAAATTTTAAGCTCCTGCGAAAGTGAAAATTCACTCTGCCCGTAAATTATGCCGAAGTTAACAGTTTTTGCACGTGAACGCATCATATCATTTACCAAAAACGGCGGTACGTTAAATACCTGCGAGGCGGTAATCGTATGAATATCCTCGTCATTTATAAATGCGCTTTGCATTGTTTTGTCACCCGACATATGGGCGAGGACTCTCAGCTCTATCTGCGAATAGTCTGCCCCGACGAGAAGGAAGTCATCTTCTGCTACAAACATTTTGCGTATTTCCCTGCCGATTTCGGTGCGGACGGGGATGTTTTGCAGATTTGGCTCTGCCGAGCTTATTCGCCCTGTCGCAGTTACGGTCTGTTTCAGGGTAGACCGAATACGGCTTTCATCGTCAAGCAGCGGCAAAAATGCATCTGCATACGTGGATTTAAGCTTAGAGAGATGACGGTATTCTATAATAAGGTCTATTATTTCGTGCTTTCCGCGCAGCTTTTCTAAAACGGCTGAATCCGTGGAATAGCCCGTTTTTGTTTTCTTCACCACGGGGAGCGCCATATCCTCGAACAAAAGCTTTCCAAGCTGCTTTGGAGAGTTTATGTTGATTTTTTCGCCTGCCATAAAGTATATGGAGCTTTCAAGCGCACTTATTCTTTCACCGAGCATTTTTGCAAATGCGGCAAGCTCATTTCGGTCAATTTTGAACCCTGCGCTCTCCATATCGTAAAGCACATTTTCAAGGGGAAGCTCAATCTCGTTTAAAAGCTCGCCCTGCTCGCGTTCTTTGATAATTTCAAGCTGCTTTTGTGCAAGAAGGGGCAGGCTTACAGCAGAGAACGGGAGGGAAAACTCCGTAAAAAGCTCCTGCAGATTATAATCCGATTTTGCAGGGTCGATAATATATGCCGAAATTTCCGTGTCATAGAAATTACCGCAAAGCGCAACGCCAATATTCTCAAGCTCGCGCCGTGTTTTTTTGTAACTGTGGGTAAGCTTTCTGATTTTCGTGTTTTCAAAAATTTCCTTAAGCTCAGGCACACTGCAAAAATACGGCTTTGAATTATACTCAAATTCTACATTGTTTCCTGAAAGGATAAAGGAAAATTCCTCCTGGGTTTTCAGCGCACAAATAATCTCACCCGTTGCGCTTTCGCATATTGGTGCCTCTATTACGGTAGAAGGGTTTGCCGTACAGAGCCTCTCGGCAATTTTTTTAAGCTCCAGCTCTGTAAGCTTATATAAAAGCGCATCGTTATCAGGCTCTTTATATAATGCATCCTCTACCTTAAAATCAATGGGAACATTTCGGTCAATGGTGCAAAGTGTACGGCAAAGGTATGCGTCATCACGCCCTGCTATAAGCTTTTCGCGCGCACTTTTTTTTATAATATCGGAGTCAATTTCTTCGTAAAGCTTTTCAAGTGTATGGAAATTTTTTATAAGCTCAAACGCAGTTTTTTCGCCTATTCCGCGAACGCCGGGAATGTTGTCGGAGGAGTCGCCCATTAAAGCCTTTACCGAGATAAATTCCTCAGGCGTAACGCCGTATTTTTCTAAAACTGCCCTATCGTCAAAGACCTCTGTCGTAGTTTGCCCCATACGCGTTGTGGTAAGAAGAACGCCCGTGTTTTCGCTTGCAAGCTGCAAATCGTCTTTATCACCCGTTACGATGCCGCATTTAATACCCTTCTCGTCGCATATTCTGCTGACTGTGCCGATAATATCGTCTGCCTCATACCCTTCGAGTGAAAGCATACGGATATTCATTGCCCCGAGTATCTCTTTAAGATGAGGCATCTGCTCTGCAAGGTCGTCGGGCATACCCTTACGCTGTGCCTTGTATGCGTCATACATCTTATGACGGAAGGTCGGCGCTTTAAGGTCAAACGCCACACACAGATAGTCAGGCTTATATTCGTCAATGTATTTGAGCATTATGTTCATAAAGCCGTAAATCGCATTTGTAGGGATACCGCTTTTGGTGGAAAGCGGTCTTACCCCGTAGTATGCGCGGTTTACAATGCTGTTTCCGTCTATTATAATCAGATTTTTCATTAAAACAAATCCTTTCAGCATATAACACTTCATTATATATTATACATTATTTACCGTAAAAATCAAGGATAAACCCCATAAAACCCGCCGACTTAACTCGGAAAATGAAGAAATTTGAAAAAAATAAAAAAAATACTTGCATTTTTTTCTTTTATCTGTTAGAATAACCTATGCGTGTTAAAATGTATGTAATGAAAGTATTCCTTAAGGAGGGAAATAGATATGGCTAAATGTGATGTATGCGGTAAGGGTGTTACCTTCGGTATTAAGGTAAGCCACTCACACAGAAGATCAAATCGTGCTTGGAAGCCCAACATCAAAACTGTAAAGGCTGTTGTTAACGGTTCTCCCAAGACAATCCACGTTTGCTCCCGTTGCCTGAGAAGCGGAAAAGTTGTAAGAGCTATCTGATTTCTCTCGTAATTTAATTGCAAATTAAAAAAACCACTTGCATTTGCAAGTGGTTTTTTTGTTGTCAGCCGCTTAAACTTTGAAATTAACCGAAGTATCACCCTGCAGATCTGTACCAAACTCATAATCCTTACCGGGAAGGATTGCGTTAAGCACGATACCAACGATCGCCGCTACTGCAAGACCGGAAAGGCTTACTGTAATGCTGCCTACAGCAATGTTTACTGCGCCTGCTGCGCTATACTTGATACCGATTGAAAGAACAAGAATAAGAGCAGCAATGATAACGTTTCTTGAGTTTGTGAAGTCAACCTTGTTTTCAACAACGTTTCTTACACCGACTGCAGAAATCATACCGTAAAGTACGAGTGAAACACCGCCTACAACGGGAGCGGGCATAGAGTTTATAAGTGCTGCAAACTTAGGTGAGAAGGAGAAGAGAATTGCAAAGTAAGCTGCAAGTCTTACTACCTTGGGGTCATAAACCTTTGTAAGAGCAAGTACACCTGTGTTCTCGCCGTAGGTTGTATTTGCAGGAGCACCAAAAAGTGCTGCAAGTGAAGTTGCAAGACCGTCACCTAAAAGTGTTCTGTGAAGACCGGGCTCCTCAATATAGTTCTTTTCAACTGTAGAGCTGATTGCGCACACGTCGCCGATATGCTCAATAATTGTAGCGATAGCAATAGGAACGATTGCTATGATTGATGTAATAAGAACTGATGCATCAGCACCGCCGAAGAGTGAAAATGCTGTGTTTTTCCAAACAACGGGAAGACCAATCCAGGCAGCTTCCTTAACTGCGGTGAAATCAACACAGTTTGTAACTGCGGCAACCACGTAGGAAACAACAACACCCATAAGGATAGGTATAATTTTAATCATACCCTTGCCCCAGATGTTGCATATGATAATTGTAAGAATAGCAACGATAGCGAGCCACCAGTTGCCTGCACAGTTATCAATAGCCGACTGAGAGAGGATAAGACCGATTGCGATGATGATAGGACCTGTAACAATCGGGGGGAAGAAACGCATAACCTTCTTTGCACCGAATACCTTAAAGAGGATTGAAAGTATTACGTAAAGAAGGCCTGCACAGGCAACACCAACACCTGCATAAGCAGAGAAGTTTTCAATGCCTGCATTACTGCAAACCTCTGCAATGGCGAAGTAACCGCCGAGGAATGCAAATGATGAGCCTAAGAATGCGGGGATTTTTCCCTTTGTAAGGAAGTGGAACAAAAGTGTTCCAAGACCTGCAAACAGAAGTGTTGCAGAAACACTGAGCCCTGTAAGAAGGGGAACAAGAACTGTTGCACCGAACATTGCGAACATATGCTGAAGTCCGAGAACAAGCATTTTGCCGCCGCCAAGCTCACGTGCGTCGTAAATAGGACCGTCGATTTTTGCCTGATTTTTTGCCAAAACAATCACTCCTAATATTAAATTTTTTGGTACAAGCACCACTGCTTGTATCCTATGGTTTTTATACTACCATATATTTGAAGATTTGTAAAGAAAAATGTCGCAATATATATTAGGAAAGAACTCTTTTTTGAAAAATGGAAAAAAAGCTTGACAAGAGGGAGTATACGTTATATAATAATCAGGCATTTTGATAAAATGCTATCCTTGCTTTGGGTATGTCCAAAGCCAAAGTCCAGAAGGAGGTGTAGAAAATGGCTGAAATTATCAACAAGTATGAAACCATTTTTGTTCTTGACGCTGCGCTTGAGGAGGAGAAGCTTACTGCTCTTTCTGAAAAGTTCCAGGCTCTTATTGCTGCAAACGGAACTGTTGAAAGCGTTGACGTATGGGGAAAGAGAAAGCTTGCTTATCCCATCGACTTCAAGACAGAGGGTTACTACGTTCTTGTAAACTTTACGTCAAACCCCGAATTCCCCAAGGAACTTGAGAGAATTTACGGTATCACAGACGGCGTAATGCGTACAATCACAATCCGTAAGGAAGCGTAAGGGGAGGTTTTTTAATGCTTAACAAGGTTATTTTGATGGGCAGATTTACCCGTGACCCCGAACTTCGCAGCACACCGCAGGGAACAAGCACGTGCTCGTTTTCAATTGCAGTGGATCGTAACTTTGTCCGTCCGGGCGAAGAGCGTAAGGCAGACTTCATCAACTGCGTTGCGTGGAGACAGACTGCGGAGTTTATTTCAAAGTACTTCAAAAAAGGAAGTCTTGTTGCTCTTGAGGGCAGCATACAGACACGCTCTTGGGATGATAATGAGGGTAAGAAGCGTTACGCTACCGAGGTTATAGTTAACCAGGTATACTTTGCTGAAAGTAAGAGGGATTCTCAAAATTCAGGAATGATGGAGGATTCTTTTGCAGGCAGTGATTTTGGTTCGCTTCCCGAACCTATCTCTCCCATGGGTACTGATGATGATTTACCATTCTGAGGCATATAAAGGATTATTCTTATATGCTTAATTAAAGGAGGTTTTAGCCATGATGGAAAAGGAAAAGACTGAAAGACCTTTCAGAGCTAGGAAGGCGAAGAAAAAAGTTTGCCAGTTCTGTGTTGACAAGGTTGCAGACATCGATTATAAAGACGTTGCAAAGCTTCGTCGTTATGTTTCTGAACGTGCAAAAATTCTTCCCAGAAGAATTACAGGCACATGTGCAAAGCATCAGCGTCAGCTGACAATCGCTATCAAGCGTGCACGCCATATTGCACTTCTTCCGTTCTCAGCAGAATAAAAGATGCCCTTTCGGAATACAAATATTCCGAAAGGGTGTTTTTGCATGAAAAAGTATTTTTGGGCGATTTTTTCCCTGCTTGCTGCTTTTGCGACGGTGCACTGCATAAGGGTATACTGTGTACCCGTTCCAGCATTTTCGCAGACGGTAAGGGATATGGGGTACGAGGACGTTTTGGAAACCCCGGCAGAGGTTGTGGATGTTACTATACCCGAGCGGTTTAATGCAGTATATGAAAGGTATAATAACCTTTTAAAGGAGGGGGGATATGACCTTACCCCCTATAAAGGAAAAAAGTGTAAGCGTTATACATACCTTATACCATCCGAGAATGCACGTGCAAACATTTTGGTTTATAACGGAAAAATAATAGGCGGCGATATTTCAAGCATTACTATTGACGGAATAATGCTTCCTATAACAAAGACAGATGAGAAAACGGGAGAGAGAAATGAGACTTGATAAATTTGTGGCAGATGCAGCAGCCCTTACAAGGAGCGAGGCGCGAAAAGCTATAAAAAGCGGCGCAGTCCGCTATGAAGATAAAATAATAAAGGATATTTCCTATCAGGTTGATGAGGATGCGCATATCTTTGTGAATGGTGAGAAAGTAACATACAAAAAATACATTTATATAATGTTGAATAAACCGCAGGGTGTTGTAAGTGCCGCGGAGGATAAAAAGCAAAAAACAGTTCTCTCACTTCTTCCCGAGGCGTTTTCGCGATATGATTTGTTCCCCGCAGGGCGCCTCGACATAGATACGGTGGGTTTTTTGCTTCTTACAAATGACGGCGTACTTGCGCATAATCTTTTGTCGCCAAACAAAAACACGGGAAAGACTTATTTTGTGCGACTTGAAAAAAATATTACAGATAAAGAAATAGAAATGCTCACAAAAGGTGTTGACATCGGTGAATGTATTACAAAGGAAGCAAAAGTAGAACGAATTAGTGAAAATGAAATAAACCTCACTATAACGGAGGGAAAATTCCACCAGATAAAGCGTATGGCGCATGCGGTAGGAAACAATGTGGTTTACTTAAAACGCCTTTCCTACGGCGCTCTGTTCCTTGATGAAAGCCTTAAAGAAGGCGAATACAGGTTTCTCACGGACGAAGAGGTGGCACTGCTATGCAATGTTTACAAAAAAAATGTTTAAATTTGTGAAACAAGTGTATTTGCAACTTTAAATAGTTGTGTTAGAATGTAGACAGTGTGAATTAGGTATCTTTTTAAACCATTAGGAGGTCAAAAAAATGGCAAGTTTACAGTTGAAAAATATCTATAAAAGATATGCAGGCGGAGTGACGGCAGTATCAGATTTCTCACTTGATATTGCAGATAAGGAGTTCATCATCCTTGTAGGTCCTTCCGGTTGCGGTAAGTCCACAACACTCAGAATGATTGCTGGACTTGAAGAAATCAGTGAGGGTGAGCTTTACATAGGCGAGAAGCTTGTAAACGACGTAGCTCCCAAGGACAGAGATATAGCAATGGTATTCCAGAACTATGCTCTTTATCCCCATATGACAGTTTTTGAGAATATGGCGTTTGGTCTTAAGCTCAGAAAAACTCCCAAGGCTGAAATCAAGAAGAGAGTTCAGGAGGCTGCACGTATCCTTGATATCGAGCATCTCCTTGAAAGAAAGCCCAAGGCTTTGTCAGGCGGTCAGCGTCAGAGAGTTGCGCTTGGTCGTGCTATCGTTCGTGAGCCGAAGGTATTCCTTATGGACGAACCTCTTTCAAACCTCGATGCTAAGCTTCGTGTTCAGATGAGAACTGAGATTTCTAAGCTTCATCAGAGACTTCAGACAACATTCATCTACGTTACTCATGACCAGACAGAGGCTCTTACAATGGGGACAAGAATCGTTGTTATGAAAGACGGTATCATCCAGCAGGTTGATAGCCCCCAGAATCTTTACAACAACCCTGTTAACGTATTCGTTGCAGGCTTCATCGGTTCACCCCAGATGAACTTCTGTGATGCAGTTGTTGAGAAGGAAGGCGAGGATACATTCCTCAAGTTTGGTGAGCATACAATTAAGCTTACAGCCGAGAAGGCTGCTAAGGTTCAGGACTATGTTGGTCAGACAGTAACTATGGGTATCCGTCCCGAGGATTTGTATGATGATGCAGATTCTCTTGCAAAATATGCTGATACTAAGTTCAAGGCTAGTGTTGATGTAACAGAGCTTATGGGTGCTGAGACATATCTTTATCTTACACTCGATGGTCTTAACTTCATCGCAAGAGTTAAGCCTGACAGCACATCTCAGCGAAATCAGACAATTGATATCTGTATGGATCCTCAGAAGATTCATATCTTCGAAAAAGATTCAGAAAAGACTATCACAAACTAATTTTTTAAAAATTAAAGCCTGCCGAAATTTCGGCAGGCTTTTTTGTGTGCAAAAATTACAAACCCTAAGTTAACGGAAGTCAGATAGTTTTACATCAAACTAACTACAGCGATAAAGCTGCGTTTTTCCGTATTTTTTGCCGACTACCGAGAAATTGCGAGCATCATTTTCCTTTGCTGGCTCGCAATTTCAGACGACTCAGGAAACTAAGTGTTTCCTTTAAAGGCGGCGGTTCAAAGGCGGAAAATACGGAAAAATAATACCCACACTGTATAAATGATACAACGCCCATTTTTTCCTTACGCCCCTGCGAGGTCGTTTTAAGGGGTTCGGGGGAAATCGAAATCCCCCGACGCTTTTCGCCATTTTGGCGCTCAAAATGGCAAGGAATTACCCCAAAGAGTGGGGCAGGGGTTTGATATATTAAAAAGGCCTTTTTAATCCCATTTGTGTTAACGAAGTTCATTGATTTTGTCACATAGCTGAAAGGCTATTTTTGCACCTACAATTAATCCAATTTTAAAATATACGTCTTCAAATACTGATGCCTGCTAGTTGCAAATAATCATTGAAATTCATCTAATTATCACCTTTCTTTTTTAAAACTATCATAATGAATTTAACATATTTTGGCAAGAAAATGGTGTTAAAGATAAGAATTTTTTGTTTTTATAGAAATTTACGTAAAATTAAAAGTGTAAAATGGGTGAAGCGGCACGCTTCTTTTGTAAAATTTTACTGATTGTATTTTTATTTGCCTGAGAAATAATACAATAGAAGTATTATTTTGAAAGGTATGATAATTATGAATAACGATGTTTCAAATCAAAATCCTGAAAATTTTGATGGGACTTACACAAATGACCCGATATATCTTCTTGCGCGGTACAGGGCATATTGCGATTTATTTGAAAGTGATGAAAAAAATCATTTTGAGGAAATCGAAGGACTAAAGGAGGATTAATTATGCCGATACGTACAGACCTTGCACTTGAATGCCGAGAAATGTTTGCCGAGGAGATTGCAGGTGTGGAAAGCATACGTCACGACAGTGACGGTATCAGTGTTACACACGTAAAGATTACCACGCCCGAAGGAGCGCTCAAAATAGGAAAACCCATGGGAAACTATATTACTATAGAAATTAAGAAGATGCACCAGGAGGATGAAGAAATATGTGAGCGCGGAGCGCAGGCAGTGTGTGACGAACTCAAAAAAATTATAAATATTCCTAAAAATGCATCGGTGCTTGTTGCAGGACTTGGAAACCAGTATATTACGCCTGATTCGATCGGGCCAAAAACTGTAGGCAAGCTTTTGGTGACGCGCCATATTACGAGCGAGGCGAACAGCGGACTTTCCTTCGATGTGCGTGCTGTAAGTGCACTTGCCCCCGGGGTGCTCGGTCTGACGGGTATTGAAACGGGCGAGGTTATAGAGGGCGTGGCAGAGCGTGTTAAACCCTCCCTTATTATTGCAGTAGATGCATTGGCATCAAGGAAGCTCAGCCGCCTTGGAACAACGGTGCAGATAGCAGATACGGGGATAATCCCCGGCAGCGGAGTAGGAAACAACAGAAAAGAGCTTACCCAAAAGACCCTCGGTGTACCGGTAATAGCGATAGGTGTTCCCATGGTGGTTGATGCGGCAACACTTACTATTGATGCGATGGAAACGCTTTCGCAGCATATGGGCGAAAAGCTCTCAAAGGATGCGGAGGAATTGTTGGATGCATTTGAAAACGGGGGAAGGGAATTTATAAATGAAGCACTGTCAAAAGAAAGCACAAATATGATTGTCACACCCAATGACGTTGATGTGATTTCAAATCAGGCGTCAGAAATAATTGCCGAGGGAATAAACCGCGCACTTCATTTAAATTAATTAAATAAAATTATATTGAAAGATACTTCCTTTTATGGTAAAATATTATTCATTGGAGAAACTACAGAAAAGGGAAGTGCGGCAATGAGTTGGCTTGGAATACACGTAATGGGACTGAGAAAGCATGCCGGAATGACGCAGGAGCAGCTTGCACAAAGAGTTTCGGTAGGTGTAACCACAATTGAAAATATAGAATCGGGCTATCTTGAAGCGCCGCCGCCTTCGCTTGTGGAGAAATTTGCAAAAACATTTGGTGCGGCCGTGGAAGAGCTTTTAAATCCTCAACCCTTGGAAAACACGGCAGAGCGCGCAAAAGAGGTTTACGTTGTAAATGAGTTGAGTGCTGATACGTCACTTCCTTCGTGGAATGATGTGAGTGATGTTATCTATGTTGACCGCGATGTGCTGCGCGGATATGACCATATTGCAGTAAAGGTCAAGGATAATTCAATGCTGCTGGAGGGTATCAAGTGTGATGCTACTGCACTTGTTCGTATAGATGCACCGATTAAAAGCGGCGATGTTGTGCTTGCCATGTATGAAAAGAAAAGCATCGTCCGAAAATACTATATGGATGGCACGCATATTCTTCTTAAGGCTGTAACAAACGAAGAAAATTATCCCGATATACGTCTTGACGCCTCCAAGGATAGGTCAAAGATAATAGGAAAAGTAATCCGCGTGGAAACTTATGTGTAGAAAATGACGAAAATCACAAATCCTACTTGCTTTTTTGCTCAATTAGTAATATACTGTCATATAGATGTTTAGAAAGAGAGAGACCTTGTATGGTATATTTAGATAATGCTGCAACAACAAAAATGAAGGACAGCGTTCTTTCGGCAATGATGCCGTATTTTTTTGAAAATTTCGGAAATGCGTCCTCAACATATACAACGCCGGGACAAGCTGCACGAACTGCCCTTACAGAGGCACGAAAGACTATTGCCCAGTGTATTGGTGCGACAGAGCGTGAGGTGTATTTCACCGGCGGCGGAAGTGAGGCTGACAACTGGGCGATTAAGGGTGTCATGCTTAAAAACAAAAAAAAGGGTAGTCATATAATAACTACAACGATAGAACATCACGCAGTGCTTCACACGTGTGAGTTTCTGGAAAAGCAGGGATATAAAGTTACCTATGTTCCTGTGGATGAGTACGGTATGGTAAGTGTGAGTGATATAGAAAATGCGATTACCGACGAAACAGTTCTTGTCAGCGTGATGTTTGCTAATAATGAAATCGGAACAATAAATCCTATTGCGGAGATTGGAAAGCTCTGCAGGGAAAAGGGTGTTTATTTCCATACTGATGCCGTTCAGGCTGCAGGCGCAGTAAAAATCGATGTTGAGGAGATGAATATTGACCTTCTTTCGATGTCTGCACATAAATTCCACGGCCCCAAGGGCGTGGGCGCGCTCTATGTCAGGAAGGGTGTTCAGCTTGAAAACCTTATCCACGGCGGTGCCCAGGAAGGCGGAAAGCGTGCAACAACTGAAAATGTTGCAGGTGTTGTCGGTATGGCTAAGGCGCTTAGTGAGGCTTGTGCAAATATGGAGGAAAAGACGGCGAAAATCACGGAGCTTCGTGATTACCTTATAAAGACTGTTCTTGAAACAGTTCCGTATACGCGTCTTAACGGACACCCGGAAAAAAGACTTCCGAATAATACAAGCTTTTGCTTTAAATATATAGAAGGGGAGAGTCTTCTTTTAAGTCTTGATATGCAGGGGTATGTGGTATCAAGCGGCTCTGCCTGCACATCCGGCTCGCTTGACCCGTCGCACGTGCTATTGGGAATAGGACTTCCCCACGAAATTGCGCATGGCTCGCTTCGGGCATCACTTTCAGAGTTTACAACACAAGAGGAAATAGACTCCTTCATTAAGGCTCTTGCACCAATCGTTCAGCGGCTGAGGGATATGTCACCGCTTTATGAGGGCGTAGGACACTAAAGAGAAAGGAATGATATAAAATGTACAGTGAAAAGGTTATGGACCATTTCTCAAACCCCAGAAACGTCGGGGAAATTGCAGATGCAAACGCAGTTGGAACTGTAGGTAATGCAAAATGCGGCGATATAATGAAAATTTATATGAAAATAGAAGAAGACATAATTAAAGATGTCAAATTCAAGACTTTCGGATGCGGCGCTGCCGTTGCGACAAGCTCTATGGCAACAGAGCTTGTAATCGGTAAAACCGTGGAGGAAGCTTTAAAACTTACAAACAAAGCTGTTGTGGAGGCTCTTGACGGACTTCCGCCGGCAAAGCTTCACTGCAGTGTTCTTGCCGAGGAGGCAATAAAGGCAGCTATTCAGGATTATTATGATAGGCAGAAGGAAGCCAAGCCCGATATGGTTTAAAAACAGAAATTTCGCATAATACTGCAGAAAATTCTGCAAATATACGACAGTATTATTCTTGAATTTTCTTTGTCTTATAACAAAATTTAACAAGTTTAAGGCATATCGGGCTGGGCTACCTTCTGCCTGAAAACGGAATTGATAAAAAGGTTGAGTGCAGCGGAAACTGCGCGCATTGTCATAATCATCACGAATAAGTGCCCTTATTCTGAATAAACTGCGCAAGGGATTGCGCAAAATATTTTGCACCAAGCAGTGCCTCGTCGAGGGTATTGCCATTGGTGCCGACTTCAACAATAATTGCACCGGGGGCCAACTGCTGATTAAAGCGTTGGCTCCTGAAATTTATTGGGCGGCAAAGACCCTTGTAGAGCGCCTCTGTATGCTGCTGCAACGCTACGGCAAAGCGCATATTGTCTTCCCAACCGTCATGGGCAAGACCGCTCAGGTTACTGCCGACAACAAGCATTATCGATGCGGCATCTTCTCCGTTGATTTTTGAGGTGTATTTAACCTTTTCTCCGTTTTGCCCTTCTATGGCATCGCGGTGTACGTCGAGGACTATCTGTATGGATGGGTCGTTTTTTATGTGGTTTGTTACGTTTGCACCGCTTTTGTTGTAGCTGCCGTTATAGCTTGGGTAATCGTTGATTGTGGTATCGTGATATACTTTTATGTTATTTTCAGAAAGCACCTTTTCAATTTCATCACCGACGCGCACCATATTGTAATTTTTATCAAGAGTTCTGTCGGTGTCGCTGGGTGTGTAGGAATACTTTTGCGATGGGGTATAGCTTTCTGTGGTGTGGGTATGCACTATCAATACGGAAATGTCATCTTTTAAAAATGCAGGTATACTACCGCTATAAGCAGTGACATCAATATTGTGATTTGTGGAGTTATTGATTTTTACTGTTTCTCCTGCCGTATGAGAGGGTGAGCGTGCAAGGATATTTTCGTTTTTCTCCTCAGCGGGCATCTCCTGCGGCTTTGACGCCTCCTTTTTTTCTTCGGGAGGAAGTGTAGCTTTTCTTTCAAGCAGGGAAAAGACACCTTGTCGGGGAGAGCTTTTTTCAAAAAAAGCAGGGTTTTGTCCAAGACAACTTTCCACAAAGGACTTTGATACGCTAAGCGGGGAAAGCTTTTGCGCAAGTGCCGTGCTTATAATAACAGACAGAAGAAATGCACATAATAAAAAAACAACACGTAAAAATTTGAAATTGAGAACAATTACCGGTGTTTTTTTCAAAAAAATCACCTCTTTTATTGAATATATATTGATTTATTTTTATTTTTATGCGATAATATTAATGTGAAGATTTATGGAAAGAAAGGAAAAGTGGGGTATTATGTTAGTATCAGCAAAGGAAATGCTTGAAAAGGCACGTGACGGTCATTATGCAGTAGGTCAGTTCAATATCAACAATCTTGAGTGGACAAAGTCAATTCTTTTAACTGCACAGGAGCTTAATTCACCTGTAATTTTAGGTGTTAGTGAGGGCGCAGGAAAATATATGGCAGGCTACAAGACAGTTGTGGGTATGGTTAACGGAATGCTTGAGGGACTTAATATTACAGTTCCCGTTGCACTTCATCTTGACCACGGCAGCTATGAGGCTACTCTTAAATGTATTGAGGCAGGCTTCTCATCTGTTATGTTTGACGGTTCGCACTATCCTATCGATGAAAATATTGAAAAGACAACAGAACTTGTAAAAATCTGTGCCGAGAAGGGTCTCAGCCTTGAGGCGGAGGTTGGCGCAATCGGCGGCGAGGAAGATGGCGTTATCGGTGGCGGCGATATTGCTGACCCCGAAGAGTGTAAGGCTATCTCGGGTCTTGGCGTAACAATGCTTGCTGCAGGTATCGGTAACATTCACGGAAAATATCCCGAAAACTGGAAGGGACTTGATTTTGACGCTCTTGAAAAAATCAAGAATGCAACAGGCAATATTCCGCTTGTTCTTCATGGCGGTACAGGTATCCCCGAGGATATGATTAAAAAGGCAATCAGCCTCGGCGTTGCAAAGATTAACGTAAATACAGAATGTCAGCTTTCTTTCACAGCTGCTACAAGAAAGTATATTGAAGAGGGTAAAGACCTTCAGGGTAAGGGCTTTGACCCCAGAAAGGTTCTTGCACCCGGATGTGAGGCTATAAAGGCTACAGTTAAAGAAAAGATGGAGCTTTTCGGTTCAGTAGGAAAAGCGTGATTGTTTATGCAATCATAATTCTAAGCGGGGAAATATTATTTCCCCGCTTGTTTAAGTAAAGAATACAGAGGGAAAATGATGAGTAGTAAAAATCTTTCAAGGCAGGCACTTAAAAGACTGCCTGTATATATGTCATATCTTAAATCAATAGATTTGGCAGAAACGGAGTATATCTCCTCTGCCACGGTTGCCAAGGGACTTGACCTTAACGATGTTCAGGTGAGAAAAGACCTTGCCGCAGTTTGTAAAAGTGCGGGTATCCCCAAAAAAGGATTTGCAGTACGTGACCTTATTAACGGAATATCAGATTTTTTAGGATACAGAAACAGTAATGATGCAATACTTATCGGTGCGGGAAACTTAGGAATGGCACTTATGAGCTACAGAGGCTTTGACAATTACGGTATAAATATTGTGGCGGCTTTTGATAATCGGGAAGAGGTAATTGATAACAAAAGGATATTTCCGCTCTCATCTTTGAAAAAGAAATGTGAGGAGCTCAATGTAAAAATCGGCATTATAACAGTGCCAAACACTTCCGCGCAGGAGGTTTGCAACCTGCTTGTAAAAAGCGGAATAAAGGCTATATGGAATTTTGCCCCCACGCACCTTAAAGCGCCGGAGGATATTCTCGTACAAAATGAAAATATGGCATCCTCGCTTGCGCTATTATCCCACCATCTGCGTGAAAAAATGGCAGGAGAATAAAAATGCGGCACAAAACGCAGTTTTGTGCCGCAGACTGTCGAAAAAGTCGGTCAACCACAAGCAGATAATAAAAAATAGCCTTCTCCTTTGAGGAGAAGGTGGCAACCGAAGGTTGACGGATGAGGTGTTCTTCAAGAAACTTTCTTTAATAAAAACGGCTAAAAACCTTGG